>NZ_DIIQ01000030.1:0-2879 GCF_002420785.1 Pseudomonas sp. UBA5666 | reverse complement strand
CAGGTAGGGGTTTTGTCTTTGCGTCTCAGACAAACCCGCCGGCATTGCTCCTGTGAAGGGCGCGAGGGCCGGCGGTCTGGTATCTGAGCGGGAGCCGTGCAGCGCACCCGGCTGCCCCCAATCGCAAGCCCTTGTCCTATGCAAGGCAATCCCCCATGGCTATCATGCCAGCCTCATTCGAAGTCGAGACGCGCATGCTGAAGTTGTTGAATCTCCTCAAGGATGGCCGATTCCATTCCGGAGAAGCTCTGGGGGCGGCTCTGGGCGTCAGTCGCAGTGCGGTGTGGAAGCAGCTGCAGCACTTGGAAAGCGAGCTGAACCTCAGTATCCACAAGGTACGTGGCCGTGGCTATCAGCTAGCTTCACCGTTGGTGCTGCTGGACGGTGCGGCGATCGCGGGCCATGCAGAGGCGGCGCCCTGGCCCACATTCATCCATGAGTCCATCGATTCGACCAATGCCGAAGGTATGCGCCTGGCGGCTAACGGGCAACTGGCGCCCTTCGTGGTATTGGCGGAGCAGCAGAGTGCCGGTCGCGGGCGACGCGGTCGGCAATGGATCAGCCCTTTCGCGCAAAACCTATACTTCAGTCTGGTGCTGCGCATTGACGGTGGCATGCGTCAGCTTGAGGGGCTGAGCCTTGTCGTGGGATTGGCGGTCATGCGCACATTGCAGACATTCGGGGTAAAGAATGTAGGCGTGAAGTGGCCTAACGACGTGCTGGTCGATGGTCAGAAGATAACGGGCATTTTGCTTGAGCTGATCGGTGATCCGGCAGACGTATGCCATGTGGTTCTGGGAATTGGCATAAACGTGAATATGCAGGCCAATACGCAGGTGGATCAACGATGGACCTCCATGCGTCGAGAATTAGGAGCGTCTGTAGACCGCAACCATTTAGTGGCGGTGCTGAGCCACCACTTGGAGCATGAGCTGGGGCGTCACCGCCGTTATGGGTTTGCGGCTTTTCAGGAAGAGTGGGAGCAAGCGCACCTCTGGCAGGGGCGCAATGTAACGCTCATTGCCGGAGCCACCCAGGTACAAGGAGTGGTCGCGGGCGTGGACGGGCAGGGCGGTTTGCGCATGCGCGTGGATGGCGTGGAGAAAGTCTTCAGCGGCGGCGAGCTTAGTTTGAGGTTGAGTGATGATTCTTGAGCTCGATTGCGGTAACAGCTTCATCAAATGGCGGGTAATTCATCTTCACGATGCAATGATTGTGGGTGGCGGGATCGTGGATTCCGACCAGACACTCATGGATCAGATCAGAGTGCTGGCAGGCGTTCAGATTACGGCTTGTCGTATCGTCAGCGTGCGCAGTGAGGAAGAAACCGATGCCTTGACGACCCTGATTGCCCAGGTATTTGCCGTCCAGGCTCAAGTCGCACAGTCAGCGCCGGAGATGGCGGGCGTGCGCAACGGCTATGCGGATTATCAGCGCCTCGGGATGGATCGTTGGCTGGCAACGCTGGGCGCATTTCACCTGGCCAAGGGCGCTTGCCTCGTCATTGACCTGGGCACTGCGGCCAAAGCAGACTTCGTCGCCGCAAACGGCGAGCATCTAGGCGGCTATATCTGTCCGGGCATGCCGCTGATGCGTAGCCAACTGCGCACGCACACGCGCCGTATTCGCTATGACGATGCATCCGCCGAGCGTGCATTGGTCAGCTTGACCCCGGGTCGCTCGACGGTGGAGGCGGTCGAGCGAGGCTGCGTGCTGATGCTGCAAGGCTTCGTACGCACACAACTTGAGCAGGCGCGTGAAATATGGGGTGAAGATTTTACTGTTTTCCTGACGGGAGGGGACGCCCCGCTAGTCAAGGACTCGTTGCCTGACGCGCGCGTGGTGCCTGACTTGGTCTTTGTAGGCTTGGCCATGGCCTGCCCACTGAATTGAGGTGCCTATGCGCTGGTTGTTCTTGTTGCTGCTGATCCTCAACGGTGTGTACTACGTCTGGAATCAACAGGAGGCGCCGCTCAAGGTCAAGGATGTAACGCCGCTTTCGCTTTATAAAGGCAGTCAGCAGGACATTCGCCTATTGCGGGAAGCAGGCGTGGCGGCACCTGAGCGACGTCGCGAGGAGTGCCTCATAGTCGGAGGCGCAATGACGCCCGATACGCTTGAGTCGCTTCGTCAGCGGCTGACCAGCCTGGACATCGCCACGGCCCAGGTCCGAGGGCAGGTCGCAGGTGCCCAAGGGCGTTGGCTGAAAGTAGAGCCTGCAAGTGAGCGTTTGTTGGACCCAGCGACCCTCGACGCGCTTTCCAATGATTTCAAAGACTTAAAACATCAAATTATTTTCTGCCAGGGTATTGCAACTGGTGAATAGCTTGATAGAATGGCGCCCGCTTCGCAGGGAACACCACTCAGGTGGTTGAGTTGCAAGCGGTGCCACAGCAGCTAAGTTTCAGATTTGATTGAGAAAATTTGAAAAAGCGCTTGACACTAGGACGGCAGATGAATAAAATGCCGGCCACATCTGGAGGGATTCCCGAGCGGCCAAAGGGGACGGACTGTAAATCCGTTGCGAGAGCTTCGAAGGTTCGAATCCTTCTCCCTCCACCAGTTTTAGCGAGAGCCGCAAGCCTCGCGGGTATAGTTTAGTGGTAGAACCTCAGCCTTCCAAGCTGATGATGCGGGTTCGATTCCCGCTACCCGCTCCAAGTTTGCTGGTTATTGCACAATGTGTTTCGCTCTTGTAGCTCAGTTGGTAGAGCACACCCTTGGTAAGGGTGAGGTCAGCGGTTCAAGTCCGCTCAAGAGCTCCATATAAACAAGGCAGATATGAAAATATCTGCCTTTGTTTTATCAGCGCAAGACTATTTCTTCTGCGGAGGATTGTATCGATGGCTAAGGAAAAGTTTGATCGTTCCCTTCCCCAC
>NZ_DIIQ01000002.1:245515-584294 GCF_002420785.1 Pseudomonas sp. UBA5666 | reverse complement strand
CCTTTCAGCACCACCCGAACTAGCTAACTCATTGAATCTCAAGGAGTTTCGCGTTCCGATGTCGCTGGAAGTGGGGCGCATTATAAGGGGATTCGAAGCCGCGTCAACCTTTAATTGCATATAAATCAAAAGCAAAGCGGGGGGCTGCCGCCCCCCGCTTATTCATAGCCGCCGTCACCCGCTAGATCACCCCGGCCACCCGCAACCGTTTCACCTCGGCATCCGGCATGCTTAGCAGTGCCTTCAACACGCTCTCTGTATGCTCACCCAGTAGAGGTGGCGCATGCCTGTACTCAACAGGCGTCTGCGACAAGCGAATCGGCGAAGCGACCTGGGGCACTGTGCCTGCCAGTGGGTGCGCCATGCTCACTGCCAGTTCTCGCGCCACTACCTGTGGATCCTCAAACACCTGCGCCAGGTCATTGACCGGCCCACACGGCACGCCTACTGCTTCCAGGTCACTCACCCACTGCGCCGTCGTCCTGAACACCGTCACCTGGCGAATCAACGGTACTAGCTCGCCCCTGTTGGCTACACGTGCCTTGTTGGTTGCGAACCGCGGGTCATCAGCCCACTGTACCTGCCCAGCCACCTCTGCAAACTTTCGGAACTGACCATCGTTGCCCACAGTGAGAATGAAGTCGCCATCGGCCGTGGGAAAGTTCTGGTAAGGCACGATATTCGGGTGCGCATTGCCCAGGCGACGCGGCGGCACGCCCGTTGTGAGGTAATTCATCGCCTGATTGGCCAGGCACGCCACCTGGACATCCAGCAGAGCCATGTCGATGTGCTGACCCTCACCACGCTGCTCCCGATGAGACAGCGCCGCCAGAATCGCAACCGTCGAATACAGCCCGGTAAGAATGTCCGTCAGCGCCACCCCAACCTTCACAGGCCCCGCACCCACCTCACCCTCCGGCAGCCCTGTCAGGCTCATGAGCCCGCCAAGCCCCTGAATCATGAAGTCATAGCCCGCACGCTGCGCATAGGGACCTGTCTGCCCGAACCCGGTGATCGAGCAGTAGATGAGCTTCGGATTGATAGCCTTCAGGCATGGATAATCCAGCCCATAAGCCGCCAAACCGCCTACCTTGAAGTTTTCAATGACGATATCGCTCTTGGCAGCCAGTTCGCGGATCAGTCGCTGACCATCAGACTGGGTGAAGTCGATCGTGATAGAGCGCTTGTTGCGGTTGGCTGCCAGATAATAAGCCGCTTCGCCAGTACTGCCACCCGCGCTGTCCTTGAGATAAGGCGGTCCCCACGCCCTCGTGTCATCGCCCTTGCCAGGACGCTCGACCTTGATGACATCGGCACCCAGGTCCGCAAGGATCTGACCAGCCCACGGCCCCGCCAGTACCCGCGACAGATCCAGCACGCGCAGATGCGAAAGCGCTCCCATGACAGCCTCCTTATTAATAGAAAGCCTGAATACCTGTCTGCGCACGCCCCAGAATCAGAGCATGCACGTCATGGGTGCCTTCATAAGTGTTCACCACCTCGAGGTTGACCAGATGACGCGCCACGCCGAATTCGTCCGAGATGCCATTACCGCCCAACATGTCACGCGCCATGCGGGCGATGTCCAGCGCCTTGCCACATGAGTTGCGCTTCATGATCGACGTGATCTCGACAGCGGCAGTGCCCTCATCTTTCATGCGCCCCAGACGCAGGCAGCCTTGCAGTGCCAAGGTGATCTCTGTCTGCATGTCAGCGAGCTTCTTCTGAATCAGCTGGTTGGCAGCCAGCGGCCTGCCAAACTGCTGCCGGTCCAGGGTGTACTGACGCGCTGTATGCCAGCAGGCCTCGGCAGCGCCCAGCGCTCCCCATGAAATGCCGTAGCGTGCGGAGTTCAGGCAAGTGAAAGGCCCCTTGAGCCCGCGCACCTCAGGGAACATGTTCTCCTCGGGCACAAACACATTGTCCATGACAATCTCACCCGTCACGGAGGCGCGCAGCCCGACCTTGCCATGAATCGCCGGTGCACTCAGGCCCTCCCAGCCCTTTTCCAAAACGAAACCACGGATGTCACCTGCGTCGTCCTTGCCCCACACCACGAACACATCAGCGATAGGACTGTTGGTGATCCACATCTTGCTGCCGGTCAACCGATAGCCGCCTTCGACTTTCCGGGCACGAGTGACCATCGACCCCGGGTCAGACCCATGATTGGGTTCAGTAAGGCCAAAGCAACCAATCCACTCGCCACTGGCAAGCTTGGGCAAGTACTTCTGTTTCTGTGCCTCGGAGCCAAATTCATTGATCGGCACCATCACCAACGACGACTGCACACTCATCATCGAGCGATACCCCGAGTCGATGCGCTCTACCTCGCGAGCAATGAGCCCGTAACACACGTAGTTCAGACCGCTCCCACCGTACTGCTCCGGGATCGTAGCGCCCAGCAGGCCCACTTCACCCATCTCGCGAAAGATCGCTACATCTGTCTTTTCGTGACGGAACGCTTCAAGCACGCGCGGAGCCAGCTTGTCCTGGGCGAACTGATAGGCACTGTCTCGAACCATGCGCTCTTCTTCACTGAGCTGTTGATCCAGCAAGAGGGGGTCGATCCAGCTGAAGCTTGCTTTGGCGGCCATGAATGCATTTCTCCCAGAACGGTGGATGACTTATGACGTGATCCTAGGCCGGGCAAGCGGCGACGACAAACGACGTTTCTGCACCTATGAGTGCTATTTTCTCACTCAGAGAGCATTGAAACCCCAAAATCAAATGTCCACGAGTGAGGGATAGGCATGCGTCGGAAGATACCCAGCACTACAGCCCTAGTTTGCTTCGAGGCTGCCGCCCGCCACGAAAGCTTCACCAAGGCTGCTCAGGAACTGTCGCTGACCCAGGGCGCTGTGTGCAGGCAGATCGGCAGCCTTGAGGGCTTTTTGAACGTTGAGTTGTTCCGCCGCTCACACCGGGGCGTGAAGCTGACCGAAGCAGGGCTGTCCTACAGCCGGCAAGTGGCCGCGCAACTCGATGCGGTAGAGCGCGATACGCTGTCGGTGATGCGTCAGCAGGGCGCCAGCGTGATCGAGCTGGCAGTGGTGCCCACGTTCGGCACTCAATGGTTGCTGCCGCGGTTGATGGATTTCCAGCAGCGTCAACCCGATGTCACGGTCAACCTGACCAATCGCACACGACCTTTTCTATTTGCCGATACCAGCTTCGATGCCGCCATCTACTTTGGTGACGGTGACTGGTCAGGTACCCGCTCGCACAGGCTGATGGGTGAAAATCCTGTCCCTGTCTGCAGCCCGGCGTTGCTTGGTGATAGGCACACCCTCCAGGCGCACGACATTGCACAACTCCCCCTGCTGCAACAAAGCACCCGGCCCTATGCATGGCGCCAGTGGTTCAGCAGCATCGGCATTTCTGTAGCAACCGACATGACCGGCCCCCGCCTTGAGCTCTTTTCAATGCTCGCACAAGCGGCCATGCATGGAATGGGGGTTGCGCTCATTCCCCCCTTTCTCATTCAACGCGAGCTCGGCGAGGGTAGGCTGGTGGTCGCTAACAGGCATGTTCTACGTAGCGACAGGGCCTACTATCTAATGATTCCGGAGCGCAGGGTCGAATCAACCACGCTGGATGCGTTTCGGGAATGGCTGGTGGCACAGGCGGCGGATTACACTGACACCAAGGAAAGCTGACCCCGTAGTCAATTATAATTTACACCTACAGATATAATGATCTGTCGCATTTAAATAACTATATTGCAGCGCTTCTGACAGTGATAGAGTGCTTCAGCGATCTGTTATCAAGCCTCTGTTTGCGACATTCGCCTGCTTAAACACGAAAAATGCAGATTTTCCGCTGAAAACTGGCCTAGCTTGACGAATAAAGGCGCTTGAGCGTTCGCAACAGATCAGCTGCGACATCTGGTCACATGGTGACTTGTAGTTATTGGTTAGTTTCGCTCCAGATTCTATTGAAGCTCGTCTGGTTCGTCTGCAAAATGCTGTGCCCGCCCAGAATCGGGTGGTTGGGCCCTAAGCCGCTCCGGCGCACCCTACGAAGTGCGCTGGCCTCACAAATATAAAAAAGGTCATCGCAGGAGAAATAGTCGTGCACATTGGTGTTCCGCTCGAGACGCAGACCGGCGAGACAAGGGTCGCCGCGACGCCTGAAACCATCAAGAAACTGATAGGTCAGGGTCATCAGGTTACGGTCCAGCAAGGTGCTGGGGTCAATGCCAGCATTCCGGACAGCGCCTATGAATCTGTCGGTGCCCGCCTAGGCTCGGCGGCTGAAGCCTATGGCACCCAGTTGGTGCTCAAGGTAGTCGCGCCAACCGATGGTGAATTGGCGCTGATGAGCAGCGGCAGCCTCCTGGTCGGCATGCTCAACCCGTTCAACAACGACGTTATCGCCAAGATGGCCGCGCGCGGCCTCACGGCCTTTGCGCTGGAGGCCGCGCCGCGAACGTCTCGGGCACAAAGCCTGGACGTACTTTCATCCCAAGCCAACATCGCCGGCTACAAGGCCGTATTACTGGCTGCCCATCACTATCCGCGCTTCATGCCGATGCTGATGACGGCCGCCGGTACGGTGAAGGCAGCACGCGTCTTGATCCTGGGTGCAGGTGTAGCGGGGTTGCAAGCGATTGCGACGGCCAAGCGTCTTGGCGCAGTCATCGAGGCATCGGACGTGCGCCCTGCGGTGAAGGAGCAGATCGAATCGCTCGGCGCGAAGCTCATCGATGTGCCTTACGAGACCGATGAGGAGCGCGACTGTGCCCAAGGCGTCGGCGGCTACGCCAGGCCCATGCCGGCAAGCTGGATGCAGCGTCAGGCTCAGGCCGTACACGAGCGTGCCCGGCAAGCAGACATCGTCATTACCACCGCACTGATCCCTGGCCGCAAAGCGCCTACGCTATTAAGCGCCGAAACGGTCGCCCACATGAAACCAGGTTCGGTAGTCATCGACCTGGCAGCGGCCCAGGGCGGCAACTGCCCACTGACCGTGGCTGACGAGGTCGTGCATGCCCATGGCGTCACCATCGTGGGCCCAACTAACCTACCCGCCCTGGTGGCAGCGGACGCTTCCGCCCTTTACGCACGCAACCTGCTGGACTTCACAAAACTGCTGTTCGACAAGGACGGCGCCCTGACCATCAACCTCGAAGACGACATCGTCGCGGCCTGCCTCATGTGCCGCGACGGTCAAATCGTCCGCAAGAACGGCTGAGGAGCACGACAAATGGAAGACATGCTGATTTCCCATGGCATTTATAACCTCATCATTTTCGTGCTGGCCATTTATGTGGGTTACCACGTGGTCTGGAATGTCACACCGGCGTTGCACACCCCGCTGATGGCAGTCACCAACGCGATATCGGCCATCGTTATCGTCGGTGCCATGCTCGCCGCTGCGCTAACGGTCACGCCTGCCGGAAAGGTGATGGGCACGCTCGCCGTTGCTCTGGCTGCAGTCAACGTATTTGGCGGGTTCCTGGTCACCCGCCGCATGCTTGAAATGTTCAAGAAAAAGGTCAAGAACGAGGGGCAGAAGTCAGCATGAGCATGAATCTGGTAACACTTCTGTACCTGGTCGCCTCGGTGTGTTTCATCCAGGCGCTCAAGGGCCTGTCGCACCCCACTACATCCCGGCGTGGCAACCTGTTCGGCATGATCGGTATGGGTATCGCGATCCTCACCACGGTCGGTCTCATTTATAAGCTCGGTGCTGAGCTGGCCACGGCCGGCATCGGCTATGTGATCGTCGGGCTGCTGGTGGGCGGCACCGCAGGCTCGGTGATGGCCAAACGCGTCGAGATGACCAAGATGCCTGAGCTGGTCGCCTTCATGCACAGCATGATCGGCCTTGCCGCGGTATTCATCGCCATTGCCGCAGTGCTCGAGCCCCAGTCGATGGGAATCGTCGCCGCCATCAGCGATCCAATCCCTACGGGTAACCGCCTGGAGCTGTTCCTGGGGGCTGCCATTGGTGCCATTACCTTCTCGGGCTCGGTGATCGCCTTCGGCAAGCTATCGGGCAAATACAAGTTTCGCCTGTTCCAAGGCGCGCCGGTGCAGTTTGCCGGTCAGCACAAACTCAACCTCATTCTCGGCCTGACCACCATCGCGCTGGGGTTGCTGTTCACCTTCACCGGCCACTACAGCGCCTTCACCCTCATGCTGGTGCTGGCGTTCATCATGGGCGTGCTGATCATCATCCCGATCGGCGGTGCCGACATGCCGGTGGTGGTGTCGATGCTCAACAGCTACTCGGGCTGGGCTGCAGCAGGGATCGGCTTCTCGCTGAACAACTCCATGTTGATCATCGCCGGCTCGCTGGTAGGTTCGTCCGGGGCGATTCTGTCCTACATCATGTGCAAGGCCATGAACCGCTCGTTCTTCAATGTCATCCTGGGCGGCTTTGGTGGCGATGCCGAAGCGGGTGCTGCCCAAGGCTCCACAGAACAGCGTCCGGTGAAGTCCGGCTCGGCCGACGATGCGACCTTCCTGCTCAGCAACGCCGACAGCGTGATCATCGTTCCCGGCTATGGCCTTGCCGTCGCACGTGCCCAGCATGCGCTCAAGGAGCTGACCGAGAAGCTCACGCACAACGGTGTCACCGTCAAATACGCCATTCACCCGGTGGCAGGGCGTATGCCTGGTCACATGAACGTGCTGTTGGCAGAAGCCGAGGTCCCCTACGACCAGGTCTTCGAGATGGAAGACATCAATGCCGAGTTCGGCCAGGCCGACGTAGTCCTGGTATTGGGCGCAAACGACGTGGTCAACCCGGCCGCCAAGAATGACCCCAAGTCACCGATCGCCGGCATGCCGATTCTCGAAGCCTTCAAAGCCAAGACCATCATCGTCAACAAGCGCTCCATGGCCAGCGGCTATGCAGGCCTGGACAACGAGCTGTTCTACCTCGACAAGACCATGATGGTATTCGGCGACGCCAAGAAGGTCATCGAAGACATGGTCAAGGCCGTGGAGTGAGGCAGGTTCTGTTCTGATCCTGTGAACAAGAAGAGCCCTGGTCGATAACGGCCAGGGCTTTTTCGTTAATTGATCCGGATCAACGGCCATGAAGCGGCGGGGGTAATACGACCATGGTCGCGGGACGGCACCGGTCTAAATCACTAGACTGCGCAGCAGTAGCTTAGTAGCCCGAGATAACAATCCATGTACCGTGATCGCATCCGCTTGTCCTCCCTGCATAGCAAGGTAATGAGTGCGGCCGACGCCGCTGGCCTGATCGAGGACGGCATGACCGTCGGCATGAGCGGCTTCACCCGCGCCGGTGAAGCCAAGGCCGTCCCTCACGCGCTGGCCGAACGCGCCAAGCAGTCGCCGCTGCAAATCAGCCTGATGACCGGCGCGAGCCTTGGCAACGACCTGGACAAACAGCTGACCGAAGCCGGTGTACTGGCCCGCCGCATGCCGTTCCAGGTGGACAGTACGCTGCGCAAGGCCATCAACGATGGCAAGGTCATGTTCATCGACCAGCACTTGTCGGAGACCGTCGAGCAACTGCGCAACCAGCAACTGAAGCTCCCCGACATTGCCGTGATCGAAGCGGTGGCCATCACCGAGCAAGGGCATATTGTACCGACCACGTCGGTCGGCAACTCGGCGAGCTTTGCGATCTTTGCCAAAAAAGTTATCGTCGAGATCAATTTGTCGCACAACCCGAATCTGGAAGGGCTGCACGACATCTATATACCTACGTACCGTCCTACCCGCACGCCCATCCCATTGGTAAAGGTGGATGACCGCATCGGCAGTACCGCCATTGCCATCGACCCTGCCAAGATCGTAGGCATCGTCATCAGTGACCAACCCGATTCGCCCTCCACGGTGCTGCCACCCGATGACGAAACCCAAGGCATTGCCGACCACCTGATCAGCTTCCTGAAGAAAGAGGTTGAAGCAGGGCGCATGACCAACCGGTTGGGGCCCCTGCAGGCGGGGATCGGCAGCATTGCCAACGCCGTGATGTGCGGGCTCATCGACTCGCCGTTCGAAGACCTGACCATGTACTCCGAGGTGCTGCAGGACTCCACGTTCGATCTGATCGATGCGGGCAAACTGCGCTTCGCCTCGGGCAGTTCCATCACCCTGTCCAGTCGCCGCAACACCGACGTGTTCGGCAACCTGGAAAAGTACAAGGACAAGCTGGTTCTGCGCCCGCAGGAAATCTCCAACCACCCCGAAGTGGTTCGGCGTCTCGGTATCATCGGTATCAACACTGCCCTGGAATTCGACCTCTACGGCAACGTCAACTCCACGCACGTCTGCGGCACCCGAATGATGAACGGCATTGGCGGTTCCGGCGACTTCGCCCGTAATGCACACCTGGCCGTATTCGTGACCAAATCGATTGCCAAAGGCGGCGCCATCTCAAGCGTGGTACCCATGGTCAGCCATGTGGACCATACCGAGCATGACGTGGACATCCTGGTCACCGAGCAAGGCCTGGCAGACTTGCGGGGCCTGGCCCCTCGGGAGCGCGCCAGGGCGATCATCGACAACTGCGTGCACCCCGACTATCGCGCGGCCTTGAACGATTACTTCGAGCGCGCTTGCCAGCGGGGCGGGCACACGCCGCACATCTTGCGTGAAGCACTGGCATGGCATGAAAACCTGGAAGAGACAGGTCGCATGCTTGCCCTGTAACGCGTCCTGAAGTAAGCACAAACCTCGAAGGGTCGCTTGGCGACCCTTTTTTTACGCCACTGAGAAAGCAGCAACAAGGCAGGAACAGAATAAACTGTACTACTGTACTGCTTTTCACCAGGTGTTCTCTCCGAAAGGCAGAGGAATCACCGAAATATGCACCATATTCGCGCACACCAGTACAGTTTAGCCACTTTCGAGTGCAACAGTAGCATTACACAGTTAACTGGCTCACCCTCTTTACCTGCAACTGTATCTACTGTTATGGACAAGAGGGGAGGATCATTGGCATCAGTTAAATCACTATCTAATGCCGCCATAAGCGGAAGGATGATCATCATGGAACGTACCCTCAGTTCCGGTCTGGTTTTTGAAAGCACCGCCAAACAATCCAACGCCTCGTTCCCCCTGCGCGTAGCCTCTACCTTGTTGCTTTGGCAGCGTCGTATGGCCAGCCGTCGTCAATTGGCCCGCTTGGATGCGCGTCTGCTGGCAGACGCCGGTATCAGCGAATCGCAGCGTTACGAAGAGTTGAGCAAGCCTTTCTGGCGCTAAGCGCCTGTGCCAGCCTGACTGGCAACGTGAATTTCGAAAACCCGTCGCAGAGCCCTGCGACGGGTTTTTTATTTGTGTTTCAAATAAAATCTCCGTCACCGGTACAGTTACCGTGAGCTCTTCTATAAGGCATAACAGTTCAACGCCGCTCTATCATTAACATCTTGATACAGCACCGCGTGATACGCTTCGCTTAACTGTCTGGTAGAACCGACTGTCATAGTCTAGGCAAGGGCCGTTGCCCACGTTCCCAGCTGGATCCCCTCACACCAGGAGCTTACGTTCATGACCCGTACTTACCTGATCGGCGCTGCGCTGATGCTTGGCCTGGCTGGTACAGCCAGTGCCAGCAGTTTTGTCGTCACCACCGACACCGTGGTACGAGGCGTCGCTGCCTCAACCAACGCCACGTCCGATGCGTCTTCATCCCTGCGCGACAACAAGATCGTGCAAGCAGCCCGCGACGACGCCGCCAGCTTCGTCGCCAGCCAGGGCAGCATCCGGGGCGCCAAGCTCGAAAGCGCGCTGGTTCACATCCGTGCCCAGGCACCTGCCTTGCACGCCAGCGACGAGCAACTGGCTCAAGCCATCCTGGCTCTTTGAGTCAGCAAGCCGTCTCCAGCCGATCGCTCATGCGTTTTCTGCTATTACCCCTGCTCTGGATCGCGGGCATAGCCACGGCCCACGCGCTGGACGCCACCACCCAAGGCCTGGTGATCTCGGGTTACGTCACGACCCAGGTCACCACTGCACCTTTTGATCGAAAGCTCATAAGCGCAGCGCGCGACGATGCAGCAGTGTTCGTCGCCACCGAGGGTCGTGTGCGCGGTGCACGCCTTGAGGCAGCCCTTGAAGCCATTCGCGTGCATAAACCCGCGCGCACTGCCAGCGACCTGGAACTGGCGCGAGCAATCCTCGTCGAATGACTATCCTTTTCCTCCCAGTATTTTCGGAGATGCTCCATGCGTAAACCGCTGATTGCCGCTACTCTCGGCATGTTCCTGTTGGCCGACCTGGCCCAGGCTCAGACCTTGGTGGCCACCAGCAACATCATCGTGCGCGCCTTTGGCCGCTCGATCGACTTCACATCGGATACCACGACATCCATTCGCGATTCGAAAGTGGTACGTGAAGCTCACGACGATGCAGCCAGCTTCGTGGCCAGCGACGGCGATATCCGTGGCGCGCAACTGGAAGCGGCGTTCACGACGTTGCGCGAGCGTGTACCGCAGGCACGCGATGCCAGTGACCAGGTATTGGCCGAAGCTATTCTCGCGCTGTGAAGTCACTGCGTGCCGGGTGGTTCGGCTGTCTTCTGACACTGCTCGGCACGCCCGCGCTTGCAGACTTGCACCTGGATCTGCAAACCGCCGACCTGACCCCGCAGCAGGTCAGCGCCAGCCAGGCGCTGCTCGACCAAGCGATGGCCAGCCTGCCACCCTCGTTCAAGCAGCGGCTTGATCGCACCGTCAGCGTCAGTTGGAGTGACCAGATGCCGCCTGACGCCTACGGCCAGGCATCATTGGTGTCCAGCCTGATGCTCAATCGGCGCCTGCTGCCCAGCCTTGCCGACGGCACCGCGACCACAGAGCTGACGCATCGGCCCCATGGCACTGTGCGCAACGAACTGTTGGCGACCGTGGTCCATGAGCTCACTCATATCTACGACCGCGCCCGGTTGTGGCCGGGGCAGCAGAACGCATTGTTCACTCGATGCAACCGCCTGCAAGGCACTGTCGGGAATGTAGGCCTGCCCGGCGAATGCCGCGGCCAGGCGGGGCGACGGTTCACCCTCAGCGATGACCCACGCCTGCTGGACCTCGCCGGCTGGCCCCAGTACGTAGGCCGGCGCGGCGAGCGCGAACAGCATAACGGCCAGTTCGTGCGTAGCCCCGACCGCTACGAGCTGAGCAGCCCGAAAGAATACGTCGCGGTCAATATGGAGTACTTCCTTCTCGACCCCAGCTATGGCTGTCGCCGCCCCGCGCTCAATCGATACCTGACTCAACATTTTGGCTGGAGCCCTCCCCAGGACGCCTGCGCCAAAGGCCTGCCGTTCATCAATGCCGGTAGCGACTTCGCGCGCCAGCCGCTGGGTGAGGTCGACCCCGAGCGGGTGTACGAAGTGGATTACCTGCTGGCCGAGGCCAATCAGAACCTGGTCAGCCGCTGGGGGCACAGCATGCTGCGCCTGGTCATCTGCAAGCCCGGCCGTCCGCGAGGCCCGGACTGCCGCCTGGACCTTGATCAAAGCCTGGTGCTTTCGTATCGCGCTTTCGTCAACGACGTCCAGTTGTCCAGCTGGGATGGACTGGTCGGCGTCTACCCCTCCCGGTTGTTCGTGCTGCCGCTGGGGCAGGTCATCGATGAATACACCAAGACCGAACTGCGCAGCCTGGCCTCGGTGCCACTCAAGCTCAATCGTGAGGAGATCGAGAACCTGGTCCGCCAGGCCGCCGAAATGCAGTGGAGCTACGACGGCAACTACTGGTTCCTGTCCAATAACTGCGCCGTGGAATCGCTGAAGCTGCTGCGTAGCGGTACCGCCAACCCAAAACTCAACGACCTCGACAGCATCATGCCCAATGGCCTGCTTGCCGTGCTCGACGGCCGTGGGCTGGCTGACACCAGCGTGCTGGACGATCCGCGAGAGGCACTGCGCCTGGGCTACCGCTTTGACTCGTACCGCGACCGCTACCAGGCCATGTTCGATGTGCTGAAGAAGCAACTGCCGGTAAAGCAAACCAAGGTAGAGGATTGGTTGGCCCTGGACGCCGAGCAACGCAAGCCCTGGTTCGACCAGGCTGACCTGCGCACCAGTGCCGCCTTGCTGCTTCTGGAACAGGCGGGCTTGCGACGGCAACTGCTGTTGGCACAGGACGAGGTCAAGCAGCGCTATCTCAATGCCGCAGCGCTCAAGGATGGTAGCGTCGACAAGGCCGATGCCACCCTCAAGCAGATGCTCGCCAACAGCGGTTTCCTGAGTCGCCCGGCGGAATTGCTCGACACCACAGGCTACGGGCTGCCGCAGCGAGAAGAGCGGGTTCACCTGGAAAAGGTCAGCAGCGAACGCCAGGCGCAGTTGCTGCGCTTGAGTACCAACCTGGACAAAGAGGTGAGGGCGCTGCTCGAACCTTCCCGGGCCAGGCAGATAGCGGCAGTTGAAGCCAACGTGAAGCACATCGGAGAGCATCTTCGCGCACTGCATAAGGCAGCGGGTGGGCTACAGCTGTAGCGGCTCAACAGCTCATCCACCCGCCTTACCTACCTTTTGTCACCCTTGTTGGAGCGAAAGCTGGCTGAAAGCTTGCCCGCTTAGGATAGCCCCATTGCCGGCACAGACCGGTCAGCCAGGGCGAGGTACGTGCCGCGCCCGGCGCAACCAACAACAACAATGGTGATACCGATGCCTTTCCGTGCCCGACTTTTCTTAGTCCCGTCCTACCTACTCCACGCGCAGCGTCCTGCACGCTGACCCGCCCGAACCGTCCTCTTTTTCGTCGCGCCTCGCCTGGAGTATTGCCATGCTGACCTTCCTCGGCTTCGCCATGGTCGTCACGTTCATGTACCTGATCATGACCAAGCGCCTGTCGGCCTTGATCGCCCTGATCCTGGTGCCCATTCTGTTCGCCCTCTTTGGCGGTTTCGCCAGCAAGATCGGCCCCATGATGCTCGAAGGCATCAGCAAGTTGGCGCCCACCGGCGTCATGCTGATGTTCGCTATTCTCTACTTTGCCTTGATGATCGACTCCGGCCTTTTCGACCCTGCGGTGCGAAAAATCCTCAAGCTGGTCAAGGGCGACCCGCTCAAGGTGTCGGTAGGCACCGCCGTGCTGGCCCTGGTGGTATCGCTGGACGGTGACGGCGCTACCACCTACATGATCTGCTGCGCGGCCATGCTGCCCATGTACAGCCGCCTGGGCATGAGCCCGCGCATCATGGCGGGGCTCATCATTCTTGCCGGCGGGGTCATGAACATGACGCCATGGGGTGGGCCCACCGCGCGGGCGGCCAGCGCCTTGCACGTGGACCCTTCCGATATCTTCGTACCCATGATTCCAGCGATGTTGTTCGGCGTGGTCGCGATCCTGGCCATCGCCTACCTGTACGGCAAACGCGAACGTGCCCGCCTGGGCGAGCTGCACCTGCCAACTGACGATATCGATCACAGCGACATCAGTGTTTCGCAATATCCAGAGGCACGCCGGCCAAAGCTGCTGTACTTCAATGGCGCACTGACCGCTGCATTGATGGCGGCCCTCATCGCCGGCCTGCTGCCGTTGCCAGTGCTGTTCATGATCGCCTTCAGCATCGCGATGATCGTCAACTACCCCTGCCTGCAACAACAGAAAGACCGTATCGCCGCCCACGCTGGCAGCGTGCTGGCGGTTACCGGCCTGATCTTCGCCGCGGGCATCTTCACCGGCATCCTGTCGGGCACGGGCATGGTCGATGCCATGTCCAAAAGCCTGCTGGCTGTCATTCCCGAAGCGTTGGGCCCGTACCTGGCGGTGATCACGGCGATCGTGAGCATGCCGTTCACCTTCTTCATGTCCAACGACGCCTTCTATTACGGTGTTCTCCCCGTACTGGCCGAAGCGGCAAGCCACTATGGCATCAGTCCGGTCGAGATGGCCCGTGCATCCATCGTCGGGCAGCCGGTGCACCTGCTCAGCCCGCTGGTCCCCTCGACTTACCTGCTGGTCGCCCTGGCCGGCATCGAATTCGGGGATCACCAACGCTTTACGCTCAAGTGGGCAGTACTGGTGTGCCTGTGCATAATGTTCGCCGCGCTGATCATGGGCATTTTCCCGCTGTTCAGTAGTCTCTGATAACAGACCTCTCTCCACCGCAATGCGCCTCGATGCAGGCGCATCGCCCATACCGCTCAAAGGAAAACACATGGAATGGCTGACCAGCCCGGAAATCTGGGTTGCCTTCTTCACCCTGACCGCGCTTGAAATCGTTCTGGGCATCGACAACATCATCATGATCTCGATCCTGGTCAGCCGCATGCCCAAGCACATGCAGCCGCGTACCCGGATCTTCGGCCTGGCCCTGGCCATGGTCACTCGCATCATGCTGCTGCTGTCCATCACTTGGGTAATGCGCCTGACAGACGATCTGTTCGTGGTGCTAGGGCAGGGTATATCCGGGCGTGACCTGATCTTGTTCTTCGGTGGCTTGTTCCTGCTCTGGAAAAGCTCGCAGGAGATCTACCACGGCCTGGAAGGCGAAGAAGAAAACGCCGACGAACCCAAGGGCTCTGGCGGCAAGTTCTTGTACACCATCATCCAGATCGCGATCATCGATATCGTCTTCTCCCTGGATTCGGTGATTACCGCTGTGGGGATGGTGTCGCACGTGCCGGTGATGATCGCCGCAATCATCGTCGCCGTGCTGGTCATGATGGCTTGTGCCGGTACCATCGCCGACTTCATCGACAAGCACCCTTCATTGAAGATGCTCGCGCTGTCGTTCCTGATCGTGGTAGGTACCGTGCTGATCGCCGAAGCATTCGATGTGCATGTTCCTAAAGGCTACGTTTATTTCGCCATGGCCTTCTCCCTGGCGGTCGAAGCCATCAACATCCGCATGCGTACGTCGTTGGCACGCAAGGCTGGCAAGGAGCACGAGGCCGTGAAGCTGCGCAAGGACGTGCCGGGTCAATAACCTCACACGTCACGAAGAAAAGGGCCCTGCGGGGCCCTTTGCGCATGCCGCCAGTACGTCCCAAGGATGTTTCAAAATGATGACAGCCATGCGAAGCTGGCGGCAGCGGCATAATAGAACTAAAGCTTGAACAGGCCTTTGCAAACAGCACTGCGCCCGCGTCTTTTCGACCGGCCACCTTGGCCGGTGCACTCAGGGGGCTCTCGTCATGCTGACCCTACTCAATCTGCTTTCGGCAGTCACCTTGCTGGTGTGGGGCACGCACATCGTGCGAACCGGCATTTTGCGGGTATTCGGTTCGGATCTGCGACGCATCATCGGCCAGAACATGGACAAACGCCCGCTGGCCTTCATCGCGGGCATTCTGGTCACTGCAATGGTGCAGAGCAGCAACGCAACCGCAATGCTGGTCACCTCATTCGTAGGTCAGGGCCTGATGGCCATGACCCCGGCGCTGGCCATCATGTTAGGGGCCGACGTGGGCACGGCGCTCATGGCCCGTGTACTGACCTTCGACTTGTCCTGGCTTTCGCCCCTGCTGATTTTCCTGGGGGTGATCTTTTTCCTTTCACGCAAGCAGACCCGTGCTGGCCAACTCGGCCGCGTCGGCATCGGCCTGGGCCTGATCATCCTGGCGCTGGAACTGATCGTCCAGGCAGCCGCCCCCATCACCCATGCCCAAGGCGTGAAGGTGCTTTTCGCCTCGCTGACCGGCGACATTCTGCTCGACGCCCTGGTCGGTGCATTGTTTGCCATGGTGTCGTATTCGAGCCTGGCCGCCGTCCTGCTCACCGCCACACTGGCAGGTGCCGAGGTGATCAGCCTGCCGGTGGCCATAGGCCTTGTGGTCGGCGCCAACATTGGTAGCGGCCTGCTGGCGTTCATCAGCACCAGCATGCAGAACGCCGCCGGCCGCCGCGTGGCGCTGGGCAGCCTGCTGTACAAGCTGATCGGCCTGCTGTTGATCATCCCCGTGCTCCACCCGCTGGTGGACTGGATGGACTCACTGAGTTTCAGTCCGCAAGAACTGGTCATTGGCTTCCACTTGCTCTACAACACGGCCCGCTGCCTGATCATGCTGCCTACGGTCAAGCCCATGGGAAGGCTGTGCAACAGCCTGTTGCCAGAGCGCGAGCGCGACAACGGGCAGATACGCCCGCGCCATCTCGACGCCTCGGCCTTGGAAACGCCCAGCCTGGCGCTGGCCAATGCTGCCCGGGAGACGCTGCGCCTGGGCGATATCGTCGACAACTTGCTTGAAGCCATGCTTGGCGCCCTGCGCGGCACTCAGGCTGCATTGCCTCAGCAGGTACGCGCACTGGGTGAGGATGCCGAGGCCCTGTACAGCGCCATCAAGTTATACCTGGCGCAGATGACCCGCGAGGACCTCAGCGAACACGACAACCGTCGCTGGGCCGAGATCATCGAGCTGGCCGTCAACCTCAAGCTGGCCTGCGACCTGATCGAACGCATGTTGCGCAAAGTCCAGCAGCAGAAGACAAGCCAACGCCGTGCCTTTTCTCAGATGGGGCTGGAGGAACTGACCGGATTGCAGGAGCAATTGCTGGCCAACTTGCGCCTTGGCCTCTCGGTATTCCTCAGCGCCGACCCGGAAAGCGCGCGTTTGCTGCTGCGCGAGAAACGTCGTTTTCGCGCCCAGGAACGGCGCCTGGCCCACGCCCATGTCAGCCGCCTGCAGCGCAAAGTGGTACAGAGCATCGAGACCAGCTCCATCCACCTGGAGCTTATCGCCGACATGAAGCGGTTGAACTCTTTGTTCTGCAGCAGTGCCTATGTGGTACTGGGCGGCTCGGACACGGGCGGGCTGATGCTCGACAGCGTGCCGGACGAAGCCCCTCTGCCGTGATGTCGCCGACCTGAGGACCCCCGCTCACCCATGCGTTGCCTGATGTTCGTCTGCCTGCTGATGTGTAGCCTCTGCTCCTTTGCCCTGGACCGCGCTCGCGTGGAGGGCTATCTGCTGCCCAACGGCCTGCAGGTCATTCTCAAGGACGGCTACGAACGCGACCATGTGTCCATTCGCCTGGTCGTGGGGGTGGGCCTGGACGACTTCGGCTGCGACCAGAAAGAGCTGCCGCACCTGCTGGAGCACCTGCTGTTCAGTGGAGTGGATGACACGGGCGAAGGGGGTCTGGAAGAGCGCCTGCAGGCGCTGGGTGGCGAATGGAATGCGTTCACGGGCAATGCCGACACCACGTTCGTGATCGAGGCGCCCGCACGCAATCAGCGCAAGGTACTCGATCTGTTGCTGTCGATCATTCGCGACACCCAGATCGACGCCAAGGCCCTGGCGACTGCCAAGCGCATCATCGAGCGTGAGGACGGTGGCCATTACGGGCATCTGCAGCGCTGGCTCGACCGGCAGGACATCGGCCACCCCGCCGGGCAGCAATTGGCCACGGAATTGGGCTTGAAATGCCCCGAGCGCTCCAACCTCGACGACATGACCCTCGAGCAGGTCCAAGGCCTGCGCGAGCGTTGGTACGCGGCCAACAACATGACACTGATCATGGTGGGTGGCCTTGACCGCCTGTTGCCCGCCTATCTGGAAAGAACCTTCGGCGAACTCCCGGCCACCGAGCCGGAAGACCGCCGTGATCTGGAATCGATCAGCCACGAGGCCAAGCAACGGCGCGACCTGATGCACGGCTGGCTGGGCGATACCGCCAAACTCCACTGGCTGTTCATCGAGCCCGTGTTGGACAACGACCATCAGGCCACCCTGGATCTGCTCTCCCGTTATCTGGATTGGGCAGTGTACGACCAGCTGCGCCTGCGCAACGGCCTGTCCTACGGGCCCTCGGTCCAGCGCGAGAGCTTCGGTGATACCGGCCTGCTCAGCCTCAACGCCGACCTTGAGCGCGATGATATAGGAAGGGCCATCGAGGTCATGCGGCGCTTGTTCGATCATTTGCGCAAGCAGGGCCTGGACCCGGACACCTTTGCCCGCATCAAGCAAGCGAGCATCGCCAAGGAAAGTTGGGCAACCCAAGGTAACAGTGCCCTTGCCGATTATTACTGGGGCGCATTGAACGACTACACCGACGGCCGCTTCACCAGCCCTGTGCGTCAGCTGCGACGAGTGACACTGGAGCAAGCCAACCAGGCGCTCGAGCAGTTGCTCGCCCACGAAGGCTACATTCGTATCGAAAAACCGCTGCTTTGGGTACGACGAGCTCTACGGTCTGTCGTTCCTGCTGGCAGGGTTGCTGCTCGCCGCGTGCCTTCTGCGCTGGCGTCGACAAACTCCTGACAAGCCAAGCGGTGCTACTCGGCACATGTGAAACGGCGGTATCCTTTCAATGCCCGCGTCGTGCATGCAAGGGCCGCCCCCTAGCCACTCCAAGCATTGCAGCCCCCATGCCCCCAATACCCAAGATCGCCCAGCGCATCATCGAACTGCTCAAACGCTATCCGGGCGTCATTGCCTTGGGGGGCTTTCTATCGGGTGTAGGCAGCTTCATCCTGGTCGACCGGCAGGCGGGGCTTGCCAGCTGGATCGCCGTCATGCTGCTGGTCAGCTGGGTCTGGCTGATGCTCGAAAGCACGCTCACTCGCCTGTTCACGCGTACGTTCAAGCGTGAAATACCCCAGCCGCTGTTGCGCTATGCCACGCAGATGATCCACCAGGAATCCCTGTTCTTCGTGCTGCCGTTTTTCTTCATCACCACCACCTGGAACAGCGGCCAGTCGATCTTTACAGGCTTGCTGGGCGCCGCCGGGCTGGTCTCGATCATCGACCCGCTGTACTACCGCTGGCTCGCGCCGCGGCGCTGGCTGTTCATGGCGCTGCACACCCTGACCCTGTTCGCCGCCTTGCTGACGGCTTTGCCGATCATCCTGCACCTCACCACCGCGCAAAGCTTCAAGCTGGCCCTGATCATCGCCATGGCCTTGTCCTTCCCAAGCCTGGTCAGCAGCTTCCCGGTCAGCAACTGGCGACGCGGTGTCGGCCTGGTGGTGATCACGCTGGCAGTCGGTGGCGGTGGTTGGTTGTTGCGCTCCTGGGTGCCGCCGGCCACCTTGTGGATGACCGAGGTCGCCGTGAGTACCGAGGTCATCAACCGTGAGCCGGGAGATTCACTGGATAAAATCGCTGCCAGCCGTATTCGCAGCAGCGGCCTGTACGCCTACACCGCCATCAACGCGCCGCGCGGCCTGAATGAGCGGATCTACCATGTGTGGCAGAAAGACGGGCAGGAGGTGGACCGTATTGCCCTGGACATTCACGGTGGGCGCAAGGAAGGCTATCGGGCCTGGACCCACAAGCAGAACTTCCCGCCCAACCCGGTGGGGCGTTGGCAGGTGAGGGTGCTGACCGAAGATGGCCAGGTGATAGGCGTACTGCGCTTCAAGGTAGTCGAGGATGGCGCCGCTTCATGAGCGACGCACCCTGTAGCACCTGAAACGCCGTTCAGCCAAAGAACCAGTAGCAAACGCAGATCGCTGCCACCACACCGGAAAACTCGGCCAACAGTGCACACCCCACGGCATGGCGCACCCGTTGAATGCCCACGGCACCGAAGTACACGGCGAGGACGTAGAACGTGGTTTCGGTACTACCCTGAATGGTCGCAGCGACCAAGGCAGGGAAGCTGTCCACACCCTGGGCCTGCATGGTCTCGATCAGCATCGCCCGTGCGGCACTGCCGGAAAACGGCTTGACCAGGGCAGTTGGCAGCCCTTCGACGAAGCGCGTATCCAGGCCCATCCAGTTCACCGCATGGCGAATACCGTCCAACGCCACCTCAAGCGCCCCTGATGCGCGCAGCACACCGACCGCCACCAGCATCGCCACCAGGTAGGGCAGCAGGCTCTTGGCAACGTCGAAGCCTTCCTTCGCCCCTTCGACGAACGCTTCGTAGACCTGGACCCGCTTAAGCGCGCCGATGATCAAAAAGACGATGATCACCCCGAACAGCGTGAGGTTGCCCAGGATTGAGGACAAGCTGGCCAGCGCGGCTGCCGACAACGTGCCGAGAAAGGCCATGAAGCCCCCCAGCAGCAACGCACCGGGCACCAGGTAAGCCAGCACCACAGGGTCCCATAGCCGCAAACGCTGCATCACCGCGACCGACAGCAGCCCTACCAGCGTCGACACACTGGTGGCCAGCAGGATAGGCAGGAACACCATGGTTGGGTCGGGCGCGCCTTGCTGAGCCCGGTACATGAAGACGGTCACAGGGAGCAGGGTCAAGGAAGACGCATTGAGCACCAGGAACAGGATCTGTGCATTGCTGGCCGTGGTGCTGCTGGGGTTGAGCGTCTGCAGGGCACGCATGGCCTTCAAGCCGATAGGGGTAGCAGCGTTGTCCAGGCCCAGACCGTTGGCCGCAAAGTTCATGGTGATCAGCCCCAGCGCGGGGTGCCCAGGCGGCACTTCTGGCATCAGCCGTGCGAACAAGGGGCCCAGCACCTTGGCCAGCCATTCGACGATACCCGCCTGCTCGGCAATCTTCAGAAAGCCCAGCCACAGCGTCAGGGTGCCGAACAGCAATACCATGACCTCGACGGAAAGTTTCGCCATGGCGAAGATGCTTTCGACCATGGCCGCGAAGATGCCAGCGTTGCCACCCACTAGCCATTGAGCCATGGCAGATATGGCCGCTACCAGGAAAAAGCCGAGCCACAAGCCGTTGAGCATCCACGTACCTCCCCCGAAATGCCCGAATCATAACGTATCGAACACCGCCCTGGCTGCGGCCCGCCGTGAGTGTAGATGCCGCAGACAACAAAAAGCCCCGACATGTCGGGGCTTTGTGTCCAACAGGCTTGGCCTCAGCGCTTGGCTGCTTCACCCACCATGGCAGCTTCAGGCTTCTCGGCGATCAGCGAGGCGTAGTACAGCTCGCCCTTGGCTGCGTCGTACATACCTTCCCAGCGGGAGATGACCAGCGCGGCCAGGGCATTACCGATCACGTTGAGTGCCGTGCGGGCCATGTCCATGATGCGGTCGACACCGGCAATGAACGCCAGACCTTCCAGCGGGATACCCACGCTACCCAGGGTGGCCAACAGTACCACGAACGAAACACCCGGTACTCCGGCAATACCTTTGGAGGTCACCATCAAGGTCAGTACCAGCAGCAGCTGCTGGCTCCACGACAGGTCGATGCCGTAGAGCTGGGCGATGAAGATGGCCGCGATGCTCTGGTACAGGGTAGAGCCGTCGAGGTTGAACGAGTAGCCGGTAGGCACCACGAACGAGCAGATCGATTTGGGCGCACCGTATTTCTCCATCTTCTCGATAACCCGTGGCAGGACGGTTTCCGAGCTTGAGGTGGAGTAGGCCAGGATCAGCTCATCTTTCATGATGCGCATGATCTTGATCACCGAGAAGCCGAACAGGCGCGCTACCAGCCCCAGCACCATGAAGGCGAAGAAGGCGATGGCGAAATACACCAGCAGGACCAGCTTGGCCAGTGGCAGCAATGAGCTGAAGCCAAAGTTGGCAACGGTCACCGCGATCAGCGCGAACACACCGATCGGCGCGTACTTCATGATCATGTGAGTGACTTTGAACATGGTTTCCGATACGGCCTGGAAGGTGCGTACCAGCGGATCGCGCAGCTCGGCTTGCAGGCTGGAGAGGCCAAGGCCGAACATGACCGAGAAGAAGATGATCGGCAGCATCTCACCGCGCATCAGCGCCGCGAAGATATTCGACGGAATCAGATTGAGCAGGGTCTCGATGAAGGCATGCTCATGCTGCACCTCGGCGGCGGTCGCCTGGTACTTGGAGATGTCCACGGTGCCGAGGGTGCTCATGTCGATGCCGGCGCCCGGATGGAACAGGTTGGCAAGCACCAGGCCCACGACAATGGCGATGGTCGTGACGACTTCGAAGTAAAGGATGGTCTTCAGGCCAATACTGCCAAGCTTCTTGGCGTCGCCAACCCCAGCGATGCCCACGATCAGCGACGAGATCACGATCGGGACCACGATCATCTTGATCAGGCGAATGAAGATATCACCAGCAGGTTGAAGGACGTTGCTGATCCACCAGGCCTTTTCCGCACTGAAGTGGTTCAGGAGCGCGCCGATTGCAACGCCCAAGACCAGACCGATGACGATCTGCCAGGCGAGGCTCAGTTTTGCCTTCTTCATGTCTTTACCCTTTGTTGTAGTGGTCATGTCAACTAACGGCTACCGGAAAACTGTGGAAACAACCCCGGGGCGAATGCGCCGATCAGCGACGTGTTGTAAGGACAGCGCAGACGAGCGCAGGGCTCGGTCGGCGAAAAAGGCCGCAACTATTGCGATGGGAAAGAGGGAAATCTAATGCCGGAAACGCATACCCCATACCGATCAAGCATGGGAAAGTGGAGGCATTTCGAGGGAAATAACTGACATGCGGTGCGCCGTTCGGAAACCCGAATAGGACATAAACGCCAAATGGCGGCTGGAATAGTCGCAAAAGCACGTAGGAAAAATCAGGTTGTTCGACAATCCGAATGCTTCAAACGCAGCTCGTATTGATAGCACGGCTGAGGAAAAAAAAGACATGCGGTTGAGACAAAATGTGTCCCGAGAGGGAATTCGTGCATCGTGCACTGATATTTGGATGGCTCCTCGGAAGCCAGGTCCACCCTGAAGATCGTTCAGGGCTCTACTGACCTGGAACTTCCGATTCTGCCTTACCTGACCCGGCCCAACAGGTGGAGGCACTCCCTGTACCCCTAGGCCACTCCGATCCTGTAGCGATCAGAACAGCCCGGCCCCTTGGTCATGTGCTGCTCCTCCTCGGAGCGGCGCATCATAGAAGGCTGCAAGCCTACGGCCGTTCAGCTTCTATTTCATGACAGTGCCAGACCTGAACCACACTGGTCTTGCGACTCAGTACCAGTTCGGGTCCTGCTTGAGTTGCTCCTGAAGCAGGGCTTTCATGCCATCATCAGGTTCGCCAAGCCACCGGTACTGCGCATGGCGGGTAGGCGACTTGTCGCTGGGCAGGCCTTCCGGTACCTCCACCAGCATCCCGTAGGCGTCATCCTTGTCCCAGCTGAATGCCACGATCAAACGCTTGTAAGTGCATTTTTCCGCGGCTTCGCAGAGCGGGCCCACGAGGTACTTATTACCGTCTTCCGTGACCGCCGACATCTGCTGAGGCGAACTCCCCGTGAGGTTCAATACCCAATCGGGCAGGCGTTCTTCGCCTTTGACAGCATCCTGCCAAGATTCCCGGTATTCGGCATCGCTACCCAGCAATTGATCGACGCGTTGCTGGCCATCATTGGCCGCCAACGCTGCTGCAGTGGCGCTCATCATCAGAACGCCAGCTACGGCATTGCGCAACAGCCTGCTCATCTGCGACCGCGTCCAAAGAAGAACGAAGCCACGAAAAGAACCAGGAAGACGATGAACAGGATCTTGGCGATACCCGTTGCAGCGCCAGCGATACCACCAAAGCCCAGAACTGCAGCGACGATGGCGATGATGAGGAAAGTGATAGCCCAGCTCAGCATGGTGATTCTCCTTTGTTTTTCAAAAGCAGGGTGATCAGAACACCCAACGGTCCTGTGGTACGACATGTTCAACGGTTGCAGGGGACTCGGCCTTACCCTTCGATGGCAGCGGCTCGGCTGCCTGAACGAGGTTACTGGCGCGGGTGTTCTGGATCTGCGACAGCAGGGCGGTTTGCGCCGCTACCTGATCGGCCAACCGGGCGGTTTGCACACTGTAGTAGAACAGCCCTGCTGCCAAGGTCAGCATGACCGCGATGCCAAGCGACATGATCTGACGCAGTGGCAGGGCGGTAACTTGCAAACGGTTGACAGATGGGCGGTTCATGCCGGCTTCTCCTGCTGTAATTTTTGTCCAGACTTGAACAAGGAATTGCAGCCTGCGTGCCAGCTTTCAAATTAGAAAAAATCCTTATTTTTCAATGATTTAAAAGATTGAACCATTAGGACCTACCACGTATCCTGCACGATGCACCCTGGGGGGCCGTGCGAAATGCACGATCACCCCTCAACCTTGGTTGCCACCTTGAGCATGTCGGCATCTACGCCACGTACTCCGATGATCTGCCTGGCGATGTCCATCGCGATATTTATCTGCTCGGGGCTAACGACTTCGCCGGAGAGTCGTACCAAGCCATCCTGGCTCACCACCTTCAGATTCAGCCCGTCGAGGTTGCGGCTGAAGCTGTAACTGCTTTGGACTTTATCCACGATCCAGGCATCGCTTGGCTGTGGTCCGCTCGGGGCATCCACGGGCTGGCCTTTGGCTTTGATCATGGCGGCGGTGTCCAGGCTGATCAGGTTGTTGACCAGGTACACCCCCTCGGTGGTACGTGCCACGACGCCCGCAAGCTCCTTGGCCTCGGGATTGTCTACCCGACCCCGGAGCGTGATGACACCGCTGTCACTTTGCACTTCTATAGATGCCTTATCGGTCAGGCGGCTCCACAACAGCCGTGACCGTATGACCGCCGTCAGCGTCACGTCTTCCGTGCGCCGGGCATAGGCTCGCAACGCCAGCGGTCGCTCAACCAGCTCAGGATTGACCTTTACCTGATTGTCGACCTTCTCGATACCTGAAGTGGCCAAGGCCACTTCCTCGACCAAACGGCGCTCAACCTCATTTTCGACTTCCCCAGCCAAACGCGCCGATGCGCCGTCGACCTCAACGGTGATCCGATAAGGGTTGAGGATCCGGTTCAGGGACACTGCCGTCTGCAGCGAACCTTCCAAGCGAGCATCGTGAACAGGATCTCCACTCGCCACAGCGACGAAGGGCAGCAAACTGACCGCTAGCGCAAGCGCGCGAAAGGGGAAGGGCATGTCGTACTCTCCTTTTGTAGGCAAAATCTGAAACTCTTCGCAACCAATGTGCCAACCACCCTCTCTAAGCAAATCGCCAGTCCCCGGGACTTTTGAGCATGCTGGTCGACTCGCTGGCGTGCAAAGGGCAGAATCCTTCAGAATTGACCATGCAACTTGCCCGATTTTTCCCACACTAAACAAAGATATTTCCCAAAGGAGCGCAGGTACATGGAATCAGCCCAGGACAAGCAAGGCCGCATTCTGCTGGTGGATGACGAGTCCGCGATCCTGCGCACCTTCCGCTACTGCCTGGAAGACGAGGGCTATAGCGTGGCGACCGCCAACAGCGCCACTCAGGCGGAGAGCCTGCTGCAGCGCCAGGTGTTCGACCTGTGCTTCCTTGACCTGCGCCTTGGCGAAGACAATGGCCTGGACGTGTTGGCCCAGATGCGCGTTCAGGCGCCGTGGATGCGTGTAGTCATCGTGACCGCCCACTCCGCCATCGATACAGCGGTCGATGCCATCCAGGCCGGCGCCGCCGACTACCTGGTCAAGCCTTGCAGTCCTGACCAGTTGCGCCTGGCCACAGCCAAGCAACTGGAGGTGCGCCAGCTTTCCGCCCGCCTGGAAGCCTTGGAAGGCGAAGTGCGCAAGCCCAAGGATGGCCTCGACTCCCACAGCCCGGCCATGATGGTCGTACTGGAAACAGCCCGCCAGGTGGCAACCACTGATGCCAACATCCTGATCCTGGGCGAATCCGGGACCGGCAAGGGTGAGTTGGCTCGCGCCATCCACGGCTGGAGCAAGCGCGCACGCAAGGCCTGCGTGACCATCAACTGCCCGTCGCTCAATGCCGAGCTGATGGAAAGCGAATTGTTCGGTCACACGCGAGGGGCCTTTACCGGCGCCAGCGAAAGCACCCTTGGCCGAGTCAACCAGGCGGACGGCGGCACCTTGTTCCTCGATGAAATCGGTGATTTCCCCCTGACCCTGCAACCCAAGTTGCTGCGCTTTATCCAGGACAAGGAATATGAGCGTGTTGGCGACCCGGTCACCCGCCGGGCCGATGTGCGCATTCTCGCCGCCACCAACCTCAACCTTGAAGAAATGGTGCGCGAGGGTCGTTTCCGCGAAGACCTGCTCTACCGCCTGAACGTCATTACCTTGCACCTGCCGCCCCTGCGCGAGCGCAGTGAAGACATCCTCACGCTTGCCGACCGCTTTCTGGCGCGCTTCGTCAAGGAATACTCAAGGCCGGCCCGCGGTTTCAGTGAGGAAGCACGTGCAGCGCTGCTCAATTATCGCTGGCCGGGCAACATTCGCGAATTGCGTAACGTGATCGAGCGGGCCAGCATCATCTGCCCCCAGGAAAAGGTCGAGATCAGCCATCTGGGCATGGGCGAGCAACCGGCCAGCAACGCGCCGCGCGTAGGGGCCGCCTTGAGCCTGGATGAGCTTGAGCGCGCGCACATCGGCGCTGTGCTGGCCGCCAGCGACACGCTCGACCAAGCCGCCAAGACCCTCGGGATCGACGCATCGACCCTGTATCGCAAGCGTAAGCAGTACAACCTGTGAAGTGGCCGACCATGAAGCTGCGCACGCGGCTCTTTCTCAGCATCTCGGCGCTGGTCACGGTCGCCCTGTTGGGGTTGCTACTCGGCCTGGTCAGTGTCCTGCAGATGGCTTCGGCCCAGCAGGCGCTGGTTCGCGACACCAACCACTCGCTGGATGTAGGGCTAAAGCTACGCCAGAACCTGGGTGAGCAGCTTATCCTGCTGCTGGATACGGACACGGCTCCAGGTCAGTTGCAAACGCTGCAAGACGACTTCCAACGCCTGCTCGACCAAGGCCTGGCCGACGGTGGCCAGCGGCCAGGGTTCAGCGAAGCCCGCGACCACTACCAGGCATTTCTCGAGGCTTACCACGCCACCCCGGCGCCCTCGCGCAGCCTGGCCGTGGACCAGCCACTGGGCGCCGCATTCAATCAAGTGCGTACCGACCTGATCGATTCCCACAAACAAGCGCTGGCCAACATCGCTCGCAGCGAAGAACAAAGCCGTGCCCGCGCACTGCTGGTAGGCGGCGTGCTGGGCCTGATGGGCCTGGTGGTCCTGGTTTTGGGCTTCATCACGGCCCACAACATTGCCCGCCGATTCGGCCAGCCCATCGAGGCCCTGGCCAAGGCAGCCGATCAGCTGGGCAAGGGCAATTTCGATGTCACACTCCCGATCACTCAAGCCAGCGAACTGAACCAGCTCACGCGTCGCTTCGGGATCATGGCCGACGCCCTGCGCAAGCACCAGGCCACCAATGTCGACGAATTGCTCGCCGGGCAGCAGCGCCTGCAAGCCGTGCTCGACAGTATCGATGATGGCCTGCTGATCATCGACCGACAGGGCTTGCTCGAGCACTTGAACCCGGTTGCTCAACGCCAACTGGGCTGGAACGACAGCCGCGTTGGCAGCAGCCTGGCCGAAGCCCTGGAACGACCTGAACTGGAACAGCAACTGTGCCAGGTGCTACGCGGCGGCAGTCTGGACCGTCAACCGGACGACCTTCACATCGACGTTGACGAGGAAACGCGTCTGCTGACCTATAGCTTGACGCCCGTCAGCCATCCTCAGGGCCCGATCCTGGGCGCCGTGATGGTGCTGCACGATGTGACCGAACAGCGTGCCTTCGAGCGGGTGCGCAGCGAGTTCGTGCTACGCGCCTCCCACGAGCTGCGTACGCCTGTCACCGGTATGCACATGGCGTTCGGCTTGCTGCGCGAACGGGTCAAGTTTCCCGAGGAAGCGCGTGAATACGATCTGCTGGAAACCATCGGCGAAGAAATGCAGCGCCTGACCCAGTTGATCAACGACCTGCTCAACTTCAGCCGCTATCAAAGCGGTCTGCAAAAGCTCGAGCTGGCGCCCTGTGCCATCGATGAATTGCTGGAGCGGGCGCAATTGCGCTTCGCCGATCAGGCGGGCCAGAAGCAGATCGAACTGGTCTTGGCCCTGGAACCGCCACTGCCGCGCATCCAGGCTGACGTTGCTCAGCTCGACCGCGTGCTGGACAACCTGCTGCACAATGCGGTCAGGCACACCCCCCAGGGCGGGCGCATCCGCCTGCATGCGCGCCGCCATGCCGAACGCGTGATCATCAGTGTCGAGGACACGGGCGAGGGTATCGCCTATGGTCAGCAGGGCCGCATCTTCGAGCCGTTCGTGCAAGTGGGCCGCAAGAAGGGCGGGGCCGGCCTGGGACTGGCCCTGTGCAAGGAAATCGTGCAGTTGCACGGTGGGCGCATGGGCGTCTTCTCGCGACCAGGTGAAGGTACCCAGTTCTACCTGGCCCTGCCGGTCTGACGCTCGCAAGGCCTGTCAGGCCTGTCTGCCCCGTGGCAACTTATCCCGCGTGACCAGCTCGGCAAACTGCCGGGCCGTCAGGGCCTTGGCGAACAGCCAGCCCTGGCCGTACTTCACCCCTTCGCCAAGCAGCAGCAGCGCCTGGTCCTCACGCTCGATACCTTCGGCGATCACCCGTAGATGCAGGTCGTGGGCCATGCGGATGATATGGGGTGCCACACCGCTGCTGGCGGCATCGTGGCCCAGCGCATCGATGAATGCCTTGTCGATTTTCAGGCAATCCACGGGCAAGGTCTGAAGGTAGGCCAGGCTGCAATAACCCGTGCCGAAATCGTCGATCAGCACTTGATGGCCCTCGGCGCGCAACGCTTGCAGGTTTTCGCGCGCCACCACCACATCGATCAGGCCCCGTTCGGTCACCTCGAAGGCGATCTGCCTCGGGGCCACCCGGTGCAGCGCCAGCAGGCGCGCCGCCACTTCCCCAACACGCGGAACCATCACGTCGCACGCCGCCAGGTTCACCGAGATGTAGAGCATGGGCCTTGAGCGCAACAGAGGGCCGAGTTGCTCAAGGACGCGTCGCAGGACGAAGTCGGTGATTTCACGGATCTGCCCGGTATTCTCGGCCAGCGGTATGAACAGCTCAGGGCTGGTCAGGCTGCCATCGGGACGACGCCAGCGCACCAATGCCTCGGCGCCGACACAGCGCCTGCTGTCGAGCTCGAAAATCGGCTGGTAGAGCACTTGCAGCTGGCCACGACTCAGCGCTTGCTGAAGCTCGGAGCTCATGGAGCGTCGCTGTTGAGCCAATTGCAGGACCAGCCAGCCAATGCAACAAGCTCCCAGTACGCTGCCTGGAAACAGCAGCCACAGGGCGCCATTCATGCGCAGGGGGAGACTTGCGCGTGGTGCAATCAGAACCAACTGGTAATCAGGAGACTTGGTGGGCATGCGATAGATGAGACGATCGCTGAACTCCAGCAACGTTTTGTGACTGGTCGACCACACAGAAGGCGGTGGCCACACCTGGGGCGGGCCCAGCACCGGGATCGCCCGAGCACCGTTGTCCAGCACGACCAACAAGCTCCCGCCCGGAGGCAAATCCACTACATCGGTCAGATGCCCACGGGACGTGGACACCAGAAACCGGCCACGCCCCAACATCAGGGCGGCAAGGTTTTCGTCGGGCTCGGTGGTGGTGTTGAGCCAGTAGCTGTAGACCGGCCCCTTGATGTCTGGCGGGCGCAGCGGCACGAAAGCCCGCTCGTCACCTCGGTTCGAGCAGGCAACATTACCGTCGACATAGGCCGCCTCGTAGATGAACCGTGAACTCAAGCCGATCTGCTGCAAGGCCGTCAGCATGGCGGGGCCGCAGCCACGCAAAGGTTGCGTCTCCAATAAGTCCACACCTTCGCGCAACTGCCCGAATACCTGTTCCAGTCGTTCCAGAAAACGCTCGCCCTGAGCATTCATCTGTTCGCTTTCACTTTGCTTCATCTGCTGCAACGCAATGGCGATGCTGGCGGTTAGCAATAGGGCGGCACTGGCGATTGCCGCCAAAGCGGCAAGCATCCAGGGGCGGTAGAAAAATTGGCGCAAGGCCGCTAGGCGATCAGGCATCGAAGGCATCCAGTTGATTACCAAGGTATAGCAACTCAATGGACAATTACCTTTGCCGTTTAGCGCTTCGCTTGCGCGAGGACCAAACGGCAGCCGTCAACGCTTTACCGCATGCGGTTGAGCACCTCGAGCATGGCGGCCGTCTGCGCATCGGGCTGGCCGTCGAAGCGTTGAGGTCGGAAGCGCATCTGGAACGCCGCGATCACGTGCCGAGTCTGGACATCGAGCACGCCCGTCTGCTCGATGGCGTAGCCAAATCGGGCAAGCGCCTGCTGGTACCATCCAACCGTAGGAGGATTGACCTCGAAGTAGGCCTGCTGGCGAGCCACGCTAGAGGCGTCAGGCCACACACCCAGGCCGGCGTCGGCCAAACGTTTCCACGGGAACAGCGGGCCGGGGTCCTGCTTGCGCAGTGGGGCGATGTCGCTATGGCCAATGATGTGCCGAGGCTCGATGCCATTACGCTTGACGATATCCTTGAGCAGCGCGATCAGCGACTGGATCTGCGCTTCGCTGTAGGGGTGCCATACCCGCCCGGCAGGCGTATCGGTAAAGCCAGCGTTGACGATCTCGATACCGATGGACGATGAATTCAACCAGGTTCTGCCTTGCCACTGGCTGTCGCCAGCGTGCCAGGCCCGCCTGCTTTCATCCACCAATTGGTAGACAGTTGCGGGGCCATCACCGATCAGGTAGTGGCTGCTGACCTCGCCATGGGTCAGCAACGCCAACGAGCGCTCCAGTGAAGCATTGGTATAGTGCAGCACCACGAACTGAATGCGGTTGTCTTGGTTGGCTGACGGGTGGCTGCGGTCGATGCGCAAGCCCGTGGAGCAACCGGCGACAGTCAGCAGCAGCAGGGTGATCAGTGATTTTTTCAGCGTGGAAAGCACGGCAGTGGCCTCAGCGAATGAGCGCTACAGTATAACGCTCTCCCCGCATCTGCGCTCGCCCTTGCCAGGCGCTCGGTCAGTGCTGCTCCACGCAGTTGCGCCCCCGTTGCTTGGCACGGTAAAGCGCTACGTCGGCACGCTTGAGCACCTGATCGGCCACCTCGCCAGGCCTGAACGCGCTCAGCCCGATGGACGTGGATACCACCACCCGCTCCCCCTTGAAGTGAAACGGGCAGGCCTCTACGGCAAGGCGCATCGTTTCGACGACCTGTAACGCGTCTGCCGGCGAGGTGTCGGGCAGCAGCAGCACGAACTCCTCGCCCCCGAAGCGGGCAATGAAATCCTGGCCCCGCAGCCGTTTGCGCAACTGTTCGGCCACGATCTTCAGTACCTTATCACCGGCCAGATGCCCATAGCCGTCGTTGATCTGCTTGAAATGATCCAGGTCCAGAATCGCCATGGCCAAGTCGCCGCCGTTTTCCTGCCAGCGCTGCATCTCGCGCTCGATTTGCTCGCTCCAGGCCGCACGATTGGGCAAGCCGGTCAGTGGGTCGAGCAACGCCTTCTGCCGCTGCTCCTCCAGGTGCTCACGGTAACCCAGCGCTTCCTGCTCCATGCTGGCCACGCGCTCGGACAGCCCCTGCAGACGCCCAGCCAGCGCCTGCTCGCGGCGATCGCGCTCGTGCTGGTGCTGGTCCATCGTCATCAGCAAGCCTTCGAGCCGGCTTTCGAGCAGGTGCTTCAAGCTCGATACGTCTGCGGCGCCTTGCATGTCGGTTTGCAGCCCGTCCACCTGCTCACGCAATTGCGTATCCAGTTCGCGTGCCGCACTGCTGTTGTCGGCGTGACCTGCGCTGGCGGCCTGCAAGTGGCCGTGGAAACCCTCGAGCCGCTCATTGAGCAATTGCAGATAGGTTTCGAACTCATGCTGGCCGCTGTCGGTGATCGCCAGCAACAACACGGCAAGATCATCCAGCACCGGAATCAACTCGTACCAGTTCATGCCGCGCGCCACCCGTTCGCGCATCGCCTGCGCCTGCGCCTTGTGGCGGTCCGGCAGGCTCAGGTCATCCAGCAGACCGAGCAGCGTCTGCTCGATATGGGCGGCCACCTGGCTGTATGGCGGCTCGACTGCGTAGGGCAGGGCATAGGCCTCTTGGTCAGACAACGGGACATCAGCCAAAGGGGTCGAATCATCCTCACCCCCACTTTGCAATGGCACGTCCATTGCCGGACCAGGTGCCGGGGGCACGGGCGGCGGCTCGCCACCCGACATTTGTTCAGACTCGATCAGTGACGGGGACGCATCGCTGTCCTCATGCCCATCGTGCTGAGGGACAATGGACGCTTCCTGAACCAGGGGCTGCGAGGCAGCAGGGACGAGGCCCGGCGCCTGCTCGCTGGCGGCCTCGACAGGCGCCAGGTCATCGCGACCTTTGAACAACCGCTGCAAAAAGCCGCCCCGCGAACTGGCTTCGGGCCTGTCCAGCGCGGCCAGCGCACGCCCTTGCAGCCCACTGAGTTCCCCCAGCAGCGGCGGCAGATCGCGAGACTGGGTGACACCGGCCTCCAGCCGCTTGGCAAGCTTCTTCAACGGCCTGGAGACATCGCTGGTCAACGGCAGGCCTTGCAACTGATCGACCAGTGCCGTCAGCGCATCGCCCACTTGGTTCATGCGGGTTTCGCGGCGCTGCTCAGACTCCAGTACCGCTTTTTCAAGACGGGGGATAAGGCCGGCAAGCCCGGCATCCATGTTGTCACTGCGAATGACCTCGCGCATTTCCTTCATGCACTGGTCGACGACCTTGTCGCTGCCCTCAGCGGCTAACGTACTGCGAACCAGGCCTCGGCGCAGCAAGTCCAGGCGCGCCTCCCAGCGACGTTCGAGCTTCTCCTGTTGCTCAATGCTTATCAGGTATTTTTCTTTCCAGCGCTCGGCTTCTTCGGTCATGCCTGTGTCCGCACGGGTGATACAACTGGGGCTGTCTGATACACACTGTCGGCGCGTGCCCGGGACACTTGAGGGCAAGCGAGGCGTCAGTTGATTCAGCTCAAGGCCGGCAGCGTATCCACAGTCAATGCATCAGGCAATCGGATCTCGACGGCCACAGGAAGATGGTCGGAAATCGGCTGGGCCAGCACTTCGACTCTTTCCAGGGTAAGGCTCGGGCTGAGCAGGATATGGTCCAGGCAGCGCTGTGGTCGCCAACTGGGGAAGGTGGCCTCCACCTGAGGCGCAATCAGGCCAAGGTCGCGCAACGGTGAATGCTCGAGCAGGTCGGTAGCATGGGTGTTCATGTCCCCCATCAACACCTGATGGCGATACCCGCCGATCAGTTCGCGGATGTAGGCCAGCTGCAGTGCACGGGTCTTGGCGCCCAAGGCCAAGTGCATCATGACTACGATCAGCGCATCCTCACCCTCGCCGAAGCGCACCAGGATAGCCCCGCGCCCTGCTGGGCCAGGCAGTGGGTGATCCTCGAGTTGGTGAGGCTTCAAGCGACTGAGTACGCCATTACTGTGCTGAGCGAAGCGCCCAAGGTTGCGATTGAGCTGTTGGTACCAATAGGGGAAGGCACCCAGTTGGGCCAGATGCTCGACCTGATTGACATAGCCCGAGCGCAAGCTGCCCCCATCCGCCTCTTGCAGGGCCACCAGGTCGAAGTCCCCAAGCAACTTACCGATTTTCTGCAAGTTGCTGGCTCGGCCAGTGTGCGGCAGCAGGTGCTGCCAGCTGCGCGTCAGGTAATGCCGATAGCGCTCGGTACTAATGCCCACCTGGATGTTGAAGCTGAGCAGCCGCAGACGACCATCTTCTGGCAAGCCGGGGGCTTGCAAGTGATGCTCGTTGACCTGCGGCTGGGGCAGGGCAACGCCGCGCGTGACCCGTAGGCGAGGCATGGTTGCGCTGCCTATTTGGCAGCGCGCTCCTTGTCGATCAGCTGGTCGGCCACGTTGAGGACGCCCTCTGGTCCGCCAGCGGTGCCCAGGTCGAAGCGGTACTTACCGTTGACCACCATGCTGGGAACGCCAGTGATTTCATACTTCTTGGCCAGTTCTTTCGCCTGGTTGACCTGGCCCTTGATGGCGAACGAGTTATAGGTGGCCAGGAACTTGTCCTTGTCCACCCCCTGCGTTGCCAAGAAAGCGGCCATGTCTTTTGGATCTGTCAGGCGCTTGTGCTGGTTCTGGATGGCGTCGAATACCGCCGCGTGCACCTTGTGCTCGACGCCCATCGCTTCCAGAGTCAGGAACATCTGGCCATGGGCATCCCAAGGGCCACCGAACATGGCAGGCACACGCTTGAAGTTGACGTCCTCGGGCAGCTTGTCGACCCACGGGTTGATGACAGGCTCGAAGTGATAGCAATGCGGGCAGCCATACCAGAACAACTCGACCACTTCGATCTTGCCAGGCACGGAAACCGGAACCGGGTTGCTCAGCTCGACATACTCCTTGCCGGCTACAGGCTCTGCGGCCTGAACGGAAGTCATACCAAGTACGCTGGCAGCGACCAGCGCAGCGCTGAGAATCAGTTTACGCATGCTTTACTCCTGAGCAGTCATGGGTCGCCACGGCACGACCTGGATTGAGACAGGCCGGGAAGGGCTCTAGTTCTGTAGTGTAACGGCTGCGGACGAAAAAAAGGGCAGCCGCGCCGCCCTTTCATCTTTGGCTTTCAACATTAACCGGGCATTAATGCAGGCCCTGGATGTAGCTGGCCAATGCCTCGATGTCATGGTTACTGAGCTTCCCGGCGATGGTGCGCATGGTCATGGCATCCCCATCGTTGGTGCGATTGCCTTCACGGAAGTCCGTCAGCTGCTTGCTCACGTACTGGGCATGCTGCCCGCTCAGGTGAGGGAACCCGGCCAGTGCGATACCCGCCCCGTCAGGCGAGTGGCAGCCCGTGCAGGCCGGCATGCCCTTGTCCAGGTCGCCACCGTTGAACAGCGCACGCCCGCGCTCGACCAGCGCAGGGTCGGCCGCGCCCACGCTGCTTTTCTGGCTAGCGAAATATGCCGCAATGTCGGCTAGGTCCTGGTCGTTGAAACCGGCCAGCATGCCGGTCATCTCCAGCACGACGCGTTTGCCGGACTTGATATCGTGCATTTGTTTTTCGAGGTAGCGCTGGCCTTGACCTGCCAGCTTGGGGAAGTTCGGTGCCAGGCTATTGCCATCTGGGTTGTGGCAGGCCCCGCAGACGGCCGTCTTGGCCTGACCTGCGGCGGCATCGCCTTTGACGGGCTGCGCAGCAGTGGCCGCACCTGCGACACCCAGGCTCAACAGCAGACTCACGACTAGTTTGTTCATCAGCTAATCCAACACGGCTAGGGGTGAAATGTTATGTATCGGGACTGCCATTCATCCAAAGGATGACCAGACGGTAGTCCTCGGCACTGCAGTCCATGCACAATCCACGCGGCGGCATAGCCTTGAAACCCTGAGCATTGTGCCGTGCCGAGATATTCATGCATTGCGCCAGATCAGGATTCAGGTTGCCCGATCGCCCCTCTGGGCTCATGGAGCAGGCGTTCGCTGTACCCGCCGCGCACACGCGGTTGTACAACACCTCGGAATCCTGTGTAGCCTGTGCGCTGAAAACCGGCAGGAACAGACCGACAGCAAGCGGCCATTGCGTATTGCGCCATGACGTTCAGGGTTGGGGGCCGCGCTGCGTTCTAATGCGCAAGCTCATGTTCGACACCCCATGCTCGTTCCCCAAAGCCGGGAGAAAGAGCACACAAAAACTGGGGCATTATATACTTCCGCCACCCAAACGGAAACGACACCGCTTGCCAGGCCCCGCTCAACAGGGGGCTGGCATCACCACATCGGATATCCCATGCAAGTCAAGAACCCCATCCTCGGCCTGTGCCAGAAAGCCAAATTCGCCCTCAGCGCTGCCAAGGTCGAACAATGCCCGGACGACCAGGGTTACGAGGTGGCCTTCGCCGGCCGCTCCAACGCCGGTAAATCCAGCGCGCTGAATACGCTGACCCACGCCAGCCTGGCCCGCACCTCGAAAACGCCCGGCCGCACCCAGTTGCTGAACTTCTTCAGCCTGGATGACGAACGCCGCCTGGTCGACTTACCGGGCTACGGCTACGCCAAGGTGCCCATCCCCCTCAAGCAGCACTGGCAGCGCCACCTGGAAGCTTACCTGGGCAGCCGCGAATGCCTGCGTGGCGTGATCCTGATGATGGATGTCCGCCACCCGATGACGGATTTCGACAAGATGATGCTCGATTGGGCCAAGGCCAGCGGCATGCCCATGCATATCTTGCTGACCAAGGCCGACAAGCTCACCCATGGCGCCGCCAAGAACACCTTGCTCAAGGTGCAATCGGAGATCAGGAAAGGCTGGGGCGAAGGCGTGACCATCCAACTGTTCTCGGCCCCCAAGCGCCTGGGCCTTGAAGACGCCTACCGCGTGCTGGCCGACTGGATGGAGCTCGAAGACAAGCCTGTCGCCTGAGGGCCAAGGCCCGCGCCAGGCAAATTTCAGGCAAAAAAAACCCCGGACTTCGTATGGGGAGGGGGAAGTTCGGGGTCCAAGCCCGGACCGCTAGGGCGGGGTCCGGATATCTGCCAACACTTAACACAACATAGGAGCATCGAACGGCTTCACCAGCCATTCAGGTACTCTGAGTTGCAGTTCACTGCTTTAGTTCCTGGGGCCTGGAACTATTTGCGACAGTTTCATGAAACCGGTTGTGACAGCCCAGGGCGACTGTGACGGCAAACCGCACCACAACGCCCCTTGGCCCGCGCAATCAGTGGGCTTCGTCCCAGTTTGCGCCCACACCGGCCTCGACCAGCAACGGCACGTCCAGTTGCGCCGCCTGACTCATGTGCTTTCGAATTTCATCTTTCACCAGATCCACGAGGTCTTCGCGCACCTCAAGAACAAGTTCGTCGTGCACCTGCAGGATCACCCGCGCATCCAGTGCGCTTTCGGTCAACCAGTTGTCCACATTGACCATGGCGCGCTTGATGATGTCGGCAGCCGTACCCTGCATCGGCGCGTTGATCGCCGTGCGCTCGGCTCCCCGGCGCAAGGCTGGGTTCTTGGCGTTGATATCAGGCAGGTAGAGCCGGCGACCAAACAGGGTTTCCACGAACCCCTGCTCTGCGGCCTGGGCACGGGTACGCTCCATGTAGGCCAACACCCCTGGATAGCGTGTGAAGTAACGATCGATGTAATCCTGGGACTGCTTGCGGTCCACCCCGATCTGCTTGGCGAGACCAAAGGCGCTCATGCCGTAGATCAGCCCGAAGTTGATCGCCTTGGCGCTGCGCCGCTGGTCATGGGTGACCTGTTCGAGCGCAACGCCAAATACTTCGGCCGCCGTCGCCCGGTGCACGTCCAGATCGTTCTGGAACGCGTGCAGCAAGCCTTCGTCCTTGGCCAGGTGCGCCATGATGCGCAGCTCGATCTGGGAATAGTCGGCGGCCAGCAGCTTGTAGCCAGGGCTTGCGATGAAGGCCTGGCGGATTCGCCGGCCTTCGGCCGTGCGGATCGGAATGTTCTGCAGGTTCGGGTCACTGGACGACAACCGGCCCGTGGCCGCCACTGCCTGCTGATACGACGTGTGGATTCGCCCCGTGCGAGGGTTGATCTGCCCCGGCAGCTTGTCGGTGTAGGTGCTCTTGAGCTTGCTCAGGCTGCGGTACTGCATCAGCACTTCAGGCAGTGGGTACCCTTGCTCGGCCAGCTCGTCCAGCACAGCTTCTGCCGTCGATGGCTGGCCCTTGGCCGTCTTGCTGATCACCGGCATGCCCAGCTTGTCGTACAGGATCGCGCCCAGCTGCTTGGGCGAACCCAGGTTGAATTCCTCACCAGCCAGTTCGAAGGCCCGCTGTTCCAGCTCGGCCATCTTCACACCCAGCTCACCGCTCTGGACGTGCAACAGCGCCGCATCGACCAACGCGCCCTGGCGCTCGATCTTGGCCAGCACGGGCACCAGCGGCATTTCGATGTCCGTGAGCACCGGCTGCACACTGGGGGTCTTGGCCATGTGCGCCTGCAATGCCTGGTGCAGGCGCAGGGTGATGTCGGCATCTTCGGCCGCGTAGGGGCCGGCCTTGTCCAGATGGATCTGGTTGAAGGTCAGCTGCTTGGCACCTTTGCCTGCAATGTCCTCGAACGCAATGGTGGTATGCCCAAGGTACTTTTGCGCCAGGCTGTCCATGTCGTGCCGCGTGCCGGTCGAGTTGAACACGTACGATTCGAGCATGGTGTCATAGGCCACCCCCTGCACCTGGATCGCGGGAGAACCATTGGCAAGGATGTTGATGTCGTACTTGGCGTTCTGGCCTACCTTGGCTTTTGCCGGGTCCTCCAACAAGGGCTTGAGCGCGAGCAGAACGGCCTCACGGTCTAACTGGGCAGGGGCGCCTTCGTAGTCGTGCATCAAGGGGACGTAGGCCGCTTCATGGGGCTCGACGGCGAAGGAAATCCCTACCAGCTGGGCGCGCTGCGCATCGAGGCCGGTGGTTTCGGTATCGAACGCGAACAGCGGTGCCTGGCGCAGTTTCTCAAGCCAGGCGTCGAAGCGGTCCTGGTCAAGGATGGTTTCATAGCGGGCCTCGACCATGGCCGCCGGGGCCTCTACCGGGGGCAACTGGTCCCCTTCCCGAGCCGCATCGCGCTGCAGGTCGGCAATCCAGCTCTTGAACTCCATTTCGGTATACAGCGCCAGCAGCGCCTCGCGGTCTGGTTCGCCGCACACCAGCGCATCGACTTCGATGTCCAGCGGCACATCGATCTTGATGGTGGCCAGCTCGTACGACATGAAAGCCGCTTCACGGTGTTCTTCAAGCTTGGCGGGCAGGCTCTTGGCGCCTCGAATGGGCAGCGCAGGCACCTTGTCCAGGTTCGCGTACAGGTCGCTGAGCCCCCCGCCGATCCCGGTCAACAGCCCGACGGCGGTCTTTTCACCCACACCTGGCACACCTGGAATGTTGTCCACCTTGTCGCCCATCAGCGCCAGGAAGTCGATGATGTGCTCGGGGCCGACCCCGAATTTCTCGTGCACGCCAGCCACGTCCAGCACGCTACCGGTCATGGTGTTGACCAGGGTAATGTGCCCGTCGACCAGCTGCGCCATGTCCTTGTCGCCGGTGGAAATGATGACCGGCCGGTCCAGCGCCGCGCTGCTGCGTGCCAAGGTACCGATGACATCGTCAGCTTCGACCCCTTCGACGCACAACAGTGGGTAGCCCATGGCCTTGACGCTGGCATGCAGCGGCTCGATCTGCACCCGCAGATCGTCAGGCATGCTGGGGCGGTTGGCCTTGTAGTCGGCGAACAGGGTGTCGCGGAACGTGCCGCCCTTGGCGTCGAACACCACGGCGAACAAGCTGTCCGGGTACTGCCTGCGCAGGCTCTTGAGCATGTTGAGCACACCCTTCACCGCACCGGTTGGCATGCCCTTGGACGTGGTCAGCGGGGGCAAGGCATGGAAGGCGCGATAAAGGTAGGAGGAACCGTCCACGAGGACGAGGGGCGCTTGGCTCATGAGCAGAATCAACCTTTTCGACGGGTCCGGCGCTAGAATAGCCAGAATCATTGACGACAAAGGGACTAGGTTATCATGCGTACACTCAATCGCCTGTTACTGCTCTGCCTGATGGCAGGTCTGCCCGTCGTTACCTTGGCGGCGGATGACGCGCCCTCGGCCGATCCCGAGGTGACCATTCGCACGGAAGGCGACAAGACCATCCAGGAATATCGCCAAAACGGCTTCCTGTATGCGATCAAGATCACGCCCAAACATGGCAAGCCTTACTTTCTGGTACGCGCCGATGGCTCCGATGGCAATTTCATTCGTTCCGACCAGCCGGACATGCTGATTCCGTCCTGGAAGATCTTCGAGTGGTAATCTGACGCGCACCGTTCACATCAACCCGGCACTTCGGCCAGAAGTGCCTGCATGGGCAATCTTTCATCATGTCAGTCTTCACCCCCGTGACCCGGCCTGAGCTGGAAACCTTTCTGGCACCTTATGAGCTGGGTCGCCTGCTCGATTTCCAGGGTATCGCCGCCGGCACCGAGAACAGCAACTTCTTCGTCAGCCTCGAACAGGGGGAGTTCGTGCTGACGCTGATCGAGCGTGGGCCCAGCGAGGACATGCCGTTCTTCATCGAGCTGCTCGATACCCTGCACACGGTCCGGATGCCAGTGCCCTACGCCATTCGTGACCGTGACGGCCATGGCCTGCGCGAACTGTGCGGCAAGCCGGCGTTGCTGCAACCCAGGCTCTCGGGCAAACACATCAAGGCGCCCAATGCCCAGCATTGTGCCCAGGTCGGTGAACTGCTCGCACACATTCACCTGGCCACCCGTGAACACATCATCGAGCGCCGCACGGACCGAGGCCTTGAGTGGATGCTGGCCGCCGGGGCTGAACTGCTGCCGCGCCTGAACGCCGAGCAGGCGAGCCTGCTGCAACCGGCGCTGGATGAAATCGCCGCCCATCAGGCGCAGATCCTGGCACTGCCCCGGGCGAACCTGCATGCCGACCTGTTCCGCGACAACGTGATGTTCGAAGGCACCCATCTGTCCGGAGTCATCGACTTCTACAACGCCTGCTCGGGGCCGATGCTGTATGACATTGCCATTACCCTGAACGACTGGTGCCTGGATGCGCAGGCCGGCATCGATGTACCGCGCGCCCAGGCCTTGCTTGCCGCCTACGCCGCATTACGGCCGTTCACAGCAGCCGAAGCCGAACTCTGGCCACAGATGTTGCGCGTTGCCTGCGTGCGGTTCTGGCTGTCTCGCTTGATCGCGGCAGAGTCCTTTGCTGGCATGGACGTGATGATCCACGACCCAAGCGAGTTCGAGGTGCGCCTGGCGCAGCGCCAGCAGGTGGCCGTGAAGCTGCCGTTCGCCCTCTGATCCAAACCCTGGCGGCAGGCCCTGTGCGCCTGCCCATGGGGCAGAAGGCATCAGGCGCTGCCCCGGGCGCCCAACCCAGATATGCAGCCGCAGCGTACCTTTACAGCTGCTCCAGGCAGCTCGCCAAGTCGCCCCCTAGCTTGTCGAGCAATCGCTCGTAGCCTTGCGCATCCACCGGATCGGTGCCACCCAGCGCATCGAGCTCGGCCAGGCGCACCGGCAGACCGGCTGTCAGGGTTTCGGCCAGCCGGGGGCGCAAGGGCGGCTCGCTGAAGACGCAAGTCTTGCCCACTTCCTGCAGCCGCTTACGCATGGCGGCCACGTGCTGAGCGCCGGGCTGCACTTCAGACGCCACGCTGAACACGCCGGTATGCTTGAGGCCATACTCTGCCTCGAAATAATCGAAGGCCTCGTGGAACACGAAGTAAGGCTTGCCTGCCACACCCGCCACCCGAGCCTTGATGCGGGTGTCGAGCGCGTCCAGGCGCTGGGTGAAGGTCGCCAGGTTACGCGTGTAGCGGTCGGCATTGGCAGGGTCCACGCTGGCGAGATCGGCGGCCATTTTCCCGGCGATCACCCGGGCGTTCACCGAAGACAACCACAAGTGCGCATCCAGGCTGCCTGGGCGGTGATCATGGTCATGGTCGTCGTGGTCTTCGTCGTGGGAATGGCTGTCCTCGCCAAAGTGACGCAGCTTCATGCCCGGCAGCGACTGTACCGCAACGGTCGTCTTGCTGCGGCTGGTCAGCACCTTGGGCAAAAAGCCCTCCATGTCCGGGCCTATCCAGTACAGCAAATCCGCCTCCGCGACCCTGCGCACGTCCGAGGGACGCAGTGCGTAATGGTGAGGCGAGGCACCCGGCGGCAACAGCACTTCAGGGCTGCCGACGCCTTCCTGCACAGCAGCGGCGATCTGTTGCAGAGGCTTGATGCTGGTCAGCACATGCACGTCAGCGTGGGCGGAAAATGCGATGAAAGCGACAAACAGGGTAAGGAATCGGGCCACAGTAGGTACTCGAATCGTCAGAAACAGGTAACATAATAACGTCTCCATCCAGAATCGTCTCTGCCCATGTCCATTACGCCGCTGGCCACCCGTCCTCATGACCATTCCCATTGCGTGCACAGCGCCCTGGCTGAAGCCGACGCTCTGTGCGCTCGTCAAGGGCTGCGCCTGACGGCGCTGCGCCGCCGGGTACTGGAGCTGGTGTGGCAGAGCCACAAACCGTTGGGCGCCTACGACATCCTGGCGGTGCTGAGCGAACAGGATGGCCGTCGCGCGGCGCCGCCAACGGTGTACCGCGCGCTGGACTTCCTTCTGGAAAACGGTCTCGTGCACCGCATCGCTTCGCTCAACGCCTTTATCGGTTGTAGCCATCCCGAGCATACGCACCAGGGGCAGTTTCTCATTTGCCGACTGTGCCATATCGCCATTGAGCTGGAGCAGGCGAGTATCAGCGATGCCATCGTCGGCAGCGCCAGGCATGTAGGTTTCACGGTCGAGAACCAGACCGTCGAGGTCGTGGGCGTGTGCAGCAACTGCAAGGACGCGGCATGAGCGACGCGCTGATCCGCCTGGGGCAGGTTGGCGTCACCTATGGCGGGGAGGCCGTGCTCGACAGCATCGACTTGGCAGTCGCACCCGGCCAGATCGTCACCCTGATCGGGCCCAATGGAGCGGGCAAGACCACGCTGGTCCGCGCCGTGCTGGGGCTACTCAAGCCACACCGCGGCTCGGTATGGCGCAAACCCCGGCTGCGCATTGGCTACATGCCGCAAAAAATCCAGGTCGACGCCACGCTGCCGTTGTCGGTGCTGCGCTTTCTGCGCCTGGTGCCCGGCGTGGATCGCGCGGCGGCCCTGTCGGCGCTTCAGGAGGTCGGCGCCGAGCACGTGATCGACAGCCCCATCCAGACTGTGTCCGGGGGTGAAATGCAGCGCGTGCTGCTGGCCCGTGCGCTGCTGCGAGAGCCGCAGTTGCTGGTGCTGGACGAGCCGGTCCAAGGTGTTGACGTAGTAGGGCAAACGGAGCTGTACAACCTCATCACCCGACTGCGCGACCGCCTGGGTTGCGGCGTATTGATGGTTTCCCACGACCTGCACCTGGTCATGAGTGCAACCGATCAGGTGGTGTGCCTGAACCGCCATGTGTGCTGCTCCGGTCATCCCGAACAGGTCAGCGGTGACCCGGCATTCGTCGAACTGTTCGGCCAGACCGCACCCAGCCTGGCCATTTATCACCATCATCATGACCACAGTCACGACCTGCACGGTTCGGTGGTCGCCCCAGCCCCCCATGTTCACGGAGCGCACTGCAAGCATGGCTGATTTTCTTCTCTACGCCCTGCTCGCTGGTCTTTCCCTCGCGCTGGTAGCTGGCCCCCTTGGCTCGTTCGTCGTCTGGCGGCGCATGGCCTACTTTGGCGACACCCTGTCCCATGCTGCTTTGCTGGGTGTAGCCCTGGGCTTCGTGCTGGATGTCAGCCCCACATTGGCCGTCACCGTGGGCTGCCTGTTGCTGGCGATTCTGCTGGTGACCTTGCAGCAACGCCAGCCTCTGGCATCCGACACGCTGCTCGGTATCCTGGCACCCAGTACCTTGTCCTTGGGCCTGGTGGTGCTGAGCTTCATGCACGACGTGCGCATCGACCTGATGGCTTACCTGTTCGGGGATCTGCTGGCCATCAGCCCGACCGATCTTGCCTGGATTTTGGGCGGCAGCGCCCTGGTACTCGTACTGATCGCCGTCTTGTGGCGCCCCTTGCTCGCCGTCACCGTCCACGAAGAACTGGCAACGGTCGAAGGGCTACCGGTTGCAGCGTTGCGCATGGCGCTGATGCTGCTCATCGCCGTGGTCATCGCGGTGGCCATGAAGATCGTCGGCGTCTTGCTGATCACCTCTTTGCTGATCATTCCGGCGGCAGCCGCTCAGCGGCATGCGCGCTCTCCCGAGCAGATGGCCGTAGGCGCCAGCGTCATAGGCGTGGTAGCGGTCTGCGGCGGGCTGGCCTTGTCATGGTTCAAGGACACGCCTGCCGGTCCATCCATTGTGGTGTGCGCTGCGGTGCTATTCTTGCTGAGTCTGGCCCTGCCCAAACGGTGAGCGACAGGCGTCCAAGTCCTGCCTTGCAACCTTCGGCGGAGTAAAGGGTCTGTAAGACCAGTTTTCGAGCGTGCGCACCTGGGTGTAGACTTGCTCGCTTTTTGCGCAAATAGAGAGCCGCAGGAATGAAGCCGTTTGCCTCCCGTTGTCTGCTTGTTGGCGTATTTTCCCTGTTCCTTGCCGCGTGCTCCCATGCACCGGTCGAACAGGCCAGCACGCCTGCCCAGCCTGATGCATGGCAGCAGTTGCAACAAAATATCGCCAGCAACGAGCTGGCCACCGCAGAAGACCAACTGGTCTCCCTGCAAGCGCAGTCGCCTGGCGATGGCCGCGTCGAGCAATACCAGCGCGAGCTGGCCGAAGCCTACCTGCAACGCAGCCAGATCATGTTGCAGAAGGGTGACGTGAATGCGGCGGTCACAGCCCTGGCGCGCGCGCGCGCACTGATGCCACAGGCACCGGCGGTCACTGGCGGTGATGCCGTTTCACAAGCGCGCAAGGCCGAGCTGGCCAAGGCCGAAGCCGCACTCAAGGCTGCCGAAGCCAAGCCCAGGGCTCGAGTGATCGACCCCAGTGCGCCCAGTACGGTGATTGCGTTGGAAACCACCGACATCCAAGCCATGCGCCAGCAGCTCGATGACATCGCCGCCGACGTGGTCAATTATGGTTGCGATGTGGTGTTCCAGGTGCCACGCAGCGCGGATGCGCCGTGGCTGAAGACATTGCTGGCCAAGCGTGTTCGCAAGATCGACAGCACCTTCGACCTGAAACAAAAGCACGACATCCAGCGCGCGTTGCCCGCTCAGGTGGTGCTGGTCCCCCACCAGCGCTAGGCCCGTGGATAGAGGCTGCAATGCAGCCCCTGACACGCGGAGGGTTTAAGCAGGAACCGCTTCGGCAGCCGCTTCACGCTCCCATACGCGATGCCCTTCCACTGCCTTGACGAACGCGTCCATGGCCTTCTGGTCGTCGCCGGTCAGCAGACCCTTGTCTTCCTTCAGGCCCAACGTTGCAAGCAGTTCCTGGGTCAGCACCATCGCCTTGAGATGCTTGTAGCCCTCAAGCAGGAAGTGCTTGGCCAGGCCACTGGCCGCCATGGCATCGGTGGACGCCTTGCCAGCGGGTACAACGATGCCATCGAACATGATCGACGGCATGCCTTCCATGGAGGCATCTACCGGCAGTTGCGTACCGTCGGCGGCCTTCACAGGCGCCGAGGTCGGGCCCAGCAGCATGGGGCGAGCGCTCTGCGCCTCCAGGGCCTTGACCATCTTGTCGACGCTGGCGGCATCCACGCCGTTGGCGATCAGTACAGCGATCTTGCGACCCTTGATCCCGACCTTGCCCGGATGGTTCATCTGGCTCAAGGCTGGCGATTCGGCCAGCTGGCTGCCCTTGACCTTGACGGTGCCGGCTTTAGGGGCTGGCAGGCCCAGGTTTTCCGCCACGGCTGCTGCCAGCTTCAGGTCGATGTTGGCGAGAATCTCATTCACCTGGCGCGCACGGATGTGCTCACGCTCGACCTTGCCCAACTCAAAGCTGTAGGCCTTGATGATGTGCTGCTGCTCGGTCGGGCTCATGCTCTGGAAGAACAGGCGCGCCTGGGAGAAGTGATCACCGAACGAGTCGCTGCGCTGGCGAATCTTGTGCGCATCGACGCGCTCCTGATACGTCTCGAAACCGCCGTCGCGTGGGCCGGGCGGGGTTTCCTTCGGCCAGCCGCCGTCGATGGAGTTGGGCTCGTAGGCGGCGCGGCCTTTGTGCACGATATGCTGGTGCATCGCATCGCGCTGGTTGTTGTGGTTCGGGGCAACCGGGCGATTGATCGGGATCTGGTGGAAGTTTGGGCCACCCAGGCGGCTGATCTGAGTATCGGTGTAGGAGAACAGGCGACCCTGCAGTAACGGGTCATTGGTGAAGTCGATGCCCGGCACGATGTGGCCTGGGCAGAAAGCGATCTGCTCGACCTCGGAGAAGAAGTTGTCCGGGTTGCGATTGAGCACCATCTTGCCCAGCGGGGTGACCGGGACCAGCTCTTCAGGGATGATCTTGGTCGGGTCCAGCAGGTCGAAGTCGAACTTGTGCTCGTCGGCCTCAGGCACGATCTGCACGCCGAGTTCCCATTCCGGGTAGTCGCCGGTTTCGATGGCTTCCCACAGGTCACGACGGTGGTAGTCGGTGTCCTTGCCCGCCAGTTTCTGCGCCTCGTCCCACAGCACGGAATGCACGCCCTCGCTGGGCTTCCAGTGGAACTTGACGAAGTGGGCCACGCCTTCGGCGTTGACCAGACGGAAGGTGTGCACGCCGAAACCTTCCATCATGCGCAGGCTGCGTGGGATGGCGCGGTCCGACATGGCCCAGACGACCATGTGCGCCGATTCAGGCACCAACGAGACAAAGTCCCAGAAGGTGTCGTGGGCCGAACCGCCGGTGGGGATCTCGTTATGCGGCTCGGGCTTGACGGCGTGTACGAAGTCCGGGAACTTGATGGCGTCCTGGATAAAGAACACCGGCATGTTGTTGCCGACCAGGTCGAAGTTGCCTTCATCGGTATAGAACTTCACGGCAAAGCCGCGCACGTCGCGCACCGTGTCACCGGAGCCGCGCGGCCCCTGAACGGTGGAAAAGCGCACAAATACCGGGGTGATCTTCTCCGGATCTTGCAGGAAACCGGCCTTGGTCAGTTCGGCGTGGCAGCCATAGCTCTGGAAATAACCATGGGCACCGGTGCCTCGTGCATGGACGATCCGCTCCGGGATGCGCTCATGGTCAAAATGGGTGATTTTCTCGCGCATGATGAAGTCTTCAAGCAGCGAGGGGCCGCGGTCGCCGGCCTTCAAGGTGTTCTGGTTGTCCGAAATGCGCACACCCTGGTTGGTGCGCAGCGCCTGCCCGGTGGCATCGCTGCGGTCTGCTTCCAGGCTCTGCAACTTGGCATTGGTATTGGCCCGATCCGGGGTCTGAGTACCTGCGGCCTCGCTGTGCTTCGGCGCATCCTTGTTCTTGCTGGGCATGGTTGGCTTTCCTCATCAGTCTTCGGGCGCCCGATCGGGCTTGTCCAGTTAGTGACCCGGGCACAAGAGCGAGCGTTCCATCGGGATGACCAGCTGTCGCCATATAGCGTTCTGATTGGTCAGAGGCAAAATAAATGCTAAGAACAGCGGTTATAAAAGGCTAAAATGCGGCCCCCAGCCCACCGCTGAATCAATTTCCATGCGCCCCACAAGGTTCGCTACGTGATCGAGTTCCAACAGGTACACAAAACTTACCGCGTTGCCGGTAGAGAAATTCCCGCCCTGAATCCGACGACCCTGACGATCGAGGATGGCCAGGTGTTTGGCCTGATCGGCCACTCCGGGGCCGGCAAGAGCACCATGCTGCGCCTGATCAACCGCCTGGAAGAGCCTTCCGGCGGCAAGATCATTGTCGACGGTGAAGAAGTGACCGCGTTCAATGCCACCCAATTGCGCGGCTTTCGCCAGCAGGTCGGCATGATTTTCCAGCATTTCAACCTGCTGGCGTCCAAGACCGTCGCCGACAATGTCGCCCTGCCACTCACCCTCGCTGGCCAATTGTCGCGCGCCGAGATCGACAAACGCGTGGTCGAGCTTCTGGCCAGGGTCGGTCTGTCGGACCATGCGCGCAAGTACCCTGCGCAGTTGTCGGGCGGTCAAAAGCAACGCGTCGGCATTGCCCGTGCTTTGTCCACCAACCCGAAGATTCTGCTGTGTGACGAAGCAACCAGCGCCCTGGACCCGCAGACCACCGCCTCGGTACTGCAGCTGCTGGCCGAGATCAACCGTGAGCTGAAGCTCACCATTGTGCTGATCACCCATGAAATGGACGTGATCCGCCGTGTCTGCGACCGGGTGGCAGTAATGGACGCCGGCCAGATCGTCGAGCAGGGCTCGGTGGCGGACGTGTTCCTCCATCCGCAGCACCCCACCACCAAACGCTTCGTGCAGGAAGACGAGCAAGTCGACGAAGGCGAGCAGCGCGACGATTTCGCCCATGTGCCAGGCCGCATCGTGCGACTGACCTTCCAGGGTGACGCGACCTATGCACCGCTGCTGGGCACCGTCGCCCGTGAAACCGGCGTCGACTACAGCATCCTTGCCGGGCGTATCGATCGCATCAAGGACGTCCCCTACGGCCAGCTCACGCTTGCCCTGATCGGCGGCGACATGGAAGCGGCCTTTGCCTGCTTCAAGGCTGCTGATGTTCATATGGAGGTATTGCGTTGATGGACGCCCTGAGTTTCTTCGCTAACGTCGACTGGGCCGAAATCTGGCTGGCAACCGTCGATACCATGATCATGCTGTTCGGCTCGCTGTTCTTCACCGTACTGCTCGGCCTGCCACTCGGTGTGCTGTTGTTCCTGTGCGGCCCGCGGCAAATGTTCGAACAAAAGGGCGTGTACGCGTTGCTGTCGCTGGTGGTCAACATCCTGCGCTCGCTGCCGTTCATCATCCTGCTGATCGTAATGATCCCTATCACCGTGCTGATCACGGGTACATCGCTAGGCGTGGCAGGTGCGATCCCGCCGCTGGTGGTGGGTGCTACCCCGTTCTTTGCACGTCTGGTCGAAACCGCCCTGCGCGAAGTGGACCGCGGCATCATCGAAGCTACCCAGTCGATGGGCGCCACCACGCGCCAGATCATCACCAGCGCGCTGTTGCCTGAGGCCCGGCCAGGGATCTTCGCCGCGATCACCGTCACGGCCATCACGTTGGTTTCCTACACCGCCATGGCCGGTGTCGTGGGTGCCGGTGGCCTGGGGGACCTGGCGATTCGTTTCGGCTACCAGCGCTTCCAGACCGACGTCATGGTCGTGACCGTGGTGCTGCTGCTGGTGCTGGTGCAGGTCCTGCAAAGTGTCGGCGACCGGCTGGTTGTGCATTTTTCCCGTAAGTAACCCCAATGGGGTCGGCTCGACCGACCCGTTCGGGGGCCGTCGCGGCCCTCACAAGGAGTGATCAATGAAGAAGCTGCTTGCTGTCGCTGCCGCCATCGCGGCCTTCTCGGCCCAGGCCGATACCCTCACCGTCGCCGCTACGCCGGTGCCGCATGCCGAGATTCTCAATGTGGTCAAGCCGCTGCTGGCCAAGCAAGGGGTGGAGCTGAAGGTGAAGGAATTCACCGACTACATCCAGCCAAACGTACAGGTGGCGGAAAAGCGTCTGGACGCCAACTTCTTCCAGCACCAGCCTTACCTCGATGAGTTCAACAAGGCCAAGGGCACTGACCTGGTGAGCGTGACTGGCGTGCACATCGAGCCGCTGGGCGTTTACTCCACCAAGATCAAGCAGCTCAACGAACTCCCGTCCGGCGCCACCGTAGTCATCCCCAACGATGCCACCAACGGTGGCCGTGCTCTGCTGCTGCTGGACAAGGCTGGTGTCATCAAGCTCAAGGACAACACCAACATCCTCTCCACTGTGAAAGACGTTGCCGAGAACCCGAAGAACATCAAGTTCCGCGAACTTGAAGCGGCCACCATCCCGCGCGTGCTGACCCAGGTCGATGCCGCCCTGATCAACACCAACTATGCACTGGAAGCCAAGCTGAACCCGGAAAAGGATGCGCTGGCCATCGAGGGCAGCGATTCGCCTTACGTGAACATCCTCGTCGCGCGTCCGGACAACAAGGACAGCGAGGACATGAAGAAGCTGGCAGCCGCCCTGCATTCGCCTGAGGTGAAGCAGTTCATCACCGAGAAGTACAAAGGCGCTGTAGTACCCGCGTTCTGAGCCTGCGCCCTGGGTCGCCTGGCGACCCAGGGTGAGGTTGCTACTGGCGCGTGACGCAAGCACGGGGGCAATGCGCCTGTGCTATCGCCCCAGAGGCCAGGGCCCGCGCAGGGCCCTGAGCGATGCTCAGTCGCCCTGGACCAGACCAGGTAGGCGGGCCACCAATTTCTGGCTGTCGAACGGCGCACGAATGAAGCCACGCTGACGGCCGTCCGGGCCGACGATGGCCAGGTTGCCGCTGTGGTCCACGGTGTAACCGGGCTTGCTGGTATCGGCTGGGATGAAGGGAATGCTGAGCGCATTGGCCAGCTTCTGAGTGTCTTCCACGGAACCGGCCAGCCCCATGAAGTCCTTGTCGAAATAACCCAGGTACTGCTTGAGCTGGTTCGGCGTGTCGCGGTTGGGGTCCACGCTCACCAATACCACCTGCAAGCGGTCCAGCGCCTGCTTGGGCAGTTCACTCTTTACCTGCCGCAGCTGCGCCAACGTGGTGGGGCAGATGTCCGGGCAGTAGGTATAGCCGAAGAACAGCAGCGACCACTTGCCTTTCAGCTGGTCCAGCTGCACCGGCTGGCCATCCTGGTTGGTCATGGTCACGCCAGCCACCGTCCGGCTTTGCGGCAGCAGGATGATGCCAGCATCGATAAGCTCGGTGGCGCTCGGGGCGTGTTTGGCGTTGAGCACATTGTTGAGGATCAGGCCCATGATCACAACGATCAGGGCAGCGATGATGAAGACGGCTTTCTGGGTTCGGGTCATGGGCTCGGTAACAGGTTGAGGTCGACGATCGCTGTGGCGAACAGCGCACAAGGTAGGCAGTAGGGTACGCGATGCCGACATGCTGCGCATGCGGCGCGGCGCCACGGCCTGCACTGGCCTTTTCAGGCTGCCCGGAAGGATCAGCACGGTGGGCGAGGCTCTTCATGAAATGAACTTCATCCGCCGCCTCAAGGCTCTAAACCGGTGTAATTGAAGGAAAACCGTCAGGCAGGGAACGCCATATATGCTGGATGCCACAGGGATTGGATCCGTTTATAACAAATGGATCTTAACTTAATTGAATATCCAGCTAAGTTAGTGTCTTCCGTTTGAAACGTTTTGTCCTTGGAGTTGTCATGAACATCGCTGCTGTACGCGAGCAGGTGAATCAAGCCCATCAACATGAAGGCCAGACCGGCCAGTTGAAAAAACGTCTCGCGCTGCAACTGCCGCACCTGCACCCGTCCATTCAATTGCCGGAGCAGGGTGCTCAGGACACGCTGGCGCGCTTTGTGGGTGCCTACATCGATCAAGTGCCGGAACTGCTCGAAGCGGCTCATGAGGTGGCGCGTGAAGCCGGCATCGAATCGCAGATCACGCCGGTGCTGAAAATTGCCGAGGCTTACTTCCTGCAGCCGCCCAGCGTGATGCAAGGGCATGTCGGCCTGGACTGCCTGTTGGATGAGGCCTATCTGGCCCATCGCCTGGTGGAGGAGGTGAACGACCTGTACATCCGGCACTTCCAGCAGCCGCTCATCCCCGTCGATACCACCGTTGCCAACCTGATCGCTCACCAGCTGATCGGCGAGGCGTTCGCCAATCAGCTCGACGAAGTGGTGCACCATTCGGTCGATGAAATGCTCGACGACGAGAGCTTCGCCGCCGAATCCGTAGAGGCCTACCGCGAGAAGCTGAGCAGCCCTGAAACCGGCGCCGCCTGGAAACGTTGGCCTTGCTTGTCACGTCAGCTGGGCGTGGAGCTCGGCCAGCCAGCCTGAGCAGGGCCAGGCTGGCTGTTCTTGCGATGGCCGGCCTGGGCCACGGCCCGCTGTCAGGCGCCGACGCCGGACGTGGTACGTAACCGTCCCTCTACCCGCCGTTTCAAGCGCTTGTGCTCGACGCGAAGCTTGGAGCCATTGGCTGCATTGCTGCGGCTCCAGTCTTCGAGCAATTCCAGGCAGGCGTGGTCGATGTAACTGAGGTTGCCCAGCGGCACATGCAAGGTGGTGCCGGCCGGTACGCCGTCGAGCACCTTGGTCAGCGCCGGCACCTTGAGGAAGGTGGCCGCGCCGCTCAGGCGAAGTTCCATGTGCCCGGCCTTGGGCAGGTCCACCAGGTTGATCTTCAGGCGTGCTGCCTTGAAGGCGAGCTTGAGCAACGTCAGGGCAAAGCCCAGCAAGACGCCCGTGAGCAGGTCGGTGAAGATGATCGCCAAGGCGGTGGCCGCATAGGTGAACATCGGCATCCGGCCATAGCGTCCAAGGCCCCGGAAGGCTTTGAGATCGACCAGTTTTATCCCGGTAAACACCAGCACCCCGGCCAGGCTTGCAATCGGGATCTGCTGCAAGATGCTGCTGAGCACCACCACGAACGCCAACAGCCACACGCCATGCAGAATCGCCGAAGCCCGGGTTTGTGCGCCGGCCTGAACGTTGGCCGAGCTACGCACGATCACGCCGGTCATGGGCAGCGCGCCCAGTACGCCACACAGCATGTTGCCGATGCCTTGGGCCGAGAGTTCCCGGTCGAAATCCGAGCGCTGGCCACTGTGCATGCGGTCCACCGCTGCGGCGGACAACAAGGTTTCGGCGCTGGCGATGAATGCCAGTGCGAAGGCAGCCACCAGCAGGCTAGGGTCGGTCAGTTTCATCAGGTCATCGAGCCGAATCCAGTCGATGGCCTCGGACAAGTCCGCCGGTACCTCCACGCGGTTCACCGGCAGCGCCAGCCACAGGCTGATGGCAGTCATGGCTGTCACGCCCAGCAATGCCCCCGGAATGAAGCGCAAACGCTGTGGCCGCAACCGTTCCCAGCCCCACATGATGACCATGGTACCCAACCCCAATGCACCGGCCTGCCAACCCATGCCTGCGCTTTGCAGGGGCAATGCCCCAGCGACGGTTGCCGGGAACGCCAGCAGGTTCTGCATGCCCGACGGCTGAGGCGCCGTGTCGAACATCACATGGACCTGCGACAGCACGATCAGTACCCCGATACCCGCCAGCATGCCGTACACCACCGCAGGCGCCGTCACTCGAAACCAGCAGCCCAGGCGCAGGCGCCCGGCCAGCAACTGCAGTATCCCTGCCAGGAGCAGAATCGGCCCGAGCATGGCCATGCCGTGCTGGCGCACCAACTCAAAGACCAACACCGCCAGCCCAGCTGCCGGTCCGCTGACCTGCAACGGGGAACCGGCAAGAAAACCGACGACAATGCCGCCGATGATACCGGTGATCAGTCCCTTGGCCGGCGGCATACCGGAGGCGATCGCAATGCCCATGCACAAGGGCAGGGCCACCAGAAAGACCACTACCGAGGCCAGCAACTCACGCGGCAGGGCCGCTTTCAGCTGTGTAATGTTCACCGTATTACTCCTTTCTCTATCGCACGGCCATTCCTCTGGCCGCGGGCACGTTTAGCCCCGACAGGCGCGCGGCAGCAAGCCGCCAGCGCAGAAGCCGGCACACCAGTCAGGGAATTCAGGGCAGCAGACGGCCACGCCACACCCCAGCGGGGTGTAGCCGGCCATCAAGGTTCAGCGGTGGTCGGGTCGCTTAGTAGCGGCCTCTCGGCGTAGCGCAGGGCACTGGCTGGTCTGCCGACAACGGCAGGAAGCTGTCGCTCAAGGCGTCGTAGGCTTCGATCTTGCTCGTCTCGATGTCGTACACCCAACCATGGATATACAGCTCGCCAGCGGCAAGGCGCGAAGCAACGGAGGGGTGCGTACGCAGGTGATGCAGCTGGGCGATGACGTTTTCCTTGGTCAGCACCTGCATGTTCTCGTGCTCGGTTTCGCACGTGCAGTTGTTCTCGACCACGGTGCGGGCTACTTCGGCATGACGCAGCCATGCGCTGACGGTCGGCATCTTGGCCAGCGACTGCGGGTTGAGCACGGCGCGCATGGCGCCGCAGTCGGAGTGACCGCACACGATGATGTGATGCACCTTCAACGCCATGACGGCGTATTCGATAGCGCTGGAAACGCCGCCGTTCATCTGGCCATAAGGCGGGACCACGTTGCCGACGTTGCGAGTAACGAACAGATCGCCCGGCGAGCTTTGCGTGATCAGCTCCGGCACGATGCGCGAGTCGGCGCAGGTAATGAACATGGCGCGCGGCGTTTGCGCCGTGGCGAGCTTCTTGAACAGCTCTTGCTGCTCAGGAAAAACGTCATGATGAAAGCGCAGGAAGCCGTCGACAATGTGCTTCAGGGCGGCATCGGCGCTCTCCGCAGGGACCTGCGGCACGACCTTGGATGGGTCCTTTACGGGCATGATTCATCCTCTTGACGGTGAGTAGGCAAATCCATTTTACCGGTGAAAGATTCTGGCAATGCTGGGATTTAGATGACAGGCATTGAGCATAAATCACAGTCGGTGTGGACTGATTTCCTACGCTAGCCGGGAAAACTTAACTGAAACTTAATTCGGAGGCTCTAGAACGGGCGTTCCAGATGATCAGGAGGGAGTTTCAATAGTAGCAAAAAAGCATCAATTGCCAAGTACCATGACTGCAATTATTTGCTCGGATTAGTGAGGCTGGGGATTAAGGCCCCAGCGCTCAACGTGGCTCGCGCTGCCATACCAGCCAAGGCCTGACCACTTCGTTCACTTGCTTGCGTGGCAAGACACCGAAATAGCGACCGTCGAACGACAGGCTGCTGTAGTCGGAGAGCAGAAGCACCTCGCTGCCCGCCAGGCGCAGGTGAGCCTGAGGCGGGCGTGGCAGGCTCCGCCCACTGGGGTCCTTGGCCAGCGGCTGGCTGCGCACCTGCAACTGACCATTGACCCGCACGCCCGTCTCGGCGAAGTCCACCTCGTCATCCGCCACGGCCACAAGGCGCTTGAGCATGTGCATGTAGCCGCCAGGGCATGTCCCGCTGCCCACATAGCCACGGCTATGGGCCAACTCGAACAAAGGCTGCTCTGGCGGGCAGAACATCACCAAGTCGCCCTTGGCCGGCGTCTTGTCGACTACCCAATAGATACCGGGCGGGAAACTGCTGGTCACATTGATCCTGGCGCCGCAGTGCAGCGCCAGGGGCAGCAACAGGAAACACAGGATGGCCAAGGCGGCGGCCACGCTCAGCGGACGTTTCATGCCGGGGTCACAGTGTCCCGTAGATCGATGGTGCGATCGCTCTCGCGCGGCGCAGGCACCTTGGCGCGGGCCAGGAAGATCGGGTCCTGGAAGTACAACGGCTGCTTGCCGTAGAAGGCTGGGTAACCTGCGCAGTACACCACCATGTCCCCGGCTTCCTGAATGTTGCCTTGGCTGTCCTTGCGCGGGCCGGGCATGCGCAGGGCTTCGTCGGTGGTGAGCAAGGGGCGCTGGACCTCCTGGATGGTGCGCGAAACCTGCCCGAGCAACGCACTGGAGCGGCGCCCGCTGGTGGTGATCTGCTCTTTCACGATGGTGGTCTGGCCTGTCAGCTTGGACAGGTGCTCGGCCGTTTCCACGCGGTTAGGCGGGTAGGCGTTCTGGATATGGCAGTTGGAGGTGATGCTCTCGTTCTGCCCGTAGAACTCCTGCAACTGCGACAAGTCCTGGATGATCAGGTAGCACTTGATGCCGTAACCGGCCACGAACGCCAACGACTCCTGCATGATGTCCAGCTTGCCCAGGCTTGGGAACTCATCGAGCATCATCAACAGGCGGTGCTTGTAATGGGCCTTGGGCCGGCCGTCCTCGAAGTCCATCTTGTCGGCCAGCAGCCGCACGATCATGTTCACCAGGATTCGCACCAGCGGGCGCAGGCGCGCCTTGTCGTTGGGCTGGGTGATGATGAACAGGCTGACCGGGTCGTCGTGGTTCATCAGGTCGCGGATCTTGAACTCCGAGCGCGCCACGTTGCGGGCCACGATCGGGTCGCGGAACAGCGACAGGTAGGACTTGGCGGTAGACAGCACCGAGCCGGCTTCCTCGGCCGGCCGATCGAGCATGTCGCGCGCGGCAGAGCCCACCAGCGGGTGGTTTTCGCCGTCCAGGTGACCGTAATGGGTCATCTCTTCCCACAGCTCCGCAATGGGCCGGGAGGGATCGGCCAGCATGGCATCGAGCATCGGCAGGCTGGCCACGCCCCCTTCATCCTGGGCGCGGTAGCACAGGTGCAGGATGCAGCCGACCAGCATGGCCTGGGAGGTCTTCTGCCAGTGGTCGTTCAGGCCCTTGCCGTCAGGGTCGACGATCAGCGTGGCCAGGTTCTGCACATCACCCACCTCGAACTCGGTGCCCAGGCGGATCTCTTCCAGCGGGTTCCAACCCACACAGCCATTGGCGGTTGCCGGTTCGAACCGTAGCACGCGGTTGCCCGCATGCTGTTGACGCCACCCTGCGGTCAACGCCCACAGCTCACCCTTCAAGTCAGTGATCACGGCGCTGTGCTTCCACGACAGCAAGGTAGGAATCACCAGCCCCACGCCCTTACCACTGCGCGTGGGGGCAAAGGTGAGGATGTGTTCCGGCCCGTTGTGACGCAGGTAATGCAGCTTGTTGCGCTTGTCGAGCCAGGCGCCGACGTACACGCCTTCATCGGCCAGCAAACCCGCGCTCTGGATGTCCTTGTGCCCCCCCCAGCGCGCCGAACCGTGCAGGAAGGCGTTGGCCTGGGCACTGTTGTTGGTGATCATGCGCACCACCACCACGGCAATCAGGCCAACCCCTGTGACCAATACCCCGACGGAGCCTGCGGTCATCAGCGCGTCCTGCTGTTCGGTCGACCAGCGAGCGGCCCACACCAGGATCATCCAAGGGGCATAGACCCCGTTGAGGTTAGGCCCAAGGGCGGCGTGATAGTTGAACAGATAGGCGAAATATTGCGTGGCAGTGGCCAACCCGGCGAGCAAAAACGCCAGCGCCAGCAAAGCTTGCCAACGGCTGGCGCCGCCGCGCCTCTCGCCGCGAATTTGCGGCCCAACGGCGTTGTTGTGCTTCATGGATGGGCTCCGGAAAGGATGAAGTGAGTGGGAAAAAGGGTTGGCGTCATGGTGATGGCGTCCGGCCACGGCTCAGCTCTTGGGTGAGGCTGCGGCGCTGTGTTTCGGTCAAGCTGCGCTCGGCCTGGCGTTGCAGGCTCCATTGCTCGACCAGTTCAGGTTGCTCGGCTCGCAACTGGCGCGCCGCCATCTCCTCGATACGCGGAGAGTACAGACCCATGCCATGGTGCAGGTCCTGTACCCGTTCCAGGCGCGCCTGCAACTGTTGCAAACGTGCCTGGCAGCGCTGGTTCGCCTGTTCCCAGGCAGCACGTGTGGAGGGGAGGGCGATCATGCCTGGGCGTGAGGCCATGTTCTGCTGTAATTGCGCCTGCTGACGATCGAGCATGTTCTCCAGCCGCTGTTCCAGCGCACCCGCCTGATCGGCTTTCTGCTCCACCAGTTCGCCGAGCGCCTGATCGTAGCGGGCCTGTACCGAACCGCCCTGCAGCAGCGCAGCCTGCTCGGCGGCCAACGCCTGGGCCTGCGCCTCGATACCTTGGCCAGCATCATCCGCCGGCGGGTTGATGGGGGTGGGCATTTTCATCAAGCACTCCTCAAATCAGGAACAGGTAACCGACCTTGGCCATGGGGATACGGATCAGCCAAAGCGCCGCAAGGTGCAGGGGGTAATAGGCATAGAACAGCCAGCGCCACCGCGGTACGTTCAGTGACAGGCCGCGCGCCAGCAGCACGATGGGCAGGGCAGCCATGGCCCAGGCATTGCCATTGATATAGGTAAGCGATGCCAACGAGAGCACTGCGCCCAGTGCGGCTATCGGATTGGGACGACGGACGAACCAAGTCGTACACAGCCCCAGCAGTACCGCCGGCCACCAGAACTCCACCAGTGCGCCGCCGAGCACGAACACCATCAGTGCCACGAACCACGCCCAGCGTTGGCCTGCCAAGGCGCGCTCGCAGGCGGCCAGGGTAAGCGTGATGACCAGCAGGGTGAAGAGGATGTTCAACGGGTAGTAGCCATACCACAGCCCGCCCAAGGCGATGAACGGCGGCGTGGCGAGCAGGCCGGCGCCCAGCAGGCGCCAGGCGGTACGCCGGTGGCCGCCATTGTGCCAAGTCGTCGGGCGCGCCAGGTTGTAGCTCAGCACCATCACGAACAGCGGCATCGCGACACGGCCAGCTTCGAACAGATAGGGGAGCGTCTCGTTGAACAGGTACTTGTTCACGTGATCGCCGGTCATCAACAACAATGCCAGCCACTTCAACGCTTCAAGCGCACCGGTCTGAAATCGAACGCCCGGCGCTGCCACCTGATCGGCAGGTGCAGGGGCGCAATGCGCGCGGGTGTGCGTCATCTGCGCATCGCCTGGCCCAGTCCTGTTTCGAGGGAGAGTTTGGGTGTCATGTCGCGCGCGACCTCGCCGAGCCCCTTCTCGTTGACGATGGCCGTGCTTTTACCAATCTGGAAATTACGGTTGGGGTCCACATCACGACGGTCGTGAATCACGAATTGATCGGAGCGCCCCACCTTCTGCAAGATGTGGTGATCATCCATGTCCACGACCATGCCACTGGTGGCAGAGCGGCCCTCTTGCCCAGCGTCGCGAATACTGGCCCCAGGGTTTAGCGACTTAGCCTTTTCCTCCATTGCTTTGTGGGATTCACCACGTTGGCGGGCCTGAGTATCTTCCTCGCCCGGGCGGTTTTTCTGACCGGGTATGGGAACAGGTTGCAGGTTCAGGCTAGAGATGTAGGCCTGGTCGGGCCTGGACTGCGTCATCGCAGCCTTCATGGCTTGGCTCTGCGCCGTAGACTGCGCATTCAACTGCTTGAGCTGCTTTTCGAAGAGGTCGTCGCCCATCTTGTCGACAGTTTGACTGACTTCGGGACGCTTACCCACGAATTCCGCAGCCCGGTTCTTGAGTTGATCGCCGGCTTTCTCAAACCATGTCCCGACCGTCTCCACGCCACGCTGGATCCGCGTTTTGCTCAGCGAGTCGTCATTTTCAAAAATCACGCCTCGACCATTCGTCTCGTGATCGAACGGCCGAGTCTGGCGATTAGAGCTCAGCACCGTGCCTCGCTCACCGATGAACGGCGTATTGTCCAAGACAATATACGAGCCGTCTTCACCCCGTCCGAATGCCAGATTCCCATCCTTGAGTCGAGAATCGATCAGGGCCTCCTGAACCTTGGCAGGATCTTGAATAATGTCGTTATAGCGTCCGACGCGCTGGAGGTCCTCTTGCAACATTGGCTTGAGATCAAAGCCGGCGTCCTCAAGGCTGTTGTACATATGGGCAAGTGGCCCAGCCGCTAGGTCGTCATCCCTGTACCCGCCACCCACCTGCGAATGCGCACCAGGGAATTTCACCTCTTCGATCTTGGAGTTGTCATCATTGCGCAGTGCACTGGTCAACCGGAACGTACCGCGGTATTCGTTACTGGCCACCAGATGAGTGGTGGAGTCGACGTTCTTGCTGATTTCCAGGTTCTTGCCCAAGTGCTCGTCGGACAAGGCGTTCCCATAGGAAGCAACGGTATCGAAGATCGCCAACTTGTGAACGTGAGCTTGTCCGGGAGGAATCAGATATTCGCCCGTGCTTTTGCCTTGGTCATCGAGCTTGGGCACACCACGATCAATGAACTCGTTGGCCAAGGCACGCGACTGGGCAGCACCACGGCTGAAACCGACGATGTTTACATCGACTTTCTGATCCGGGTATTTGTTGTGGAACGCCACGATGGCGTTGTACGCCTGCTCAACCCGCTCCTGCCCGCCCAGGCCCGTCCCACCTTCCAGTGCCGAGCGAACGGACGTCTGTGCCTGACTGCCGACGCCGTCGAAGTACACCTTCTCGGACTGTCCCGTACGCAAGGTACTGTCGTACTGAGCGGGCTCGTGACCGGAGTTTCTGGCCAAGTTGGTACCTTGGGCATTATCCAGGTCGTACAGGCGAGCCACGTTCGTGTGCATGCCTTTAGGTTGGTCCAGGTCTTTGTTATTCCCGGTGCCATCAAAAAAGACCGAAAATCGCAGAGCGTCGCTCATGTCACGTCCCTATGCAGTTGTAAGGCTTGAGTGTTCGCGAGCCGGCGTGCATACCACGCCGGTACGCGGTCAGGCGTCTCGTTTGTTCAGCGTGATGATGAGATCACGAACTGCATCACCTGCCGCCCCGATGTAACCTTTGTAGAACTCCCTGCCCTGATGCAGTAATGGCGAACCGTCCATCGATTCTGCGGCGGCTTCGACGGTCGCAGAACCGTACTCTTCGCTCATCGCCTCGACACTGCGCGCTCGTGCGGCAGGATCGTCGTAGGGTTTCTGATACCAGCTCGACACTTGGTATTCGACGCCTTCACGTTCGAACTTTTCATTCATGTGCGCCGCCAGTGCGATCAACGACTCACGTATCAGCGTCGGGTCGATATCGTGCGCTTTCATGTACGCCTCAACGCGAACCTGAGCGGCTGCGATCAGGTCACCATGGGTGTAACCCTCCATGGGCGGGAAGACACCGTCGGGGAGCTTCATGCCAGGGGTGTAGGGGTGGTAGGTGTAGTCTTTATCAGCCATGGTTGGCTCCTTTGCGTGAACAGGGGAATTGATCAGCAGCGCTACCAGACTGGTAGTCAGTGCAAAGCCCAGTAGGCCGCCGCGCATTAGTCCACAGCGTCCTTGAGGCCAACGTTTTTTTTGGTTCATCACTCTCCTCCATAATGAGGAATGAAATTCAATGGTATTTTCCATGGGTGAAGTTTGGTCGTTGAGTGGCCTGCGTCCTTCTGAAGTGTTTTTCTGTTAATGCGTTGGCCTCACAAGACAGGCGAAGCCGAGAAGTTATGAGGCTCAGCAGACCAATGTTGCACCAGAACAGGGTGCCTACCTCGACTAAGTCGTGAGAGAACGTTCGAAGAGCTTGGTGTCCTCATTCACACGGCCTGGTGACCCTACACATCCGGTGTGGCGTCTGGCCGTTCCAAGCCAGCGATCAGGTCGTGCACGCCGTCCCCCGCGTTGCTGATGTACTCACGGATAAAATCCCAGTCTTTGTCCAATAACGCAGAGCCTCGCAGAGATTCGGTGGTGGCTCGCACCGCGAGAGCGCCAAAGGTTTCGGCCATGTCAGCAACGCTTCTGCCACGATCCGCCGGGTCCGCATATGGTTTTTGGTACCACGTCGAGATCTGGTACTCGACGTTTTTGGCCTCGAATGCTGGCTTGAGGTAGTTTGCCATTGCCAATAGCGACTCCCGAATCAGCGTGGGGTCCATACCATCCTTGGTCAGTACCGCTTCGGCACGGACTGCCGCCGCGCTTATCAAGTCCTCATGGGTATATCCCTGCATAGGGGGGAAGACCCCATCGGGCAGCTTCATGCCGCGTGTATCGCACGAATAGGCATCGTTTTTTTCAGTCATTTTGGACTCTCAGGTTTGTGGGGTAGCGCCTGCGATCAGGCCGGCAACTGACTGCCGAGCGACGCGTACAACACGTGAACTGGCAAGGTCTGCAGGTCGAGATGGATTTATCTACGCATCGCCTGACCTAGCCCCACATCAAGTTCGATCTTGGGTGGGGTACTACGCCCCAGCTCACCAATACCTTTCTCGTTGACGATGGCTGTACTTTTGCCTACCTGGAAGTTTCGGTTAGGGTCGACGTCACGCCGGTCATGGATCACGAATTGATCAGTCTGACCGACCTTTTGAAGGATATGGTGTTCGTCCATGCCAACGACCATACCGCTGGTAGCCTTGCGCCCGGATTGGGATGCCTCATTGATAGTTGCGGATGGGCTCATGGCACGAGCCTCATCTTCCATCGCTTTGAACGACTCGTTACGTGGCTGCGAGAGAGGATCCAGTTCCTGGGCGTGCGAAGCAGTTTTGGGAATTGGGACAGGTTGTAATTTTATGCCTTCGATGTAAGTCGCGTTGGGGCGCGATGCCTTCAGGTCGCCCGTCAAATCAGAAACTTGCTTCTGCGCAGCCGCTGCTCTTTCCGCCTGCAGCTGATCAATGACGTCAAGCCCGTCTTGCTTGGCCTGCTTGCGCGTATCAAGCCCGACAAAACGCGATGTGGCTTCCAGCGCATTCTGGCCCAACGCCTTAAGACTGCCACCAAGCCCTTCCAGGCCACGGGTGACGCTGCTGCGGCTCAGGCTGTCGTCGTTCTCGAAAATCACGCCCCTGCCATCGGGTTCGTGATCGAAAGGCCGGCTTTGGCGATCAAAGACATTGAGCGTCCCTCTTTCCAGAGGAAAGGGCTGATTGTCGAGGGTTTTGTAGGCGCCGTTCTCGTCTTGGGAAAATGCCTTTTCACCTTTTATCAGGCGTGAATCAATGAGCGCTGCTTGGACCTTCTGCGGATCCTTTATCAATTCATTGTACTGCTCGACGCGTTGCACATCTTCCTGGTGCATCGGTTTGAGTTCGATGCCTGCCGACTGCAAGCGATCGTACATCACGGCAAGAGGACCCGCGGCCAGCACGTCATTCTGATAGCCACCACCGACCTGCGAGTGGGCGCCTGCGAACTTCAGCTCCTCGATTTTGCCGTTATTGTCATTGCGCAGCGCACTGGTCAACCTGAACGTATCTCGGTATTCGTTCATGGCCACCAAGTGGGTAGTCGAATCGACGTTCTTGCCGATTTCGAGATTCTTGCCCAAGTGCGTGTCTGTAATGGACAGGCCATCGGTGGCCACAGTGTCGAAGATCCCCAGCTTGTTGACGTGCGCTTGCCCAGGGGGAATCAGAAAATCCCCAGTAGGCTTGCCTTGCCCGTCGAGCTTAGGCACGCCGCTTTCAATGAATTTGTTAGCGAGCGCCCTGGACTGCGATGCACCCCTGCTGAAGCCAACGATATTTACGTCAACCTGCTCACCGGGATACTTGTTATGAAAGGCCACGATAGCGTCGTAGGCCTGGTCAACGCGCTCCTGTGCGCCGCGCCCGGTAGCGCCTTCGATGAGCGAGCGCCCTGATGTCTGGCCTTGGCTGCCCACGCCATCGAAATAGATTTTCTCAGACTGGCCCGAACGCTCCTGCGTGTCGTACTGCTGCGGAACATGCCCTGAGTTGCGTGCCAAGTTGGTGCCCTTGGCCGTATCAAGTTCAAAAAGGCGCGCGACGTTAGTCTGCGTACCTTCCGGCGTATTCAGGTCTTTGTTATTCCCGGTGCCATCGAAGTACACCGTAAAGCGCTTGGCATCACTCATTTCATGTCCCTATGGTGCTCGTAGCGCGGTACGGGCTCTCGGTACCGCTCTGGATAACGATCAGGCGCCTGGCTTTTCCAGGCCAGCGATCAAATCGTGAACGCCATCCCCGGCACTGCTGATGTATTCACCAAGCAGCTCCCTGTCTTGGTCCAGCAACGGCGACCCCTTGAGAGATTCAGTTGCGGCCCGGACGGCCAGTGCGCCGAAGGTCTCCGCCATGTCAGCGACGCTTTTGTCGCGATCGGCAGGGTTTGCATAAGGTTTCTGATACCAGGTCGATATCTGGTACTCGACATTCTGGGCTTCAAGCGCCTGGTTAAAGTGCTTGGCTAGCGCTATCAACGATTCGCGTATGAGTGTTGGATCCACGCCACCACGCTTGAGCACGGCCTCGGCACGCTTGGCGGCAGCGCCTACCAAATCTTCGTGTGTATAACCCTGCATAGGTGGGAACACACCCTCTGGTAGCTTCATGCCAGGTGTGTAGGGTTGGTATTGGCCTTGATTGTCTTGCATGGAAATCTCCTTGGCTTGGAGTGCAGAGGAAGTAGCCGGCAGGAGCACGAACGCTCCCAGGACCAGCGTGGCGAGCCGGCTCAGACGCAGGCGAGACCAGCAGCCTTGAATGGCGCTATTTGCAGCGGCGGGAACCCATGTACTCAGGTTGTCGGTTCTACTCATTTATCCTCCGTGACCTCCGTCTCCGGATGGCTCTTGACAGGTTGTATTCGCATGGGTCATCCGGCTAAGTTGATCGAAGAATACTGATAAATCCCGAGATTGGGGCCACTACACGCGTATCCAACAACGTGAACAACTCACGGTTTGCGCTGATTGAAATGTCACCGCACAGTACATTCACTATCATTTGCCGCCCAGCACCAGACCTCGCGGCACATACGCGGTCGCTGCCTTAGGCTGGGCCACGGCTGGCTGCGTTTCAACGACCGGCGTCGCTTCAAAAGAGGTGCTCGCCGCAACGACAGGCGCTTGGCCCGGGGCAGTAGACAAGACGGCGCCTTGTGCTACTTGCTGCGTGGCGAAGCGCTCATCCAGCCAATCGGCCCACCAGGCCGCCCGACGCATCACTTGCTGGCGATAACGGGCATTGATGGCGGGGGTGCGCGAGTGGTAGTTGGCGACCCGCGTCCACAAGTCGCCACGGTCGTTGCGCACATGGCCGCGCAAGCGCCAAGCCGCCAAGTCGTAGGCATAGCAGCCACCTTGCTCCACATCCTGGGCAGTGATGCCGTAACGGGCGAGCTCGCGCAGGTAGCTGGTGTTGAACTGCATGGGGCCTACGTCGTAGGTGCCATTGGTATTGCGCACCCATTGGCCCGGCTTGCCGCCTTCCTGAGCTGCCACCGCGAGCACGATGTTCACGGGCAGCTCGTACTTAACGGCGGCCATGACCGAGCACACGATCGGCTCTTCGAGTGGCGGGAGCGGAGGCGGGGCGTCGATGGGCATGCGCGTGGGCCTAGATCACTTTGCCAAATTTGTTGTTAATTTCTTTGGTCTTATCCGAGTCAGCTGCTGGGCAGCTATCCAGGAAAGACTGCCTGGCGTTAGCGGTATCGTTCCACTTGATACCACCATGCTTTTTTCTCTTAACGATATTGAAATAGTCGGCTACTGGACCCTCGCAGCCTTCAACGACACCGGCGCCTTTGAGCTTGCCGAACATGCACAGTACTGTGGCGCATGGGTCACCGGCTTGGGCTGGGCTCACAACAGCCAGTGCAAGCGTGGCGGCCAACAGTATTTGAGTTGAGCGTATTGAGTTCTTCACAACGACCTCCAGGTCAGGACAAATCTTGTTTGCGCTCGCTGAAGCTCTTCACTTCTGCGTCGGGGTTGAAGTCACGGCTTTTTGACTGCGTGTCCAAGTTGCCTGATGTACGCTGGCCGCTATTGCTCACTGCCTGAGCCAGCTTACCGCCCGAGCTTTTGTCTACGCGCGCCTGCGCCACACGGCCTGAACCTGAGATTAGATTCGCTGTTGTTTGCAAAGCGACACGTCCCGCATTACCCAACTTACTTGAGGAGGTCTGAGCTGAACCGCTGCCAGCGGTGCTGCCTGCAGCGTCTTTTGAGGCGGAAGAGGTGCTACCCCCCTGAGCACCCGCAGCGCCAGCGGCGGTTGCAGAGTCGTTACTGCCCCCTGCTGTGCTTCCACCTCCAGCGTCAGCGACACTCTCTTGCGCCCCGCCAGCAGATGAACCAGACGACTCTGCACCTGCACTGGTCAAGGACTGTTCGCCTCCGCTAGAGGAGGCGCTTTGTACGCTTCCCGCACTCGATGATGAGGACAAGCCCATCACTGAGCTGAGAGGACTTGATTCCGAACTACTACTTTTGCCGCCAGGTGAACCCGCTTGGCCCCCATTGGTGCCGCCACCCAACATGCCGGAAAGACCGCTAGCCATGCGCGAGCCAATGTCGGAGCCAGATGCGACGCTTGATTGCGCTCCTTTGAATGCGGCATGCACAGCCTGCGCACCACCTATCAGGTTTGCCCCGCCGCTGGCGACTGCAGATGCACCCTTTCCAGCCATCGAAACAGCGGTAGTTGCCGCACCCACTACCGCGCCTGCGCTAAAGTTTCCGATGCCCGATGAAGCACTGCCTGCGCCACCTACCAGCGCTGCAATCATGGGCGGAATTTTGTGAACAAGTAAAAGTAGCAGCACAGAGACTACGAGCATCACAGCCAGCTCTTGCACTGCCATTTTGTCGCTAATGCGGTTAGCGAAGTCTTCAATGAAACGTTTGCCAATGGCGACAAGAAGGACCATCGAAAACAGCTGGGCCCCGACACCTAATACCGCTCGGTAATAGTTCAAGGCGATATCAGAAGTCCATCGCGAGCCGCCGAAGCCCAAGAAAAACACACCGGCATACAATAAGAACCAACTCGATGCCAGAAGTATTAGCAGGTTGATACCCACTACGGCCAGGACGACCAGAACAACAATTGCCATTAGTTCCATAGTGATCTGCCGGCCCATTTGGTACCAGCTCAGCTTATCAGTCGCTTTAACTGTCCGGTCATAGAGTTCGAACCCTATGTCGACAATGGTAGACGGCTGGAGATCAGTAGTACCAATATTACCGGTTGTCGATCCCAGTTCGCTCAATGATCTCACGATGCTCTCAGCCAATTGGAGGCCCTGCATGGCATTTCTCAGTAACCACCAAAACAACCCGAACACCACCAGAAACCGTATCAGCTCTGCGAAAAACTCGCCAATGTCGGCTTTTTTGAGCAGCATGAGCCCAAACGTCCACACCATGGAAATCACGGTCAGTGCCAAAAACAGCCGTTCAGCAGCAGCCTGAATGGCGGGCAACCATTCCTGGGTGGCATCACGGAAGCGATGGAGCACTTCGTTCATGATTCCCGAGCTGCCTAACCCGGGGCCCGCCGCTTGAGCCACCGCCGGGATTGACAGAATGGCGAGGATAGCCAAGGCGTTTACGAACAAATCCCGACGTTTGCCAAGCATAAAACTCATTCCTTACTAGAAATCGTCCTTCGGACTTTTCTTAAATTCCCAATCCGTCATTTTTTTGGAAGACAAGAAACTATCACAGTTGGCTTTGAACTCATTTTTACTGGCCTCTTTCGAAAGTTCTGCAAGGACTTTTTCGTACATAACGGGCGAGCAGTTTTCAGCCGTAGCCTGCGGTACGTCTTCGCCAAAGCAACCTGCCAGCAACCCGGCAGTAACCAGCACGAGGGCAGCTTTTACGCTAAACACTTTCATAACTTCTCCATTAAAAATCATCTTTAGGGCTCTTTTTATAAGTCCAATCGGTGAGCCTGCGATTCTGGGCTTCGCCACGTGCTCGCTCATCGAGCTCTGCAGCATGACGGTTGGCTTCGGCGGTTTGCTGCGCCAGCATCAAGGTACGCAGTTGAAGTAGCTGATTGGCCTGCTGGCTAGACAGTTGGTTGGCATATTGAATGGCCTTCACTTGTCCATCGGCAGTGGTGGCAGCCTGTTGGAGCCTCTCAAGCTGCCGAGCGTCCGCTTTCAGGTTTTCTTGCTGCTGTTTGATGCTCTTGAACATCCCATCGTTTGCGTTTTTCTGGGATGCAGTGGCCATGTCCTGTTGTTTCTGAATGGCCGCCTCGTCTTCAGCTGAGCATCCGCCGCTCCCATAGCAGGGGGAGTTCCTGTAGTAGCTTGTATCCTGGAACTTATCCAAATAGGAATCGAAACTACCCGCCTGATTGGTGTAGTAGTCCAGCATATCCTGGGCACGCATCAGTTTGTTGATCGTGTTGTTCGCTTCATCCCAGATATAAGCTGCAGGGGCGACAGTATTCTTGATCATGTTTTCGTACTGATCAAGCTGTGTCTTGTATTGGTTAACCTGCGTTGCATACTCTTCGATCTGCTTTGCCGTCTGGGCAATGCTTTCAATAGAAGTGACCTTATTAAGCGCCACATTCGCTCCATCGATCACTGGAATCCCAGCATGGGCTTGCAGGGCGAGCCCGATACCAGCCACTAAGCCCAGAGCCGATTTAAACGCGGTAGGTCTGTTCATAGTCCTCTCCTTGACTTAGTCCATCAGTAGTCAAACGATTGATAAGGCTTGGAAAACGTAAGGTCTTTGGTGACCATCACGTTGAAACGGAATCCAGGGCGAATCTCGAGGGTGGGGGCGATATTCAGGTTCTTGGCGATCATCTGGGCCGTCACCTGACCCAACTGCTGACCCAGTGCTTCGCTCATGGCGCTGCTGGCACTCTCGCGCTGATTGCCGCCACCAAAACTGCTGCTGTTGTTCTGGTCTTGGCTCAAGCTGATCCCGGCCACTACGCCGGACATCAGGAAGGCAGACCCGAAGAGTCGCACATAGTGGTTATTGACTTGATCGCTCAGACCGGAATAGCCCAGGCCGTCCGCTCCAGGCATCGCGCCGATATCCATCGCCTTGCCATCTGGAAAAATGATGCGCTGCCAGGCAACCAGTACTCGCGCCTGACCATAGGCCACCTCGCTGGAGTACGACCCCACCAGCCGCGCGCCCTGAGGCACCAACAAGTGCTTGCCGGTCGCAGTGTCATAGACGCCCTGAGTGACCTGCCCAATGATCTGCCCTGGCAAGTCGGAGTTGATCCCAGACACCAGCATCGCGGGAATAATGAAGCCGGCGCGCAACTCGTAAGGGCTTCTCGGTGCCTCCACTTTCGAATTCAGTGCCCAACGGTCTTCGCTCCCACCTGCGGCGAACTGGTCGTAGCCCGCATTGCGAGCGGATGAAGGCGTTACTCTAAACGGCGAGTCATCGTCGCCGTCAGCGCCACCACCGACGCCGCCCATGCCTGCACGACGCAGTTCGGCCATGCGGGCCTTGAAGGCGCTGTTTGGATCACTTCGCGCCTGTTCATCCAACCGTTGGCGTGCAGCCGCAATGTTTGCGAGCGCGTCCTGAGGGCCCAGCGGACCATGAGTCGGTTGAGAGGATGCTGCGCTACGCGGTGCTTGCACCTGAACGGTGCTCCTGGCCCGCACTGCCTCCTGGAACTGCTGCGCCTTCATTACGCGAATGCGTTGCAACTCGTCCGCATTCACATCTGGCTGCGACGCACGCGGAGGCAATGGCGGCGCATCAAGGTTGTCCGGGCGCACCACCTGAAGCCGCTCAGGTTCGCGCGCGGGCGCGTTGTCGAGCACTGGCACTTTTGGCGGTTCTGCCTTGCTTGGGATGATCCCGTCCGAGTCCATACCGCTGATCTGACTGGCAAACAGGCTACTGTTGCCCGTTTTTTCACTCTTCTTGTCCTTCGGCTCGCTCTGCTCACCCGACCGATCCGCTGCCACCAGCATCATGATCAGCAGGAAGATAGCGGTCGCAGCACCGATGATGTACATCGGCCAGTTGTTCACGCGACGCACACCGCTGCTGCGGTTCAGCTTGCCAGGGGAGGCATCCGGGGACATGGCATCGTTAGCTTTACTCATCCCATGTCACTCCTTGCGAACCCAGACGCCAGCAGCCAGCAGGCGATCGTTCTGTACGCCATAGGCACGGCTCAGGGTTTCAGGGCCGACCCGCAGGATCACCCGCAGCAGCTGGGTGTCTTTGGGGGTGTCGACCACGTAGTTCAGCGGCAGCGCAGGTACCACGCCGCGCGCAGCAGGCGCTGGCTGCGCCTTGGGGTCGAACTCCTGCACGGAATAGCCCGAGGCGCGCAGAGTGCTCAACAGGGCAGTACCGAAGCCATCACGGGTTTCCTGAGCAAACCGCAAGCGGGTGCTGGCAGGCGGGTGCACCACCGCCAACTGGCGAACGGTGGCCTGCGCCAGCTGCTGGTTGACCGCAGGCGATGTGCGCTCGGCGAAGTTGCCATAAGGCCCGTTGGCACAGGCGGCCAGCCACAGGGTGGCGAACAGTGCTAGACAAGCGCGCATGCTCATTTACCCCGCTGGATGGTGACACGGTCCTGGGACTTGCCCACGCCGGCAATCAGGATGGCTTTGTCGAACACGGTGTCAACAATGTAACGGTCGCCCTGGATGCGGTAGTTGACCATCACGGTCTCATCATCCCGGAACCAGCCGCCGTCCTTGCGCACCACCATCAGCGACGGGGCCTCGGTTTGGGCTACGGTTTGCGGCATCTGGATGATGGTCTTGCTGCCATCGTTATAAACCCGCACGGGTTTCCAGGCAGTGTCGCCTTCGACGGTGTAGTCGAAGCTCAGGTTACCCAGGTATTCGCCGGTTTCGGGGATGGTCGCGCGCTTGCGCTCGGTGGTTTCGCGCTGCTTGATCATGTTCCACTTCGCCAGCGCTTCTTCCGGATAGGTGAAGGCCACCTGCGGCATGTACTGGGTGCGGTGCGAGCGGAGCTTGAAGTGGTAGGTGCGGCGGTTGGTGGTGACCACCAGCGACGTCTCCAGCCCCACGTCCATGGGCTTGATGATCAGGTGTTGTACTTCGCTCGGGCCCACACCGGTGATGGCCGGCTCGACAGTCCAGCGTGCAGTGTCACCCAGGTTGATCGAGTTGACCTGCTCACCGGCTTGCAGGGCGATGTCGCACACCTGCAACACGGCGCAGACGATGCTCGGCTGCTGGGCACCGAAGATGAAGCGGGCAGTGCCGTCGCCACCATCGACCGGCTTGATGCCAGTGGCACTGGCCTGCTGCCAACGCTGGGAAATGGCCAGGCCGGCCTTTTCCTGCGGGGTCAAGGTAGGGTTGGCGTCCGAGAAGTACAGGTCGGCCTGACTGGTGCCGGGCGCGGCCTGAACGAACGCAGGCAGTGCGGCGGCGAGCAAAGCGCAAAGATAACGGTTCATGGTCGGTCCTTCAGAGTTGCTTAGACCAGGAGAAGTCGCGCACATAGGTCCCGATCGGGTTCATCCGCAGTTGCTCTTCGCTGGTTTGAGTAGTGGGTTCGGCGGTATAGGTGGTTACCAGGGCACGCCAGTTGACTTTGCTCTTGACCAGGCCTTGCCGATCACGAGTGACTTCTTCCCAGTCCACCTGCCATGTCTCCGGGGTCTGCTGCATGACCGAACGGATGTCGACGCTGACGGTTTCCTCTGCAGCGCGCACGAACGGGCTCGAGTCCTTGGTGCCGTTGAGCCATTCGTTCATTTTCTGCGTAGCCGGATCGTTCTGGCTGAGCAGCGCATAAATGCGGAAGATCGATTTGCGCAACAGCGCCACGTCCGGCGTGACGGTGCGGGCATCGGCAATGAAGCTGGCGATTTGCGATTTCACAACGCGTTGATCGACTGGCTGCGCCACCTGCGCCGGCGCTACCGCCAATGGCTGCCCAAGCTTGTCCACTTCAACCACGTAGGGCACGAACTTGGACTGGCTGCCGATATGAATCAGCCCGCCCACACAGGCCAGGGCGATCATCATCGACAGGATCGCAACCACCTGCCACATCAGGCGCGAGGTCACGACGCTGCCGACATGGTCATTCCAGGTACGGCGGGCCGTCAGGTAGGGGTTGTCGAGTACTGCGCCTTGCGGCGACGGGGCGCCGGTAACGGTATCGACAGATTCAGCGGGGCGTTTGCGCACCATCGCTTTCATGCGTTCAGCGAAGCTCATGCGGCCACTCCATAATCATTCAGTCTGAGGCCACGGGCGGCCAGCCATTCGTCCACCCAACCGTTGCCATACTTGGCTTCCAGTCGCTTGATGGCGGCCACCGACTCTTTATCGGAGGCGCCGACGAACGCCAGGGCGAGCGGACCCAGGGCAAGGTCATATAACCGGCGGCCGTTTTCCGAGACGTAGTAGTACTGACGCTTGGGTACGGCGGTGGCGAGGATTTCGATCTGCCGGGCGTTCAAGCCCATGCGCCGGTACAGCAATGAAGTGTCTTCATCACGTGCATAGACGTTAGGCAGGAAGATCTTGGTGGCCGTCGACTCGACGATGACATCGAGAATGCCGGAGTTGGCGGCATCCGACAGGCTCTGGGTAGCCATCAGTACCAGGCAGTTGGCCTTACGCAACACTTTGAGCCACTCACGGATTTTCTCGCGGAAAGCGGGGTGGCCAAGCATCAGCCAGGCTTCGTCGAGAATGATCACCGCCGGCTGCCCCTTGAGCGCGCGTTCGATACGGCGGAACAGATAAAGCAGCACTGGCAAGGCGTACTTGTCGCCCAGGTTCATCAGTTCTTCGATCTCGAAGACGGTGAAGTCGGACAGTGTCAAACCATCCTCATCGGCATCGAGCAGGTGCCCCATGGTTCCGTCGACGGTGTACTGGCGCAGGGTTTCACGCACGTTCTCGTCCTGCACCACCAGGCAGAACTCGGAAAGGGTGCGCGAACCGTCGCGGTACATGCTCATCACCGCATGGCCAATTTCGTTACGCTGTGCAGCGGTGGTCTCAAGGCCGTTCAGCGCCAGGATGGTATCGAGCCATTCCATCGCCCACGCGCGGTCACCCTTGGTTTCCAGGAACTGCAGAGGGCAGAAGGCAAGACGCTCGTCGTCGGCCGCTACGGTGAAGTGAAGCCCGGAGCTCCCGGCACTTTCTGCCCGGATACCTGCTGCGAGGGGGTACATGGACATGCCTTTGTCGAAGGCGAAAATCGACATGCCCTGGTAGCGGCGCAGTTGTGCAGCGATCAGCGCCAGGTGCGTGGACTTACCCGCACCCGTGGGGCCGAACATGAATGTGTGACCCAGATCGCGCACGTGCAGATTCAGACGGAACGGCGTGGCACCGCTGGTTACACAGTGCATCAGCGCCGGCGAAAGCGGCGGGTAGAGTGGGCAGGGGGCTTCGGCGCTGCCTGTCCAGATGCTGCTGGTGGGCAGCATGTCAGCCAGGTTCAGCGTATTCATCAACGGGCGACGGACGTTTTCAACGCCATGGCCCGGCAGGCTTCCCAGATACGCGTCCAGCGTATTGATGGTCTCGATACGAGCGGCAAAGCCAAGCCGCTCGATGGCCTTCTCCACACCACGGGCGGCTTCTTCAAGTTGCTGGCGGTCCTCATCCATCAAGACTACGACGCTGGTGTAATAGCCCTGAGCGATCAAGCCACTGTTGACCTCGGCGATCGCGTCAGCCGCATCCTGCACCATCGAGAGCGCGTCCTGGTCGATATTGCCGCTGTTGGTGTTGAAGACTTGATCGAAAAAGCCACGAACCTTCTGCTTCCATTTCTTGCGGTATTTATCCAGGTGTCGCACGGCCTCATGGGTATCCATGAATATGAAGCGACTGGACCACCGGTATTCGCAGGGCAGCTCGGCAAGCGCGGCCAGGATGCCGGGCGCAGACTCCAGCGGAAAACCTTCTATCGCCACCACCTGAATGAAGTTGCGGCCGATCTTCGGTACCACGCCCCCCCACAGTTCCTTGCCGCCAAGAATGGCATCCAGGTACATGGGGTTGCTTGGTAACTGTACGGGTTGGCTTATACCGGTCACGCAGAACTGGACCCAGCTGAGCAGATCCTCATGGGTGATCTGTGCGCCTTCCTCTGTCACCAGCGTATTGGCCTTCAAACGTGTCATCTTGAGCACCGACGACAGGCTGCCCTCGACGCTGGTGCAATCGCGCTTGAATTGCTCGATAAGGTTACGCGTGCGCGCCTTGTGGTCTGGCGGCGGCGTGTCATCGTCGAACATCAGCTCGACGAACTTCTGCTGCGCCAGCATGGGCGGGAAGTAAGTCAGCGTCAGGACGAAATAACCTTCATACAACGATCCCAATGACTCGAAGAAGCTGCGTCGCTCTTCGTCCATCGCTTCGGTGAGCCGATCCGGGAAATGCGAGAAACCCTTGCTGGAATAATTGACCGCAGGACGCCGCACGGCATCGACGTGGATCATCCACCCACTGCCCAACCCAACCAAGGCCTGGTTGATACGCAGCGATACCAACTCGCGCTGGGCGTCGGTGCTGCTGGCGTTATCGTCACCTCGATACAACCACGCAGCCATGAATGCGCCGTTCTTGCCGACGATCACACCGTCGTCGACCAGCGCCGCATGGTTCAGCAGATCTGAGAGGCCCGCATCTTTGGAGCGGTGCTTTTTGAGCTTGAGCTCGGCATCGACCTGCAGGAGACGCTGGACCAGCAGCAGGACCAGCAACGCACCGAGGGCTGCGATGGCATACGCAATACCTTCGATCATTTGTATTGATTTCCCTGACTTGGCGGGTTGTCCCTGTACGGGGTACTACGCGCCGGGTAGTAAGACTTGTAGCGTCGATGACGCAGGTACACCGGGCGCATCTTCGGGTCGGCCTTGGCCATGACCCGCAGAATGAAAAGTGCGGCAAACCACAGCACCAGCCCGACTACCGTGGCGCGCAATTCCTGGGCGCTGAAGATCAGGGCGAATGCCAGCAGGCCGGAGAACATCACCAGCTCGCGGTCGCCACCCATGAACAGATTGTCGCGGTTTCCCGCACGGCGAATAGGGATGGTGCGCAGCGCCATGGTTCAGACCTGCCCTTGTACCGAGTGGGCAGTCATCATCGGTACCGATTGGGCCAGTTCAGCCGAGGTGCCGAAGAATTTCTGCATGATGTTGTTGGCGCCCACGATCAGTGCCATAACCAGCACCAGGAAGATCAGCGTGCGGAAGAAGCCGTTGAGGTCGCCACCGAAGATCAGCACGCCGCCTGCGACCACGATGCCGATCAGCGACAGGGCAAAGGCGACTGGGCCAGTCACCGATTTCTGCAGAGACTCCAACCAGCTCTCGTAGGGCAAGCTGCCGCTACCGGCAGTAGAGGCGAATGCATTTTCCGGGGTGACCATTACGTAGAGCATCAACAGGCAGAGCGCCAGATAGCCAAACGTTTGGGCATTGATGCGGGACAGAGAAATGTTGGCTTGCATGTGCGATGTTTTCCTAGAGGTTGCGCATGATGTAACGGCCGTTTTCGTACCCGGAAACCTCGAGGATTTCCTGGATGCGGCGGCCTTCTGGGGTTCTGGCGATGGAGATGACGACGTGAACCGCTTCGCCAATCAGCGGCTCGATGTCGGCCGGGGCCGACTTGTTGCGAGAAACCAGGGATTTAAGACGGGTCAGCCCTTCACTGGCGCTGTTGGCATGCAGGGTCGCAGCACCGCCAGGGTGACCAGTGTTCCAGGCGTCGATCAGGTCGAGTGCCTCTTCGCCACGCACCTCACCGACCAAGATGCGGTCAGGCCGCATGCGCAAGGAGGTCTTGAGCAGGTGGGTCATGCTTACGTCGACGGTGGTGTGGTACTGCACGAAGTTCTTGGCAGCGCACTGAATCTCACCGGTGTCCTCGATGATGAATACCCGCTCACTGGGGAACTCGATGACCATCTCGTTGATGACTGCGTTGACCAGGGTGGTCTTGCCGGTACCCGTACCGCCGATAACGAGGATATTGCGGTGATCGCGGATGGCCCGCTTGATGGCATCGCACTGGGCCGGCGTCATGATCGCCGACTCCACATACTGGTCCAGGGTGTAGATGGCGACCGCTTTTTTTCGGATCGCAAACGTGGCGGCGCGCACCACTGGCGGAAGCTGGCCCGCGAAGCGCGACCCATCGAGGGGCCATTCGCCTTCGAGCAGCGGTTTGCTGCGGGTCACTTCCTTGCCATGGAAGCCGGCCACGGTCTTGATGATGGACTCGGCCTGCGCCGGGCGCAGGTCGCCAATGTGCCTCATCGGTTGGCCCAATTGTTCGAGCCACAGCTTACCGTCGCCGTTACACATCAACTCGACGGTCTGCGGATGGTTGAGCGCGTCGATAATCAGCGGGCCGGCATCGCGTTCAAGTTTTTTCTTGGCGCGATCTTTCAGGCTGACAGTTTCTGCAATATCCACACTATTCGTCCATGAATTAAACGCTGACCCAATCGCAAGGTATTCCACCGAGCGTGTGTTACAGATCTTCAACTACTGATGAGGGGCAAAACGCGCCTCGCTCGAAATATCCACCTGGGCTGACCAGATGCTTTCAAGTTACGAGAGGCGATCCACAATGGCGCGGAGGTTACCGGAGCAACAATTGCTAACGAAATGGTAAATCTCTTACAGCCATGTAAGTCTTTTCCTACAAAATTGGTACGAGCGTTCTTCGAATTGACCGCACGCGTGCCTCTGAAACCCGCGCCGTAGCTGGTCTCTACCATGAGCGCCAGTAATGCTGGCAGCTAAACGCCACTACCGCTGACTGATCGCCTTTCACAAAAAATGAGAGGCAATTCACAATTAGCCAAAACATTTTTTTGTGGCCCAGTTCACAATTGCCTCCTGCGCAAACATCGCTTCTGTTGGCTGTGAGTTGATATAAGACAGCCATACGATGATGGCACTTAGATATCAACGAGCAAGCCAGACAGCATCTACGTTAATTGGTTCAAAGCAATTGAAGTTGTCTGCCGGGTGGGCTGAACAATGAGCAATCAAGTTGCAGAGATTCACGGCCCTCCAGGTTCAGCTTGCGTACAGCCCTGTCAAAACGCTGCGCCAACAACTGCGCAAAAATACCCTCGCCCTGCATACGAGCACCGAAACGGCTGTCATAAAGCGCTCCACCCCGGCTTTGCCGAATAAGGCTGATTACATGGGCTGCACGCTGCGGGTAGTGATCGTGCAACCACTGCTCAAACAGAGGGGCCACCTCAAGCGGTAAGCGAAGCATCATGTAGGCTGCGCTTTGCGCCCCAGCCTCTTGCGCCGACTCCAGCAACTGCTCCAGTTCACAGTCGTTGATCATGGGAATGATCGGCGAGCACAGGACGCCTACGGGTACGCCGGCATCGCGCAGCAGGCGTATGGCCCGCAAGCGTGCAGCAGGCGAAGCGGCACGGGGCTCCAGAATGCGCTTGAGGCCGGCATCAAGGGTGGTATGGCTGATCATCACGCGCACGAGCCGCAAGCTGGCCATTTCAGTCAACAGGTCAAGGTCACGCAGAACCAAGGCGCCCTTGGTAACGATGGTCACTGGGTGGCGAAACTTCAGCAGCACCTCCAGCAAACGCCGGGTCAGCATGTATTCGCGCTCTATGGGCTGATAAGGGTCGGTGTTCGCCCCCAGGTTGATTGGCGCACACACGTACCCAGGTTTGCTCAGCTGTTGCGCCAGCACATCGGCTGCATTGGTCTTGGCAATCAGCTTGGTTTCGAAATCCAGACCAGGCGACAAATCCCAATAGGCGTGCGAAGGGCGTGCATAGCAGTAGATGCACCCGTGCTCGCAACCGCGATAAGGGTTTATCGACCGGTCGAAGGGCAGATCGGGTGAGGTATTGCGGCTGATAACCGTCTTGGCCGTCTCGATCCGCACTTCGGTCCCTTGCGTGACCGGTACATCTTGGTACCAGCCATCGTCCTCATGCGAAGAGTGGGTAGGGCCGAAGCGGTTATGCGGGTTATGCGCAGTGCCGCGGCCCTTCAACGGAGGTGAATATGACATGGCTACACCCTTTACTGTATGCATGTACAGTAAAGGGCCTGGCGACTAATTGCCAGCCCGATCATCCGACGGCCTGAAGCCACTGGAGGTAGGGGTGTAGGTTTGTCTCACGGCCAAGAAACTGCATCACTCCTTCACGCAATGGGCGCGATGCTCCGGGGGCAATCAATGACTCGAACAGCGCCTGTCCAAGTGCACGATCAAGTAGCCCTGTTTGCTCGAAGCGGGTGAAGATATCCACAGCACATACATCTGCCCAGAGGTACGCGTAATAACCGGCGTCATAGCCGGTAACCAGGTGGTCGAAGGCGTGGGCTGGGTGCTCTAGGGCGTTCAAAGGCCAGTAACCACATTGCTCGCGCGATCGAGTAAATCGCTGGCGAAGGGTTTTCCCGTCAGCTGGGTTCGTGTGCAGATCCACATCGAACAAGGCCTTGCTCAGCTCAAGCGCGGCTTCGCCGATGGCTTCGCGTCTGTAGCGCTCGACGCACTGCTCGACCTGCGCCCTGTCAATCTGACGCCCATCCGAATAGTGCGAGGAAATGCTGACGAGATAGGCGGCGTTCCACACCCAACGTTCGAACAGCTTGCCGAAGAGCTCCGTACCGTCCGTACCGAGTTCGACTACGCCCGACTGGATCTGATTGTCCGTGCGCACCAAGAGGTGGTGCAAGGCATGGCCGAACTCGTGATACAGCTTGCGCAACGCGAGGTGATCCAACAGTGGCTGCGCACCTGCACTACCTTCGGGCACATCGCTGAAGACGATCACCACCGCTTGCTGGAAAATCCCTTCCGCGTCGATCCGGCGGTTACGCACATACGTTGTGAACACCGCCTCTGCCTGCTTACCGGCGTGCTGCACGGCATCGAGGTAGAGCAAGCCAATCCGTGCGTCGTCCTGGAATGCCTCGAACACCAGTACCGAGGGTGCCCATACGGGGGCAGGGGTTGGCCTCAACTCCAGGTCAAAGAGCCGCTTGGCCAGCTGGACCAACGCGTCGATGACGGCAGCCATCGGGAAAAATTCGCGCAGCGCGTCCTTTGGCACTATCTTGGCCGCGTCTCGCAGTTGCTTTTGGGCAAAGCGTAGGTCCCAGGGCTGCATGTCTTCCAGCCCCAATGCCTGAGCGTCACGCTCAAAGTCTGAGCGCCACTGCAGCACCACGGGCTTCATGCCAGCAGCCAAGCTTTGCAGGAAGGCGCGAACCTGGTCTGGCGAACCAGCACTTTTACGCGCCAAGCTCAGGGTCATGTGATCGGAGAACGCCAATAGCGTCGCTTGTTCATGGCGCAGAAGGGCCAGTTGCTGCAGCACTTGACCATTATCTTGCGACAGGTCGGTATTGACGCCACGTCCATGAAAAGCCTGATACACCTGCTCACGGAGAGCACCCAGCTCGGCCTCTTCCAGCACACGCTCGGCAGCCCAGCTTTCGCAAGGTATGGACCATCCGTTACTGCCACGCTGCCTTGCTCGCTCGCTCAACTCATCGAGACTGCGTTGGGACAGACCACGCAGCTGAGTGACGTCATCGACGATCATGTCCGGCTGGTCGAGATTAATCAGATACTGCTCTTCAAGCTCGGTTATCCGACGTTGCAGGTCGAGCAGCCGCGCCTTGTCGCTCGTGGGCAGGGAAGCGCCACTCACGCGAAACCTTTCCAAGTGCCAGCGCAGTGTTGCCCGCTGGCGATCATCGAGGTTAACGCCGATATCGCTGTGCGCCAGCTGTTCATACAGCGATTGAAGCTGCTCGTTGCTAAACCTTGAGTCCAACGCAGCGCTGGCCGCGATATGAAACGCCAGGATAGGGTCACTCCAGGTCTGCCCTTTGCCCAGAAAGGGCATTACCCCATAAAGCACTGCGTACACCTGGGCGTCCAGATCATCCATGGCCAGCACCAGGTCATCCCATGTTGGCATCGATGGCTGGCTGTTGATCACGCGCTCAATGCCCTGTGCATACTGCTCAAGGACCTGGTCGAACGCATCCTGCATGCTTTCGACTGTAATGGAGGGGTAGTCGACGGGCACATTGCCGTCTTGCAGAAGCGGGTTGCTCATCACGCGTTACCTTGCTCAATGATGGGAGCATGCAAGCGTGGACGACTGCGCAAGCGTGCAGGTCGCTCTTAATTACCACCAGCCGCCACCGCCCGGGCCTTGCACCCGGGCGGTGCGGTGGTCAATCGGCCGGTTTCTTCAGCTTCGGATTGGGAAAGAACTGCACGGTCTGCACTTTCGCCGCTGCCGGCTTGGGCGCTTGTTGGTTGACCCGCGTGCCCAGTTCACTGGGTACCGACAAGCCCTGCTCATTGAGCGTATCGGTAAAACCACACGCCACGCACTCGCGGTGCGGCACACCGTCTTCGTTCCACATCGTCAGCTTGTCAGCTTCACTGCACGCCGGGCATACCGCGCCGGCGATGAAGCGCTTCTTGGTCTTGTTCACGGCATCCTCGCTCATGCTGCCGATTCTTCGGCCAGACCGCTGTGGCGCAGCAAGGCGTCAATGGACGGCTCGCGACCGCGGAAGTCGACGAACAATACCATCGGCGCACGCGAGCCGCCGCGTGCCAGCACCGCTTCGCGGAACGCCCGGCCTGTTTCGGCATTGAACACGCCTTCTTCCTCGAACCGCGAGAAGGCATCGGCCGACAACACTTCAGCCCATTTGTAGCTGTAGTAGCCTGCGGCATAACCGCCCGCGAAGATGTGCGCAAAGCTGTTGGGGAAGCGGTTATAGGCCGGTGGGCGCATGACCGACACTTCATCGCGCACCCCTTCGAGCACCTGCAGTACCGTACGGCCGTCACCGTGGCTGGCGTGAAGCTCAAAGTCGAACAGCGAGAACTCGAGCTGGCGCACCATCATCATGCCCGACTGGAAGTTCTTCGCAGCCAGCATCTTGTCCAGCAGGTCCTTCGGCAGTGCCTCGCCAGTTTCGTAATGGCCGGAGATCAAGGCAAGGCCTTCGGGCTCCCAGCACCAGTTCTCCATGAACTGGCTGGGCAGTTCTACCGCATCCCATGCCACGCCGTTGATGCCGGACACTCCAGCGTGGTCGATGCGGGTCAACAGGTGGTGCAAGCCATGGCCGAACTCATGGAACAGCGTCGTGACCTCGTCATGGGTCAGCAAGGCAGGTTTGCCCGGCGCGGCAGGGGTGAAGTTGCACACCAGGTTGGCCACCGGGCTTTGCAGTGTGCCCTGAGCCGTTACGCGACGGTCACGCGCACCGTCCATCCAGGCACCGCCACGCTTGTTGGCGCGGGCATAGAGGTCGAAGAAGAAACGCCCCACATGCTGGCCGTTCTCCTTGATCTCGAACAGGCGTACATCCGGGTGCCAGGCATCGAACTGCTTGAGCTCGTTGATCTCGATGCCGTACAGGCGCTGCACGATGCTGAACAGGCCGCCTAGCACCTTGTCGATGGGGAAGTAGGCGCGCAGTGCTTCCTGGGACACGCTGTAGCGCTGCTCTCGCAGCTTCTCGCCAAAGTAGCCGGCATCCCAACTGGCCAGCTCGGGACAACCCTGTTCGGCAGCATAGGCCTTGAGCTGGGCCAGGTCGCGGGCGGCGAAGGGCTTGGAGCGCTTGGCCAGATCGCGCAGGAAGCTCAACACCTGGTCGCTGGACTCGGCCATCTTGGTCGCCAGGCTGAGCTCGGCGTAGTTCTTGTAGCCCAGTAATTCGGCAAGCTCCTGGCGCAGATCGAGAATCTGCTGCATCACCGGACCGTTATCGAACTGCCCCGCGTTCGGGCCCTGATCCGAAGCGCGGGTACAGTAGGCCGCATACAGCTCTTCGCGCAGCGCGCGGTCGCTGGCGTAGGTCATCACCGCGTAATAGCTGGGGAACTCTAGCGTGATCAGCCAGCCCTCGAGGTCCTTGGCGGCGGCAGCGGCGGCCATCTGGGCCTTGGCCGAGTCGGGCAGGCCGTCGAGCGTGGTTTCGTCGGTGACGTGCTTGCTCCATGCCTGGGTGGCATCCAACAGCTGGTTGGAGAAACGGCTGCCCAGCTCGCTGAGTTTGCTCTGCACCTCAGCGTAGCGCTGCTGTTCTGCGGCGGGCAGGTCGATGCCCGACAGGCGGAAGTCGCGCAATGCATGTTCAAGGATGGTCTTTTGCGCCACATCGAACGAGGCAGCTTCAGGGCTTGCAGCCAGTGCCTGGTAGGCATCGAACAGCGCACGGTTCTGCCCAAGCTCCGTGGAGTAGGCACTCAGCGCTGGCAGGCAGGCCTCATAGGCTTCACGCAACGCTGGGCTATTGCACACCGCATTGAGGTGGCTCACCGGGCTCCAGGCGGCCCCGAGGCGGTCGTTCAGTTCGTCCATCGCCAGCACCAGGCCTGCCCATGTAGGCGCTGCGCCTTGTTCTTCAAGAATCCTGGCAATGGCTTTACGGTTGTCGGCCAGGATCGCTTCGATCGCCGGCAGCACGTGCTCTGCACGGATTTGCGAGAAGGGCGGCAGATCGTGGGATTGCAGAAGCGGGTTGTTCGCAGTCACGGTTTGGATACCTTGGCAGAAGAAACACAGCCCCATCTTAATTACAATCGACGCCGACCGCAGCAGGCAGCCAGCCTATCGGCACACATGAGGAACACTATCATGGCCATTCGAAGCTTCCAGCAACACCATCCCAAGCTCGGAGCGCGGGCCTTCGTCGACCGCTCGGCGGTGGTACTGGGCGATGTGGAGATCGGCGAAGACAGTTCGGTCTGGCCATTGGTGGTCGTGCGAGGCGACATGCACCGCATCCGTATCGGCGCGCGGACCAGTGTGCAGGACGCCAGTGTGCTGCACATCACCCACGCTAGCCCGTTCAACCCTGATGGCTTTGCGCTGATCATCGGTGACGAAGTCACCATCGGGCACAAGGTCATGCTGCACGGCTGCACATTGGGCAACCGCATCCTGGTTGGCATGGGCAGTACCGTCATGGACGGCGCCATCGTCGAGGACGAGGTGATCATTGGCGCCGCCAGCCTGGTGCCACCGGGCAAGCGCCTGGTCAGTGGCTACCTGTACATGGGCAGCCCAGTCAGGCAGGTCCGGTTGTTGAACGACCAGGAACGTGCCTTCTTCGCCTACAGCGCTGGCAACTATGTGAAGCTCAAGGACCAGCACCTGGCCGAGGGCTTCGATCAGCCAGACTGATCGTTTTTCCACAGCCATGCGGGCACGGCTTGCCCGCCAGCATGCGGCGCAGCACTCAAGCGGAAACCTTCCCTATGCACCAGCAAAACATTTTGTTCGACCTTGATGGCACCCTGACCGACCCACGCCTGGGTATCACCCGCTCCATCCAGTACGCCTTGGCGAAACTGGGTATCGACGAGCCAGACCTCTCACGCCTTGAACACTTCATCGGCCCACCGTTGTTGCAGGCGTTCATGCAGTTCTACGGTTTCGACGAAGCCAAGGCCTGGGAGGCGGTCAACTTCTACCGTGAGCGCTTTCGCGTCACGGGCCTGTACGAAAACCTCGTGTTCGACGGGGTGCCGCAGCTGCTCGAGACCCTCAATGGCCAAGGCCGCACGCTCTACATAGCGACTTCCAAGCCGTGGGAATTCGCGCGCGAAATTGCCCGCCACTTCGCCTTCGATCAGCATTTCAAAATGATCTACGGCAGCGAGCTGGACGGTACGCGAACCAACAAGGTCGAGCTGATTCGCCACTTGCTGGACGAAGAAGGGCTGGACCCGGCGCACACGCTCATGATCGGCGATCGCAAGCATGACCTGATCGGAGCCCGTAGCAACGGTTTGCAGTCCGTGGCAGTAGGGTATGGGTTCGGAAGCCGCGAGGAACTGATGGCAGAAGCGCCGGCGTTCCATTTCGCCTCCCTGGCCGAGATGCACGAGGCGTTCAACAGGCAACCTCGCTGAAGGGCTGGGCAACCGGCTAGCGCGACCTAGCCCTTGGGCATCAACCCTTGCAAGGCTGCAGTACGCGCTGCGAGGGGCAATGAAGCCAGTTGCCCGACGCGCTCATAAAAGCGTTCCCAGTCACCTTCGACCTGGCGAAACAAAACCGAAAAAGCAGGCACCCACTGGTCGTACAGTCCGAATGGCAGCAATTTCGCATTGTTCATCGGCCCATAGACCCAAGCGTCGTAACGCCTGTCGCCTCCCCATGGGCCATCGCGCAGCGAATGGTAATCGCGCCGCAACCGCTCGAACTCGGCCCGCTTGGCCAAGCGCTTGGTTTGATCATCGGTGGGCGCCGCATAAAGGGCCTGTAGCCGTGCCCGCGTGGCCAGCACCAAGCGAATGAACTGCTCGCGCTGCGGACCATGGTCGTCGCCGGTGGCCGCCAGCCCACGGCTGAGCCGCCATTGCCGCGTGCCTTGCTGCTCCACGAACGACGCGAATGACTCGTTGAAGGCCGTATCGTCTTGCACATAGACACGCTGATGAGCCAGCTCGTGAAAGATCAGTGTGGCCAGGCGCTCTTCACCCCAGCCCATCATCGATGACAGGATGGGGTCATCGAACCAGCCCAGGGTCGAATAGGTTTCAACGCCGCCCACATAGACGTCAAGGTGCTGCTGGCGCATCAACGCCGCTGCACCCCGTGCTGCGCCCTGACGATAATAGCCGCGGTAAGCCACGCACCCGGCAATGGGAAAACAGTGGGTGACTGGCTGAAGCGACAACTCGGGGGTGGCGAAAACATTCCACACGACGTAGGGGCGGCCCAAGTCGGCGTACATCGTGTAGCTTCGGTTGTCGGGCAATTTCAGCTGCTGGGTGGCGAACGCTCGCGCTTGTTGGGCGTACTCCAGCCGAGCGCGCAATGGCACAGACGTGGCAGGATCAGCCATCACCTTCGTCACGGGCCGACGCGCCTGCAGCAGCTCCCACTGGCCGGCTGCCAGCTGGCCATAGTAGCCAGCGCTGCTGCAACCGTTGAGCAGCGCGGCGACCAGTAGCGGAACAAACCGGGTGAAAACACGGTCGAGTGCCCCAGGGTCTGAGCGCTGCGCAAGCACTATTCCAAGCATCGTTTACCGTCTTATTCGCTCAACCCCATTCGCCTAAAGATTATCGTGCCGAAGGGGAGTTTCGCCATGCGCGCATTGTGGGTTACCGGTTCCTTGCTGTTGACAACGGCCTGTTCGACATTGCCCGACCCCGACCCCTCTCAGGCGTGGGTCGACCTTGAACCAGGCCAGCAGACGTCCCTAGATGCGGTGAAAGTCGATGCACGCGACTGGGACGACAACCGTTATTTCCAGGTACCGCCCGGCAACCATGAACTGACCGTGCGCTACCAATTCCCGGTGGCGCCCAGCAACATCGGTCCCGTCGACGCCCCGCTATGGCGTGATTGCCAGGTCAAGGTAGCCTTCAAGGGCTTCGATGCTGGCGAGCGGTACCAGCTGCAGGCTGGCAGCATCGGCTTCCGTCCCTGGATCAAGCTCTATGATCAGCAACAGAAACTGGTCAGCCAGGGCGAACCGGCAGGCTGCCAACGGACGTAAAGCATCCAAAACAGCGCTATGCTTGTCACATATTCACTGCAAGTGGAAAACCCTGCCATGCGCCAGCCCATGATGCTGATCGCCCTCAGTGCACTGGGAGCTTGTGCCAGCCCCCTACCGCCCAAAGATCCCAAACAGGCCTGGGTAGACCTATACACCATGACACCCGGCAGGGTCATCATGGCCGACCGCCTCGATGGCAAGCGCCTGGACGATGGCCGTTATTTTCAGGTGACGCCCGGCAAGCACGAACTGATCGTACGTTTCGACTATGAGATCTACGCGGGCGGGTTCTCTACCGACCCCAGGGACCGTACGTGCTACCTGACGGTGCGTTACGATCACTTCGAGGCAGGGGAGCGTTATCGGCTTGAGGCAAGAGCGCCGGTGATGGAGCCACAGGTGCTGCTGTATGACTCAGCCAGGGCCGTGGTCGTCAACGAACCTAGCAGGGTCTTCTGCATCCCTTAGGTTTCCTTAATGACCCGCTGTTGGCAGGCTTACTGATCATTCTTCTGATAAATGATCTTGCGGGCACCGCCATCGCAGCTGCCGACCACCATATTAGGGTCCTGCACTTCGCTGTTGGGCACGATTTCAAGGGTATAGGACGGCACGCCCTGGGCCTGGATCTTGGCCTCGATTTCTGCCTTCAACTCCTCGCATGGCTTGATTGCTGCCAGTGCCGAAGTTGTCATCAGGGAGACCAGTAAAGTTGTAGCGATGCGAATCATGGGCGGCTCCAGTAAAGGCAGCGAAGCTGCCGGGTTTTCAGATTACCGCAAACCGCCCACGGCTGGAGCGATCAGCTTACCAGCTTGGCATCCAGGGTAATGTCGGCGTTGAGCACCTTGGACACGGGGCAGCCTTGCTTGGCCTTATTGGCGATTTCCTGGAACTGCTCTTCGCTCGCCCCTGGTACCTTGGCGCGGAGCACCAAGTGCACTGCGGTGATGGCAAAACCATCGCTTTGCTTGTCCAAGGTGACTTCTGCCGCTGTGTCGATACGCTCGGGCGTCAGCTTGGCTTCGCCCAGCATCATCGACAGCGCCATCGAGAAGCACCCAGCGTGGGCGGCGCCGATCAGTTCTTCCGGGTTGGTGCCCGGCGTATCTTCGAAACGGGTGTTGAACCCATAAGGATTGTTCTTGAGCGCGCCGCTTTCAGTGGAGATCTGGCCCTTGCCGTCCTTGAGACCACCTTCCCAGATTGCCGATGCTGTCTTCTTCATGATGCCTCCCGGTCATTGGTTAAGTACCTATCTATTCAGAGGCTGGTAGCCTGATGAGAGTTCAGCTCAATCCGACAGGGGACATTGAATCCAACGATTGCGCCCATACAGAGTCAAAAGGCCTCAGGCCAACCATCATTGCGGAGGCTTCATGACGCAGTTGCGAAATCTGAAAATATCCACCCTTGATCTGGTGCCAGTGCGCGCCGACCAGGGGCCCGCGCAATCACTGCGCAATTCGCTGGACCTGGCGCAACAGGTCGAGCGTTTCGGTTACAACCGTTTCTGGGTAGCCGAGCACCACAACATGGACGGCATTGCCAGCTCGGCCACCTCAGTGCTGATCGGTTACCTCGCAGGCGGTACATCGCGTATCAGGGTAGGTTCCGGGGGCGTCATGCTGCCCAACCACGCGCCGCTCGTCGTGGCCGAGCAGTTTGGCACCCTGGCCAGCCTCTACCCCGGCCGTATCGACTTGGGCCTGGGCCGCGCTCCAGGGTCCGACCAGATGACCGCCCACGCATTGCGCCGCGACCGGGCCGGCAGTGCGGATGATTTCCCGGATGACGTCGAAGAGTTGTCGCGCTACCTGGGCCCACGCACCGATGATCAGAAGGTGATTGCCGTACCGGGACACGACACCGAAGTACCTATCTGGTTGCTGGGCTCTAGCTTGTTCAGCGCCCAATTGGCCGGCATGCGTGGTATGCCCTATGCCTTCGCATCGCATTTTGCGCCGCGCTACATGCACGAGGCCATTCGGGTCTACCGCAACCACTTCAAGCCCTCTACCACGCTGGACAAGCCCTACGTCATGCTCGGCATCCCCATGGTAGTGGCCGAGACCGATGAGAAAGCCGAGTACCTGGCCACGTCGGTTTATCAACGCATCCTGGCCTTGATTCGCGGTCAGAGCCTGATGCAGAAGCCCCCGGTAGAAACCATGAATGGCTTGTGGTTGCCGCATGAGCGCGATGCAGTGGGCAGCTTCATGGGGCTGGCGATGATCGGGAGCCCAGACAAGGTCCGTGCCAAGGTCGACGTGTTGCTGGAGCAGACAGGGGCCGATGAACTGATCTTTACCTGCGACCTGTACGAGCACGCAGACCGGATACGCTCCTACGAGTTGCTGGCTCAGGCCCTGCAGTCAGCCTAGCGGTTGAGCAGGGCGCGCCGCGGAGCGAACTGGGCCAGGCCGGCCTCTTGATGGGTGGCCGGCAGCCGAGCAAACGGCCGTATGCCCGAACCCCGTGGTCAACCCACGGGGTTCGGTGGCCCTTTAGTTGCGGCTGTAAACGATTTCCTTGGTACCGCCTTCACAACTGCCCACCACCTTGCCAGCGGGATCGCCCTTGTCCACGACCGTCAGCATGTAATTTTGCACGCCCTTGGCATCGAGCTTGGCAGCGATTTCCGCTTTCAGCTCTTCGCACGGCTTGCCGGCCGCCATCACGCCGCCCGCCAGGGTCATCAGGCCCAACGCCAGAACCACTTTGTTCATCACTTGCTTTCCTTGTGCAGATGAAATCGCAAAAGGCGCCCATCAGGCGCCTCGTCTAAGTCTTACCCCATCGCGCCAGGCACATCCAGCCCGGACCTGTATCAGCTGTTGGTGATACGGAAGCCGACCTTCAGGGTCACCTGGAAGTGCTCGACTTTGTTGTCGCGAATATGGCCGCGGGTGCTGACGACTTCGAACCACTCCATCATCTGCACGCTTTTGGAGGCTTCGGCCAGGGCATTCTGGATTGCATCTTCGATACCGGTGGTGGATGAACCTACCAGTTCGAGCATTTTGTACGTGTGGTGATCGGACATGTGTTGACTCCTTGGATGGCGATAACGTTGAGCGCTAGCAGCGCAGTGCTGGTTTACCTGCGAGCAGGCGCAGCGGCAGAAAGTTCGATCGCACTTTCGCTTCGCTTGATAGTCGCACTCTCTAGAGCCCATAACGCGAAGGAGAGTCAACATGCCCCGCAACTCGCTGCGTAAAACATCACTGGAAAGCATGGAAGCCGAGATCGAGAGCCTCCTGAAGAGCCTGGAAAGCCTCAAGAACGACGCCTCCGAGGAATCCCAGAAGTCCCTCAAGGCTATCCGCAGCAATGCCGAGACGGCCCTGAAGCACTCGCGCAGCCTACTGAGCGACGCTTACGAAGAAGTCAAAGACCGCACGGTCAAGACCAGCATCGCTACTCGCGACTATGCCCAGGAACACCCCTACACCACCGCTGGCGTGGCAGTAGGCGCACTGGGCCTGCTGGCTGCCTACCTGCTGTGCAAGCGCAACTAAACGCTCTGCCCAGCCAACTCGGCGCATAACCACTGCGCCAGCTGCTCGGCGCGCCCATCCGCGGCGCGCCGTGGCACCCACAGCGCCAACGCTGCAGGCGTTGCGCTAAAGCCCCATGGCGCGATCAGGCGCCCTGCACGCAAGTCATCGGCCACCAGTGGCTCCGGCGCGATGGCCACCCCCAATCCTGCGACTGCGGCTTCCAACAAGTAATACAAGTGCTCGAACGACTGCCCATATTTCATCGCCTGGGCATCGAGGTCATTGGCCAACGCCCAGGTAGGCCAGGCTTGCGGGCGCGAGGTGGTGTGCAGCAAGGATTCTTCCAAGAGCTGGCTGACAGCCGCTTTACGCAGGCGCCCGGTGCCCTCGTAGTGCGGGCTGACGACTGGCCCGATACGTTCCTGCGCCAGTACGTGAACCTGCATGTCCGCTGGCCACGGCGGTTCGGCATAGACCAGCAACGCATCCAGCCCAGGGCGACGCGGGTCCAGGTCACCCTCACCGGCAGAAAGATGCAGGCGAAGCTCAGGCAAGTCGGCATTCAGCCGTCCCAGGCGCGGGATGAACCAACGCGCCAGCAAGCTTCCGGAACAGCCAAGCACGAAAGGGGCGTGCTCCACTTCGCGGGTCAGCTCCCGGCATACCCCACGCAGCCGATCAAAGACCTCACCACTGACGTCACGCAACCTGGCGCCTGCATCTGTGAGTTTGACACCTCGCCCATCCTTGGCGAACAGGGCCACGCCAAGGTGCGCTTCGAGCGCTTTGATTTGCCGGCTAACTGCGCCGTGGGTGACGTGCAGCGCCTCGGCTGCCTGGCTGACGCTGTTGAGCCGGGCAGTTGCCTCGAAGGCGCGCAACGCATTGAGAGGAGGGAGATCACTGGCCATTACGTGTGAGTTTTCCTGACAAGTCAGAGCAATCTTATCGGTTTTCATCGGAGCAGGTCATGGTTACAGTAAAGCCCATCACTCATTCGTTATGCCTTGGAGCGTCTCATGACCCAGTCCCAATATCGCCCCGGCCCCGATGCCAATGGCCTGTTCGGCTCGTTCGGCGGCCGCTACGTGGCCGAAACCCTGATGCCACTGGTACTGGACCTGGCCCGTGAATACGAAGCGGCCAAGGCAGACCCTGCATTTCTCGAAGAGCTGGCTTATTTTCAACGCGACTACATCGGCCGTCCCAACCCGTTGTACTTCGCCGAGCGCCTGACCGAGCACTGCGGTGGCGCCAAAATCTACTTCAAGCGCGAGGAACTCAACCACACCGGCGCGCACAAGGTGAACAATTGCATCGGTCAGGTATTGCTGGCCAAGCGCATGGGCAAGAAGCGCCTGATCGCTGAAACCGGTGCCGGCATGCATGGCGTCGCTACCGCCACCGTGGCGGCGCGTTTCGGGTTGCCTTGCGTGATTTACATGGGCGCTACCGACATCGAGCGGCAGCAGGCCAACGTGTTCCGCATGAAACTGCTGGGCGCTGAAATCGTGCCGGTCACCGCTGGCACCGGCACCTTGAAAGACGCCATGAACGAGGCTCTGCGCGACTGGGTCACCAATGTCGACGACACCTTCTACCTGATCGGCACCGTGGCCGGCCCGCACCCCTATCCAGCCATGGTCCGGGACTTCCAGTCGATCATCGGCAAGGAAACCCGCGCCCAGATGCAGGAAAAGGAAGGCCGCCTGCCGGACAGCCTTGTGGCATGCGTGGGTGGCGGGTCCAATGCCATGGGCCTGTTCCACGAGTTTCTTGAAGAGCCGAGCGTTCAGATCATCGGTGTCGAGGCGGGCGGGCACGGCGTGCAGACCGACAAGCACGCTGCCAGCCTGAACGGCGGGGTGCCTGGGGTACTGCACGGCAACCGTACCTACTTGCTGCAGGATGCCGACGGCCAGATCACCGATGCCCATTCGATCTCTGCAGGCCTGGACTATCCGGGCATCGGCCCCGAGCACGCCTACCTGCACGAAGTGAAGCGGGTCGAATACGTCAGCATCACCGATGACGAGGCCCTGGATGCCTTCCACGCATCCTGCCGGCTCGAAGGCATCATTCCAGCGCTGGAAAGCGCCCACGCGCTGGCCGAAGCCATCAAGCGCGCTCCGTCCTTGCCCAAGGACCACCTGATGGTGATCTGCCTGTCGGGGCGCGGAGACAAGGATATGCACACCGTCATGAACCACATGGCCGCCCAGGAGAAACAGGCATGAGCCGTCTTGAACAACGTTTCGCCGAGCTGAAAACCGAAGGCCGCGCAGCACTGGTCACCTTCGTCACCGCAGGTGATCCAGGCTATGACGCCTCGCTCCAGATTCTCAAGGGCCTGCCGGCGGCAGGTGCCGACGTGATCGAACTGGGCATGCCGTTCACCGACCCCATGGCCGATGGTGTAGCGATCCAACTGGCCACCCTGCGCGCGCTTGAGGCTGGCCAGACCTTGGCCAAGACGCTCCAGATGGTCCGCGAATTCCGAGTGGATGACCAGACCACGCCGATCGTGCTGATGGGTTACTACAACCCGATCCACCGCTTTGGCGTGGAAGCGTTCGTGGCCCAGGCCAACGAAGCCGGTGTCGATGGCCTGATCATCGTCGACCTGCCACCTGAGCATGACGACGAACTGGCCAGCCCGGCCCAGGCTGCGGGTATCGACTTCATTCGCCTGACGACCCCGACCACCGACGACGCGCGCCTGCCCCGCGTGCTGCAGCGTAGCTCCGGCTTCGTCTACTACGTGTCGGTGGCCGGTGTGACCGGTGCAGGCTCGGCGACTACCGAACATGTGACCGAAGCCATTGCACGCTTGCGTCGCCATACGGATTTGCCGATCAGTGTAGGGTTCGGCATTCGCACCCCCGAGCAGGCGGCCAATATCGCCCGCCTTGCCGACGGTGTGGTGGTAGGCTCGGCCCTGGTCGACAAGATTGCCCACGCGCAGAACCCCGGTCAGGCGGTAGACGATGTGTTGAGCCTGTGCTCGGCGTTGGCAGAAGGGGTGCGTGGCGCTCGGCGCTAACCGATGGTTGTCGCTTCAAGGGTTGCTCGGTGCCCGAAGCTATCCTGGGACTACTTTGCAGTCCCAGGATTTCAACTTTCCACAGAGGTTTCCGGACACGCTCCGCGACTCATCGGCGCCAGTCCGGCGCCCCGGCAAGAACGTTCCTGAGATTGGGATCGCCCAATCAACGCCCTTCGCCAAAGCCCGACAAGTCCAGAGGCCGCAACGCTCCCATCCAGATCGCATGATCGCGGTGGTCTGCCAGCTCATCCCCCGTCAGCGGGTGCAGAAACACCACCAGCCCCTTGCGGTGCAGCGCCAACCAGGGCAGCACCACGCCAATGAGCTCCGGCTCGAACGCCAACTGGCAGCTCCAGTCGGGATGCGGCCCAACCGCCCTGGTGTGCATACGCCCCATGACGACCGGGAACAGCGCCGCTGCCTCCTCGCACAAGGCTCGCGCGTGCTCAAGGGTCGAGGCATCGTAGTACACGTGGGCGTGATAACCCTTGATTCTCTGCACAGCTACTCCTGATGTGCGTCGATTCTGACAACCTGCCACAAGCGGGCCCAGCATCTCAGAGGCTACGCTCGTGCTCAAGCCAATCCACGAACCGTCCGATCAACGCCCCGCGACGCTTGCGCGGCGGCAGCACGGCGTAATAGCCGCGCGCCGACCGCAAGCTGCCCTCCAACGGCCGACACAACAACCCTTGATCGACCAGCCCATCGACCAGATGCCGCCAGCCAATCGCCATGCCCTGGCCCGCGATGGCAGCCTGGATCAACAACGTGTAGTTGTCGAACCGCAGCTGCCCCGCAGGCGGCGCGCTGGTCACTCCTAAACCGCGAAATACACCTGCCCAGTCGAACCATCGGCTGGCCTGTTCACCCTTGAGGTGCAGCAGCGGCAAACGCTGCAAGGCCGCAGCAGACAAGGGTTTGCCATGGATAAGACGAGGGCTGCATACCGGGAAAACTTCCTCGTCGAACAGCCAACGGCTCTCGCCTTGATGAAAACGCCCATCGCCGAACAGCACCGCCACGTCGATATCCGGGCGCAACATGCCCTGGCTTCGCTCACCTGTTACCAGGCTCACATCGACCTGAGGATACGCTTCATGAAAGCGCTGCAGTCGGGGCATCAACCAGAACGCAGCGAACGCAAAATCCGTTGCCACCTGTAGGACTTCACGCTGTGTGCGCCCGCTTGCGCGGGCCACGCCATCGTCCATGGTGTGCAGCCCCTGGCCGACATACTCGAACAACACCTGGCCCGCTTCGGTCAGCTCGATGCCCCGGTAGATACGGTCGAACAGCCGCGTGCCCAGCTGCGCCTCCAGGCGTTTTATCTGCTGACTGATCGCCGGCTGCGTGGTGCCCAGCTCCAAGGCAGCTGCCGTAAAGCTGCGCAAGCGCGCGGCGGCCTCGAACACGCGCAACGTATCCAACGACAATCCCGCAAGGTGCTCGAACATAAGCCTGGCTAATCCCACACATTGCCCTACAGGGGCTTTACCCCCGTTATGCACCGCCTCATCGTGGTAGGCAAGCATTCCGCATAACCTTCAACGATGGAAGCTTGCATGAAACGCCCTAATATCCTGTTCATCATGGCCGACCAGATGGCAGCGCCGCTGCTGCCCATCTACGCTGACTCACCCCTTCAAATGCCTCACCTCACTCGCCTGGCCGCTCAGGCCGTGGTGTTCGATTCGGCTTACTGCAACAGCCCGCTGTGCGCGCCCTCGCGCTTCACCCTCGTCAGCGGTCAGCTGCCCAGCCGCATTGGGGCCTATGACAATGCAGCAGATTTCCCCGCCGATATCCCCACCTACGCCCATTATCTGCGCCGCCTGGGTTACCGAACGGCACTGTCAGGCAAGATGCACTTCTGTGGGCCTGATCAATTGCACGGCTACGAGGAACGCCTGACCAGTGATATCTACCCGGCCGACTACGGCTGGGCCGTGAACTGGGATGAGCCTGACGTGCGACCAAGCTGGTACCACAACATGTCCTCGGTGCTGCAGGCAGGGCCATGCGTGCGTACGAACCAGCTGGATTTCGACGAGGAAGTGGTGTTCAAGGCGCGTCAGTATTTGTATGACCATGTCCGTGAAAACGACGGCCGTCCGTTCTGTCTGACAGTGTCCATGACCCACCCCCACGACCCTTACACCATTCCCAAACGCTACTGGGATCGCTACGAAGGTGTGGATATTCCGTTGCCCAGGCACACCGATAGCCAGGCGTCACTCGATCCCCACTCCCAGCGATTGCTCAAGGTCTACGACCTTTGGAACAAACCGCTTCCTGTGGACAAAATCCGCGATGCTCGGCGGGCCTACTTCGGCGCATGCAGCTATATCGACGACAATATCGGTCAATTGCTGCAAACCCTCGAGGAATGCAACCTCGCCGACGATACTTTGATCGTGTTCTCGGGCGACCATGGCGACATGCTGGGTGAGCGTGGCCTCTGGTACAAGATGCACTGGTTCGAGATGTCAGCCCGTGTACCGCTACTGATCCATGCCCCGCAGCGCTTCGCGCCCGGACGCGTCAGTGCGTCCGTCTCGACCTGCGACTTGCTGCCCACCCTGGTCGAGTTGGCAGGTGGGGCTGTGGATAAATCCCTTCACCTGGATGGCCGCTCTCTGCTTGGTCATTTGCAAGGGCAGGGCGGTCACGACGAGGTCATTGGTGAATACATGGCCGAGGGTACCGTCGGCCCGCTCATGATGATTCGCCGTGGTTCCTACAAGTTCGTGTACAGCGAGGACGACCCCTGTCTACTCTATGACCTGAGCCGCGACCCGTACGAGCGGGAGAATCTGGCTACCAGCCCGGATCATCAAGCATCGATGCAGGCGTTCGTCACCGAGGCGCGCCAGCGCTGGGACATACCCGGCCTGCGCCAGCAAGTGCTGGCCAGCCAGCGACGTCGCCGTCTGGTGGCCCAGGCACTGGCCATTGGCAAGTTGAGCAGCTGGGACCACCAACCTTGGGTGGACGCCAGTCAGCAGTACATGCGCAACCACATCGATCTTGATGACCTTGAGCGCAAGGCACGTTATCCACAGCCCGCCCCACTGGATTGAAAAGAGAGCCCGCCATGCATACGTTCGCTGCTACCTTGTTCGCGCTAGCCGTCAGCCTGGGCACACTGAGCGCCCAGGCCGCCGATGACAACGCGCAGTGCTCAACCGTCAAGCTGGCCGACCCTGGGTGGAGTGACATCGCCACCACCAACGCAGTGGCCCGCCTGCTGCTTGAACCCCTGGGGTACCAGGTCAAGGTGGACAGCCTGGCGGTGCCGATCATCTATGGCGGGCTCAAGGACGGCCAGGTCGATGCCTTTCTTGGAAGCTGGATGCCTGCGCACCAAGGCTTCCATGACAAATTCGTCGCCAACGGGGATGTGCAGCAGCTCTCGCGCAATCTGCAAGGAACCGAATTCACCCTGGCGGTGCCGGACTACGTGTGGAATGGCGGGGTACGCGATTTCGCAGACCTGAACAAACACGCCGATCAGTTTGGCAGGAAGCTCTACGGCATTGGCTCAGGCGCGCCGGCCAACCTCTCGCTACAAGCGATCATCAAGGATGATGCCTTCGGCCTGGGCAAATGGAAGCTGGTGGAGTCCAGTGAGCAGGCCATGCTGGCCCAGGTGGACCGAGCGGTCAAGAAACAGCAGTACATCGCCTTCCTCGGCTGGACGCCTCACCCCATGAACGTGAAGCTGAACATGCATTACTTGACCGGTGGAGAGAAGTGGTTCGGCAGCAAAGGCGACGTGTTCACGCTGACACGCAAGGGTTATCCACAAGCCTGCCCGAACGCGGCAAAGTTGCTGAGCAACTTGAGCTTCACGCTGGACATGGAAAACACCATCATGGCCGAGGTTGTGGATAAGAAGATCAGCTTCGACGATGCCGCCAAGGCCTGGGTGAGAGCACATCCCGAAGCACTGGATGGTTGGCTGACCGGCGTGACCACCAAAGAGGGTGCGGACGCCGTTGCGGCCGTAAAAAGAACGCTGTAACGCGTTAATGGGGAGCGGGTCTGTCTGCGGTTGATTCGTGAAATAGATCGCTTCTCCAGAACAGACCCATTCGGGGGATTTTGATCGCACTATGCATCGCCTCATACGCCTGCTGCCCTTTCTGGGCTGGCTGCCGCGCCAGACGCGCCACAGTTTGCGTCAGGACCTGCTGGTGGGTTTGAGCGGCGCCATCCTTGCGCTGCCGCAATCCATCGCGTACGCCCTGATCGCCGGCCTGCCAGCAGCATATGGGCTGTACGCGGCCATCGTCCCCGTGCTGGTCGCCTGCCTGTGGGGATCCTCCTGGCACCTGATCTGCGGGCCGACGGCGGCCATTTCCATCGTGCTATACGCCAGTGTCAGCCCGTTGGCGGTAGCAGGAAGCGATGACTACATCACCCTTGTGCTGCTGCTGACCTTTCTGGGCGGTGTCTTCCAGCTACTGCTGGGGCTTTTGCGTTTCGGGGCCCTGGTCAATTTCGTCTCGCATTCGGTAGTGATCGGCTTCACCCTTGGGGCCGCCGTGGTCATCGCGCTGGGGCAGCTGCCCAACCTGCTTGGGCTGGACTTGCCCAGCCAGGCTACCGCCTTGAAGACAGCTCAAGACCTGGCCAGCCATGCCGGTGAGATGGACGTGCCGTCCTTGATACTGGGAGCGCTCACCGTGGTAATGGGCATAGCGCTGAAACTATGGCGTCCCCGCTGGCCCAGCCTGTTGATAAGCCTGTTGGCCGTCAGCCTGCTGGCGTGGCTGCTGCCCGGCGTGTTCGGGCACGTGCCGCGTGTACCGGCGTTCGAGGGGCGCCTGCCCCCCTTGAGTGCCGTGCCGCTGCTGGACGTGGACCTGATACTGCGCCTGCTCCCCAGCGCCGTGGCCGTTGGCATGCTGGGGCTGGTGACCAGCTTGTCCATCGCACGTTCGTTGTCTGCGCGCTCCGAGCAACTGATTGACGCCGACCAGGAAATACGTGCCCAAGGGCTCTCCAACATCGTCGGTGCGTTCTTTTCCGGCTACCTCTCGTCGGGCTCGTTCACCCGATCGGGCCTGAGCTATGACGCAGGCGCACGCTCGCCCATGGCCGGCGTGTTCTCGGCGCTTTGGGTAGCGGTGTTCGCCGTCGCTGGTGCCGGCCTGATCGCGCACCTGCCGATTCCGGCGATGGCAGGCAGCATCCTGTTGATTTGCTGGGGGCTGGTTGATCGCAAGGCCATTGGCGCATTGCTGCGTGTCAGCCGTGCCGAGTTCGCGGTCATGGCGCTGACGGCAGCGGCCACCTTGCTCTTGGAATTACAGACGGCCATCTATGCCGGTGTGCTGGTTTCCCTGTTCTTCTACCTCAAGCGCACCTCGCGCCCGCGGATCCACCAGAGCCGCGAAGGCGATGCGGACATCTTGCGTGTAGGCGGGTCGATCTTCTTCGGTGCTGCGCATTACCTGCAAGTACGCCTGCAAGGTTGCCAAGGCCCGCAGGTGGTCATGGATGCGCGGCAGGTGAACTTCATCGACTATTCAGGGGTGGACATGCTGCACCGCGAGGCGAGGCGGCTGGCGCGAACAGGCGGTAGCCTGACCTTGCGCGGCGCCAGGCCACAGGTGATCGAAGAGCTGCATAAGCTCGAAGGCCCGGCGCGTTGCCCAATCCGGTTCGAGGACTGAGCAGCCACACCCAGCGCCGCTCAGTAGCCCAGCTGGCGGTCAGCCCCGCGCCAGTTGGCGGCGCAGTTCAGCGAGAACCGGTGCAGTGTCCGGCCGCACGCCGCGCCACACATAAAAGGCTTCGGCTGCTTGTTCGGCCAGCATCCCCAGGCCGTCCAGCACCTTGGCGGCGCCATGTTGGGCGGCCCACTGGCAGAACGGCGTTGGCGCCTTGCCATACATCATGTCGTAGCACACCGTGCGCCCGGGTTCGATCAGGCTGCTGGCAATCGGTGGCAGCTCACCGGCCAGGCTGGCCGAGGTTGCATTGATGATCAGGTCCACTGGCTCTTGCAACCAGGCGAACCCACTGGCCACCACCGGCCCCAGTTCATCGAACGCCTCGGCCAGGCGTTCGGCCTTCTCCACCGTGCGGTTGGCGATCACCAGTGACTGCGGGTTGTGTGCCAGCAGCGGCTCCAGCACCCCGCGCACGGCGCCGCCGGCACCGAGGACAAGGATGCGTTTACCTGCCAGTTCAACACCGGCATTGACGGTGAGGTCACGGACCAGCCCCGCGCCGTCGGTGTTGTCACCCTGCAAGGTACCGTCGGCCAGCTTGCTGAGCGTGTTCACCGCACCTGCGCGACGTGCGCGCGGGGTAAGGCTGTCGCACAGGCGATAGGCTTCTTCCTTGAATGGCACGGTAACGTTGCCACCGCTGCCTTGCTTGAAGAAGCCGCGCGCGCAGTCACTGAAGTCATCCAGCGGCGCCAGCAGCGTGGCGTACTCCAGCTCCTGGCCGGTCTGTTCGGCGAACAGGCGGTGAATCAGCGGCGACTTGCTGTGGCCGATCGGGTTGCCAAAAACGACGTACTGGTCCATGACGGCTCCTTGAATGGTTACAGGCTTACTGGCCGAGCCAGTCACGGTCTTGCAGGAAGTACTCGGTCAGCCGTGCCTCTTCGCTGCCTGGCGCGGGTTTCCAGTCGTAGCCCCAGCGTACCTGCGGTGGCAGCGACATGAGGATGGACTCGGTGCGCCCACCAGACTGCAGCCCGAATAGCGTGCCACGGTCATAGACCAGGTTGAACTCGACGTAGCGGCCCCGGCGAAACTCCTGAAATTCACGTTGCTGTGGGGTATAGGCCGTCCCTTTTCGGCGCTGCACGATGGGCAGGTACGCGTCGATGTACGCGTCGCCGATGGCACGGATGAAGGCGAAGCAAGTATCGAAGTCCCATTCGTTCAAGTCATCGAAGAACAGCCCGCCGATGCCACGGGGCTCACCCCGGTGCTTGAGATGGAAATACCGGTCGCACCAGGCCTTGTAGCGTGGGTACACATCGGCGCCGAAGGGGGCGCAGGCCTGTTCAGCGATTCGATGCCAGTGCACGCAGTCTTCCTCCACGCCGTAATACGGCGTCAGATCGAAGCCACCGCCGAACCACCAGACAGGCTCTTCGCCTTCCTTTTCGGCGATGAAAAACCGAACGTTGGCGTGGGAAGTAGGCACGTGCGGGTTGTGCGGGTGGATCACCAGCGACACCCCGAGCGCCTGGAAACCGCGCCCAGCCAACTCCGGCCGATGGGCGCTGGCCGAAGGCGGCAACCCGGTGCCGAACACATGGGAGAAGTTCACCCCGCCTTTTTCGATGACGGTGCCTTCGCCGATCACCCGCGTACGGCCCCCGCCACCGGCTTCGCGCACCCAGGCGTCCTCGACGAAGCGGGCGCCGCCGTCTTCGCGTTCCAGGGCTGAGCAGATGCGGTCTTGCAAATCGAGCAGATAGGCTTTCACAGCCTCGGTGCGGCTAATCATCGGGTCACCAGGAGCGGGCAGGAAACAAGTGGCGCGTAGCATAACACCGCCTGCCAGCGCCCCGCAGTTGACGGCAGTCAAGCAAAGGCGTCCGATAGAAGCCCCTTTCCCGATCCCCAATCCAGGAGTACGAGATGGCCAAGCGTATCCAGTTCAACCAGCACGGCGGCCCCGAAGTGCTGCAGTGGGTGGACTTCGAACCCGCCGACCTTGGGCCTCAGCACGTGCGCGTGCGCAACCATGCTGTGGGCTTGAACTTCATCGATACCTATTTCCGCAGCGGGTTGTACGCGCCGCCGTCCCTGCCTTCGGGCCTGGGCACCGAAGGCGCAGGGGTGGTCGAGGCCGTGGGCCAGGGCGTGTCACGGTTGAAGGTCGGCGACCGTGTGGCGTATGGCGGGGGCCCATTGGGCGCCTATGGCGAGGTGCACACGCTGCCTGAGGCCAACCTGGTCAAATTGCCAGAGGCCATCAGCTTCGAGCAGGCTGCCGCCGTCATGCTCAAGGGCATGACCGTGCAGTACCTGCTCAAGCAGACCTACGCTGTGCAGCCTGGCGATGTGATCCTGTTCCATGCGGCCGCAGGCGGCGTTGGTTCGCTGGCCTGCCAGTGGGCAAAAGCGCTGGGCGCCAAGCTCATCGGCACCGTGAGCTCTGCCGGAAAGGCCGAGCGGGCCAAGGCCTTGGGCGCCTGGGCCACCATCGACTACAGCCACGAGGATGTCGCCAAACGGGTGCTGGAGCTGACCGACGGCAAGAAATGCCCAGTCGTGTATGACGGCGTGGGCGCCGACACCTGGCTGACGTCGCTCGATTGCCTGCAACCGCGGGGGTTGATGGTAAGCTTCGGCAATGCCTCGGGCGCGGTGAGTGGGGTGAACCTGGGGATTCTGGCGCAGAAGGGCTCGCTGTACGTCACTCGGCCGACCCTGGCGACTTACGCCAACAACGCCGAGAACACCCAGGCCATGGCCGATGACCTCTTTGCCATGATTGCCAGCGGCCAACTGACGGTGGATATCCAGCAACGCTACCCGCTCAGCGAAGCGGCCAAGGCCCAGAGCGAGCTGTCGGCGCGGCGGACCGTGGGGTCTACTATTTTGTTGCCTTGATTGGCAGAAGGTCGCGTTATGGCGACCAGGTGCTTGCCTTGGTTTTTGTAGATCGAGCGCCGCCCACGCGGCGCTTCGCGGGACAAGCCCGCTCCTACATCCGTTGCAACGCGACCACGCCTGTAAGTCCATGGTTGTCAGCCTTGCTGGCATGACTGGATTTCAAGGCGGGCATTGATGCCGCCGCCTGCCTCAAGCTATACATCAAGGCGGGCAACCATGGCCTGACAGGTTCGGCACGTTGCAACAAATGTGGGAGCGGGCTTGTCCCGCGAAGCGCCGCGCGGGCGGCGCTCGATTTCACAGGCGCTAAAAACTAAAGGCGGACACCTGTCAGCCCTCACACCTTCTTCTGCGACGGCGGATTCGACTCGATGCCATTCAAGATGGCCTCGACCACACCTTCTGCCATTTCAACGGCATGCAGATTGGACCAGAACAGGCCACGACCTTCTTCGCGCATATGGTCCAGGGCCTTGTAGCCGGCTTCGTACGCACAGCGCAGATACAGGGCGACATGCACCAGGGCGTCTTCAGCGGAGATGTCTGGGTTAACCGCAAACAGCGGCCGGTGACCTGCGTCGCAGCGGCCGAATGGGTGGGTGGAAGTTGAAGGAAGGGGTGGATCAGGGACTATTTTTTTCATTGGAAAATGCTCCTAACGCCGCCACGTACCACTACCACGCGAATAGGTGGCGACTGTACGCGGGGTGGTAGACCCGGGCATTTTCCAATCCAGGCAGGCTCGAAAGCCTCCCACGCACAGTCGCCATAGACTGTCATAGAAAGAATGCATCCGGGCTACCACACCCGATCGCCAAGGTATTTGGCGACAGCTGAAGCCTATGGGGAGAGGTTCCTACTGAGAAGGTGATGGCAGGGGACGCGGCTCGTAGGATATTTCCCAAACCGAATATCAAACAACCGCCTTGGCAAAAATCAGAAAAAACCAAGGGGTCATGAGGGGGATGGCTCAGGCGCTCGGCCCAAGCCTGGTCAGCAGGTGCCTCAACCCGGTCGTACCACCTCGCCAGTAGCCAGATTGCGAATCAGGCTCGGGTTCTTCCGACCGCCCAATGCCCCGCCCAGTACCAGATCCAGTTGCCCATGAAAGTACTGCTCCACCCGCAGCCGGGTCTTCGCCGCAGGGCGCCCGCCAGGGTTGCACGACGTGGAGATCAGCGGCCCGACCAATGCGCACAGCTCGCGTACCACCGGGTGGTCGCTGACGCGAAGCGCTACGGTGTCGTGCTGCCCGGTCACCCATTCAGGCAGTAGATCCTGATGCGGCACCAGCCAGGTGTTGGGCCCAGGCCAAGTGCTGGCCATTCGGTCGATCCAGTCTTCGGGGAAGTCTTCGAACAGGAAGTCGAACTGGCGGATGTTGTCGGCGACCAGGATCAACCCTTTATCCACAGGCCGCGACTTCAGTGCCAGCAGCCGATAGACCGCATCCTCGTTCCATGGGTCGCAGCCCAGGCCCCAGACCGCCTCCGTCGGGTAGGCGATCACTGCGCCTGCCCGGATCTCACGTGCGGCTTGTTGCACACGAAAACTGCTCACCATTGATGTTTCTCCACTGGGAATGTTGCCTGGGCGCAGTTTACTCAGCCCGAGCGGGCAAACCAACGCCCCGCTTGATTGCTGACCCGGCCATCGAGCTCCAGTTCGGTGAGCTGCGCCAGCACCTCTGCCAGCGGCTGCTCACTGCAATGGGCCAGGCTTTCGGTGGTCTGCGGTGCAGCGTGCAATAGCGCCAGCAGCGGGTGATCGAACGTGTCCGCACGGGCCGGGGGCAGGTTCTGCCAGCCTTGCAGGGTTTCGAGTATCTGCCCGACGCTTTCGACGAGCAGTGCGCCGTCGCGGATCAGCTGGTGACAACCCTTGGCGCCGGGATGGTGAATGGAGCCTGGAATGGCATAGACCTCCCGGCCCTGCTCGGCGGCGAGCCGCGCCGTGATCAGCGAGCCACTGGCCAAGCTGGCCTCGACCACCAGCACACCCAACGAAAGACCGCTGATGATGCGGTTGCGCCGGGGGAAGTTAGCCGGCAGCGGCCCGGCGTTGAGCGGGTACTCCGACACCAGTGCACTGCCGTTGTCGATCATCGCCTCGGCCAACTGCTTGTGCCGCTGTGGATAAAGTTTTTCGAGCCCTGTGCCCAGTACGCCTATCGTGGCCCCTCCAGCCTGCAGCGCGGCGCGGTGAGCGGCGCCATCAATGCCTACTGCCAGGCCGCTGGTGACGACGAAGCCTGCCTGGGCAAGGTACCTGGCAAACGCTCCAGCCGTGTCCACCGCCGGCGGCGTCGCGCGGCGGCTGCCCACGATCGCCAACTGCGGGCGGCTGAGCAGCGATGCGTTCCCCGTCACGAACAGCAGCGGCGGGGCGTCGTCGATTTCGGCGAGCAGCGGGGGGTAGTCTGGGCTGTCCCACATCAGCAATTGCTGGCCCGGACGCTCTAGCCAGCGCATTGCGGCACTGGCCGCATCCCGCACTTCAGGGCTGCGCCTTGCATCGATACTGGCATGGGGAATGCCCAGTGCGCGCCAGGCCGAGCCGGGGGCACTGAGCGCCGATGAGGCACTTCCGAAGGCCTCGATCAGCGTAGAAAAGCGTCGCAAGCCGGTCTCGGGAAGGCAATGCAGGCGCAAGCGCGCCTCCAGTTCCGCAGGTGGGCAAGTGGATAAGGAGCAATCAGACATCGGCAATCATCCTTGATGCAAAACGGTTGATTCAGGCTGCGCAGCCTGTGGATAACTCTGTGAGTAACACTTTGAAAAGCTGTCCATTGGCTGGGGGCTATCACGCCAATAGTCACCCTAGACGAGCTTGCCAGGTGCCGAAGTCCGCGTTTCCCTTTATTATGTGTGTTCAGTTTTCAACCAAACGCACAGTGACTGCCTGACCTTATGGCCATTTTGAACATTCTCGAATTCCCGGACCCGCGCCTGCGCACCATCGCCAAACCGGTGACGGCGTTCGACGACGCCCTGCGCCAGCTGATCGACGACATGTTTGAAACCATGTACGAAGCCCCTGGCATCGGCCTGGCTGCGACCCAGGTCAACGTGCACCAGCAAGTCGTGGTGATGGACCTCAGCGAAGACCGCAGCGAGCCACGCGTCTTCATCAACCCGTCGGTCGAGGAACTGACCGATGACATGGGCCAGTACCAGGAAGGCTGCCTGTCGGTGCCGGGCTTCTACGAGAACGTAGACCGGCCCCTGCGTGTCAGGGTCAAGGCCCAGGATCGCGACGGCACACCGTTCGAGCTGGAATGCGAAGGCCTGCTGGCGGTGTGCGTGCAGCACGAATTCGATCACCTCAATGGCAAGCTGTTCGTCGACTACCTGTCGCAGCTCAAGCGGGATCGAATCAAGAAGAAGTTGGAAAAACAGCACCGCCAGCAAGCCTGATTCCCACCTCCCAGAAGGCTTGCTCCGGCAAGCCTTTTTCTTTTTGCAGCGAGAACACCATGCGCATCGTCTTTGCAGGCACTCCCGAGTTTGCCGCCGAACACCTCAAGGCCCTGCTCGACAGCCCTTACGAAGTCGTGGCCGTCTACACGCAGCCCGATCGCCCGGCAGGCCGCGGTCAAAAGCTGATGCCCAGCGCCGTCAAGGCGCTGGCCGTAACCCATGACATCCCGGTGATGCAGCCGCCGAGCCTGCGCAATGCCGAGGCCCAGGCACAATTGGCAGCATTGGAACCCGACCTGATGGTCGTGGTTGCCTACGGCCTGATCCTGCCCCAGGCGGTGCTCGACATCCCGCGCCTTGGCTGCATCAACAGCCATGCGTCCCTGCTGCCACGCTGGCGCGGGGCGGCCCCGATTCAGCGGGCCGTGCAGGCGGGCGATGCCGAAAGCGGCGTAACCGTCATGCGCATGGAAGCGGGCCTGGACACCGGCCCCATGCTGCTCAAGGTCGTCACCCCGATCAACGCCATTGATACCGGCGGCAGCCTGCACGATCGCCTGGCGCAAATGGGACCGCCGGCCGTCATCCAGGCCATCGCCGGGCTGGCCGATGGCACCTTGCACGGCGAGGTACAGGACGATGCCCTGGCCACCTATGCGCACAAGCTGAACAAGGACGAGGCGCGTCTGGACTGGTCGCTGCCCGCTGAACAGCTGGAGCGCCTGATCCGGGCATTCAACCCCTGGCCGATTTGCCACAGCACGCTCGACGGGGAAACCGTGAAGGTGCTGGGTGCGTGCCTGGCCACAGGGCAGGGCGCACCCGGTGAAATCCTGGCGGCCAGCAAAGACGGCCTGGTGGTGGCTTGCGGCGAGCAGGCGCTCAGCCTGACCCGCCTGCAGTTGCCTGGCGGTAAAGCCTTGGCCTTCGCTGACCTGTTCAACAGCCGCAAAGAGAAATTCACGCCCGGCAAGGTGCTCGGCCAATGAACCCACGCCTGGCTGCCGCCCGTGCCCTTGCCGCTGTGCTCAGCGGCAAGGCCTCCCTGAACAGCTCCCTGCCCGCGCAACTGGACAAGGTCGAGGACCGCGACCGCGGGCTGACCCAAGACCTGGCCTTTGGTACCGCGCGTTGGCAGCCGCGCCTGGACCTGCTGGCAGCGCAGCTGTTGCAAAAGCCCTTCAAGGCCGCCGATGCCGACGTGCAGGCATTGTTGCTGATTGGCTTGTACCAGTTGTTCTATACACGCATCCCGGCTCACGCCGCCATTGGTGAAACCGTGGGCTGCGCCGACAAGCTGAAAAAACCCTGGGCCAAGGGGCTGCTGAACGCCGTGCTGCGCCGTGCTCAGCGCGACGGCGAAGCGATGCTGGCCGACATGGAGCGCGACCCTGTGGTGCGCACGGCGCACCCACGCTGGCTGCAGAAGGCGCTCAAGGCCTTCTGGCCGGATCAGTGGGAAGCCATCTGCGCCGCCAACAATGCGCACCCGCCGATGATCCTGCGCGTCAACCGCCGCCACCACAGCCGCGACGGCTATCTGAAGCTGCTCGCCGATGCAGGCGTCCAGGCCCAGGCCTGCGCGTACAGCCGTGACGGTATCGTGCTGGCCGAACCGCGGGACGTACGCGGTCTGCCAGGCTTTGCCGAGGGCTGGATCAGCGTCCAGGACGAAGCCGCGCAACTGGCCGCCGACCTGCTGGACCTGGCGCCCGGTCAACGCGTGCTCGACGCATGCTGCGCCCCTGGGGGCAAGACCTGCCATGTGCTTGAAGCCCAAGCCGGGCTCTCTCACGTGGTGGCCATCGACCTTGAAGCCAAGCGCCTGGTACGCGTGCGGGAAAACCTCGACCGCCTGAAGCTCGACGCCGAGCTGATCGCCTGCGATGCCCGCGACACGGCCAGCTGGTGGGACGGCAAACCGTTCCAGCGCATCCTGCTGGACGCGCCTTGCTCGGCGACTGGCGTAATCCGTCGTCATCCAGACATCAAGCTCACCCGCCAGGCCGAAGACATCGCGCCGCTGGCGGCCTTGCAAGGCGAGTTGCTCGATGCCCTGTGGCCGACATTGGAGGTGGGCGGCATGCTCCTGTACGCCACCTGCTCCAGCCTCCCGACCGAGAATACCGAGGTCATCGGCGCGTTCCTGGCACGCACGCCAGGCGCACGCGAGCTGGACCTGGCCACCGAAGCGGGCCTGCGCCAGGCGCATGGACGCCAGTTGTTGGCTCAGGAAGGCGGCCACGACGGTTTCTACTATGCCAAGCTGATCAAGATTGCCGCCTCGCGCGGTTGAGCACACTGGAGAGTAGCGGATGAAGATCATCATCCTGGGCGCCGGCCAGGTGGGCGGGACGCTTGCAGAGCACCTGGCCAGCGAGGCCAACGACATCACCGTGGTCGACACCGATGGCGACCGCCTGCGCGACCTGGGTGATCGCCTGGATATCCGCACCGTGCAGGGGCGCGGGTCGCTGCCGACGGTGTTGCGCCAGGCCGGCGCCGAGGACGCCGACATGCTGGTTGCCGTGACCAACAGCGACGAGACCAACATGGTCGCGTGCCAGGTGGCCTACTCGCTGTTTCACACACCGACCAAGATCGCCCGGGTGCGCGAGTCGGCCTACCTGACCCGTGAAGAGCTGTTCGACAACGACCACATTCCGGTCGATGTGCTGATCAGCCCGGAGCAGGTCGTCACCCACTACATCAAGCGCCTGATCGAACAGCCCGGTTCGTTGCAGGTGATCGACTTCGCCCAGGGCAAGGCGCAGCTAGTGGCCGTGAAGGCCTATTACGGCGGCCCGCTGGTCGGCCAGCAGCTGCGCCAGATACGCGCGCACATGCCCAATGTGGAAACCCGGGTGGCGGCGATCTTCCGCCGTGACCGTTCGATCACACCGCGCGGTGATACGGTGATCGAGGCCGATGACGAGGTGTTCTTCATCGCCGCCAAGAAGGACATCCGGGCGGTCATGGGCGAGCTGCGCCGTATCGATGAAACCAACAAGCGTGTCGTCATCGCCGGCGGCGGGCAGATAGGCGAGCGCCTGGCCGAAGCCATCGAAAGCCGCTACCAGGTGAAGATCATCGAGATGAACCCGGCACGCTGCCGGTACCTGTCCGATACGCTGGACAGTACCGTGGTGCTGCAGGGCAGCGCATCGGATAAAGACCTGATGCTGGAAGAGAACATCGCCGACACCGATATCTTCCTGGCCCTGACCAACGATGACGAAGCCAACATCATGTCGTCCCTGCTGGCCAAGCGCCTGGGTGCGCGCAAGGTCATGACGATCATCAACAACCCGGCCTATGTGGACCTGGTGCAGGGCGGTGAAATCGACATCGCCATCAGCCCGCAATTGGCCACCATCGGTACCTTGCTGGCGCATGTGCGCCGTGGCGATATCGTGAGCGTGCACTCGCTGCGTCGTGGTGCAGCCGAAGCCATCGAGGCTGTGGCCCACGGTGATGCGAAGTCGAGCAAGGTGGTGGGCAAGGCGATCGAGGACATTACCCTGCCCCCGGGGACGACCATCGGTGCCATCATTCGCCACGACAGTGTGCTGATCGCGCACGACACGACAGTCATCGAATCAGGTGACCATGTGATCCTGTTCGTTGTGGACAAGAAACACATTCGGGATGTGGAGAAGCTGTTCCACGTCGGCTTGAGTTTCTTCTAGGAGGCGGGACATGCGCCAATCGTTGGAAAAGATGCTGGCCAAGGGTGTGGATAACCCGTTGTTGCGCTTTGGCCTGGGCAAGGCGTGGCTCGACGAAGGCGATGGTGCCCAGGCTGCCGTGCACCTGGCTCGCTGTGTCGAGCAGGACCCCACCTATTCGGCAGCCTGGAAGCTGTTGGGCAAGGCCTACCAGTTACTGGGGGACCTGCCAGCTGCGCGCAAGGCCTGGGAAGATGGCATCGCGGCGGCGCAGGCCCATGGCGACAAGCAGGCCGAGAAAGAAATGACGGTGTTTCTCAAGAAACTCGACAAACGCTGAGTGCGCTGTCGCCGACACGTCGGCTGCCAGACAGCCGCTGCCGGCGATGCGCGCCTCAATACCAGCGCGCCTCACCCGCCGGACGCTTCTTGAAGCGCTTCATGCTCCACATGTACTGGCTGGGATACTCGCGCACATAGCGCTCGACCACCTTGCTCATCGCGGCCGCCGACTCGTTCACGTCGGTGCTGTACATCGCCTCCGGCGCGGCTTCCAGAAACACCTTGAAGCCTGACCCGTCAGGCAGGCGCAGGGCATGCAGGAAAACCCCCACTGCCTTGCCGCCGGCGAGCATGTTCGGCACGAACTTGCTGGTCAGCGCTTCAGTGCCCAGGAAGGGAACGAATACACCCGCCGATTCGGCCGGCTCGGGATCGGCCGGGATGCCGACCTGGCCGCCGCGCCGAACTTCCTTGATCACGCTGAGGATGCCTTCCTTGGTCGAAGGCGCCACACGGTTGCCCATCTGCACACGCTGCTCGCGCAGCAGGTCGTCCACCGCCTTGAGTTTGGGGGGCCGGTAGAAAATGATCGGCTTGCACTGGTTGCAGTAGAAGTGGTTCAGCACTTCCCAATTGCCCAAATGGCTGGTGATGCCCACAACGCCCTTTCCAGAAGCCAGGGCCTGCTCCAGCACTTCAAGCCCATGCACTTCCTTGACCAACTCCAACGAGCGGTGTGGAGGCCAGATCCAGGCGCAGGCGCTTTCGACGAAGGATTTGCCGATGTCCCGCAGGGCCTGGCCGACCAGTTGCTCACGGGCAACCGGGTCCATCTCGGGGAAGCATTTGGCCAGGTTGATGCGCACCACGTTGCGCGAGCCATTGGGTATTTTCCACATCAGCCAGCCGATGCCGGCCCCGACGCGTTGCACCGCACCCCAAGGCAACTTGGCGAACAGTCGCAGCACCCCGACCATCAGGGCGCCCTTGAACTTTTCCACAGGCGAGTTCCTTATTTCAGCAGGACGGGCATTGTAACCCTTCAGTGGGACAAGTCGGCGTAGCGATCACAGTCGGTGGTGTGGTCCATGACCATGCCGGTCGCCTGCATGAAGGCATAGCAGATGGTCGGGCCGACGAAGGTGAAGCCGGCTTTGCGCAACGCCTTGCTCATGGCTTGGGCTTGTTCGGTGACCGCCGGGACTTCGCTGCGGGTGCTGAAATGGTTGATCTTCGGGGCGCCACCGACGAACGACCACAGCCACTCGGCCGGGTTATCCACAGCCAGCCAGGCCTGGGCATTGCGCCTGGCAGCCTTGAGCTTGAGCCGATTGCGGATGATGCCGGCATCCTGCATTAACGCCTCGATGCGCTCGTCGCTCATCACCGCGAGTTTCGCAGGATCAAAACCCTCCAGCACTTCACGATAGCGCTCGCGCTTGCGCAGCACGGTGATCCAGGAAAGGCCTGCCTGGAACCCTTCGAGCAAAAGCATCTCGAACAGCAACGCCGGGTCACGCTGGGGCGTTCCCCATTCCTGGTCATGGTAGGCCTGGTACAACGGATCGTCGGTACACCAAAAGCAGCGTGGCATAAGGCTCCAATGAGTAGAGGGCGAGGCGAATCAGGTTATACTCCCGCTCTTTACATCCGCATCCCCAGATACAGGTGAATTTCGTGAGCCAGCCTACGCCAGCCGTGCGTACCTTCCAAGACCTGATCCTCGCCCTGCAGAACTACTGGGCCGAGCAAGGTTGTGTGGTGCTTCAGCCCTACGATATGGAAGTAGGCGCCGGCACTTTCCACACCGCCACCTTCCTGCGCGCGGTGGGTCCAGAAACCTGGAACGCCGCCTACGTGCAGCCAAGCCGTCGCCCTGCCGACGGGCGGTACGGCGAAAACCCCAACCGCCTGCAGCACTATTATCAATTCCAGGTAGTGCTCAAGCCCAACCCGGCCAACTTCCAGGAGCTGTACCTCGGCTCGCTGAAAGCCATCGGTCTGGACCCGCTGGTGCACGATATTCGCTTCGTCGAAGACAACTGGGAATCGCCAACCCTCGGGGCCTGGGGCCTGGGCTGGGAAATCTGGCTCAATGGCATGGAAGTGACTCAGTTCACCTACTTCCAGCAGGTCGGTGGTATCGAGTGCTACCCGGTGACCGGTGAAATCACCTATGGTCTGGAGCGCCTGGCCATGTACATCCAGGGCGTGGACTCGGTCTACGACCTGGTATGGGCCGATGGTCCGTTCGGCAAGGTCAGCTACGGCGACGTGTTCCACCAGAACGAAGTGGAGCAGTCGACCTACAACTTCGAGCACGCCAACGTCGAGAAACTGTTCGAGTTGTTCGACTTCTACGAAAGTGAAGCCAACCGCCTGATCAAGCTGGAACTGCCATTGCCGACCTATGAAATGGTCCTCAAGGCATCCCATACGTTCAACCTGCTCGATGCCCGCCGTGCCATCTCGGTGACCGAGCGCCAGCGTTACATCCTGCGGGTGCGCACCCTGGCCCGCGACGTGGCGCAAAGCTACCTGCAGGCCCGTGCGCGCATGGGCTTCCCGATGGCGACCCCCGAACTGCGTGACGAAGTGTTGGTTAAGCTGGAGGCTGCACAATGAGTGCTCAAGATTTCCTGGTAGAACTGGGCACCGAAGAGCTGCCACCCAAGGCCCTTGCGACCCTGGGCGACGCGTTCCTGGCCGGCATCGAAAAAGGCCTGCAAGCTGCAGGCCTGAACTACACCGGCAAATCGGTCTACGCCGCGCCGCGCCGCCTGGCCGTGCTGATCCGCCAACTCGATGTGCAGCAGCCTGACCGCAGCATCAACATCGACGGCCCGCCCCTGCAGGCGGCCTTCAACGCAGAAGGCGAGCCGACCCAGGCTGCACTGGGCTTTGCCAAGAAGTGCGGTGTGGAGCTGGCCGACATCGACCGTAGCGGCCCCAAGCTGCGCTTCTCCCAGCACATCCCCGGCAAAGCGACCGCGGGCCTGCTGCCGACCATCGTCGAAGACTCGCTCAACGACCTGCCTATCCCTAAACGCATGCGCTGGGCGGCAAGCCGTGAAGAGTTCGTGCGTCCGACCCAATGGCTGGTGATGCTGCTGGGCGATCAGGTGGTCGACTGCACCCTCTTGTCCCAGAAGGCCGGCCGCCAATCGCGCGGGCACCGCTTCCACCATCCGGAAAGCGTCACCATCAGCGCCCCGGCCAACTATGTCGAGGACATGCGCAAGGCCTATGTGCTGGCCGATTTCAGCGAGCGTCGCGACCTGATCGCCAAACGTACCGCCGAGCTGGCCATGCAGCAGGAAGGCACCGCCATCGTGCCACCCGCGTTGCTGGACGAAGTGACCGCGCTGGTGGAGTGGCCGGTACCGCTGGTGTGCTCGTTCGAAGAGCGTTTCCTGGAGGTGCCGCAAGAAGCCTTGATCACCACCATGCAGGACAACCAGAAGTACTTCTGCCTGCTCGACAGCGAAGGCAAGTTGCTGCCGCGCTTCATCACCGTGGCCAACGTCGAGAGCCGCGACCCCAAGCAGATCGTGCAGGGTAACGAAAAGGTCGTGCGTCCACGCCTGACCGACGCCGAGTTCTTCTTCAAGCAGGACAAGAAGCAACCGCTGGAAACCTTCAACGAGCGCTTGAAGAACGTGGTGTTCCAGGCCCAGCTGGGTACGGTCTATGACAAGGCCGAGCGGGTATCGAAACTGGCAGCGTTCATTGCGCCCTTGATTGGCGGCGATGCGCAACGAGCCGCGCGTGCCGGCTTGCTGTCCAAGTGCGACCTGGCTACGGAAATGGTCGGTGAGTTCCCAGAGATGCAAGGCGTCGCTGGCTACTACTACGCGCTCAACGACGACGAACCGCAGGATGTGGCGCTGGCGCTGAACGAGCAATACATGCCGCGCGGTGCAGGCGCCGAATTGCCTCAGACCCTGACCGGTGCTGCCGTCGCCATCGCCGACAAGCTCGATACCCTGGTGGGCATCTTCGGCATCGGCATGCTGCCCACCGGCAGCAAGGACCCGTACGCCCTGCGCCGCGCCGCACTGGGCGTGCTGCGCATCCTGATCGAGAAGCAGCTGGACCTGGACCTGACCGGTGCCGTGCAGTTCGCGGTCCAGCAGTACGGGGCCAAGGTCAAGGCTGCCGGGTTGGCTGACCAGGTGCTGGAGTTCATCTTCGACAGGCTGCGTGCCCGTTACGAAGACGAAGGCATCGACGTCGCCACTTACCTCGCGGTTCGCGCGCTTCAGCCAGGTTCCGCACTGGACTTCGATCAGCGCGTCCAGGCGGTCCAGGCCTTCCGCAAGCTGCCCGAAGCCGAGGCACTGGCCGCCGTCAACAAGCGCGTGTCGAACCTGTTGAGCAAGGCAGAAGGCGCCATCGCCGAACAGGTCGAGCCCAAGTACTTCGACAATGCCAACGAGTTCTCGCTGTACTCGGCCATCCAGCAAGCCGATCAGGCTGTGCAACCGATGGCTGCTGCACGTCAGTACAGCGAGTCGCTGGCGCGCCTTGCCGCCCTGCGTGATCCGGTCGATGCCTTCTTCGAGGCTGTGATGGTCAATGCCGAGGACGCCAAGGTACGTGCCAACCGATATGCCCTGCTCAGCCGTCTGCGTGGGCTGTTCCTGGGCGTGGCCGACATTTCGTTGCTGGGGTAAGCCTTGAAACTGCTGATTCTCGATCGTGACGGGGTCATCAACCAGGACTCCGACGCCTACATCAAGTCGCTGGATGAATGGGTGCCCATCCCTGGCGCCATCGAGGCGATCGCGCAGTTGAGCAAAGCGGGCTGGACGGTGGCCGTGGCCACCAACCAGTCCGGTATCGCCCGTGGCTATTACCCGCTCGCGACCCTTGAGGCCATGCATGCGCGCTTGCGCATGCTGGTGGCCGAGCAGGGCGGTGAGGTGGGGCATATCGTGTATTGCCCGCATGGCCCCGATGAAGGCTGCGATTGCCGCAAGCCCAAGCCGGGCCTGTTGCGGGCCATCGCCGAGCACTACCAGGCAAGCCTTGAGGGCATCTGGTTCGTGGGCGATAGCCAAAGTGACCTACAGGCTGCGCTGGCCGTCGATGCACAACCTGTTCTGGTAAAGACAGGCAAAGGCGAACGTACCCTTGAGAAGGGCGTTCCGGCTTCAACCCTGATTTATGACGATCTGGCTGCCATCGCCAGGGCACTTATCTAAACGGTGCGCCCTTGGGCGCACTTTTCTAAAAGCGGGCAGGTCCCGCAATGGTACAAACCACTATGTCGATCCTGCAGGCGATCAGAGTCTTTCTTTTTTACCTGCTGCTGGGTACCAGTTCGCTGCTCTGGTGCTCGCTGAGCTTCTTCATTGCGCCGTTTCTGTCGTTCCCCAAGCGCTACAAATTCATCAATGTGTACTGGTGCCGCTGCGCTATTTTCCTGGCACGCGTCATCGTAGGCATCGATTACAAGATTACCGGCGCTGAAAACGTGCCAGCCGAGCCCTGTGTGATTTTGTCGAATCACCAGAGCACCTGGGAGACATTTTTCCTGTCTCAGTATTTCTCTCCGCTCAGCCAGGTGCTCAAGCGTGAGCTGCTGTATGTGCCGTTCTTCGGCTGGGCCATGGCCATGCTGCGTCCCATTGCCATCGACCGCGACAACCCCAAGGAAGCATTGCGCCAAGTGGCCAAGAAAGGCGATGAACTGCTCAAGCAGGAAACCTGGGTTCTGATCTTCCCGGAGGGCACACGCGTACCCTTTGGCACGGTGGGCAAGTTCTCCCGGGGCGGGACGGCGCTGGCGGTAAACGCTGGGCTCCCGGTGTTGCCCATTGCCCATAATGCCGGCAAGTACTGGCCGAAGAATGGGTGGGGCAAGCACGCTGGCACCATCGAAGTGGTGATCGGCGAACCCATGTACGCCAACGGCACAGGCCCTCGCGCCATTGCCGAGCTCAATGACCGCGCCCAGGCCTGGAACGAAGCCACCCAACGGGCCCTGGGCTCGCTTGCGCAGGTCGAAGAAAGCACGCAAGCCGAGGCCTGAGCGGCTTGTGGATAACGTGTGAGCAAATTATGGATTAGCTGTTGCAAAACTAAGCTAACCCTATGAATTAGCTACATATTTACTCTTTGTTGATTTTTCCTAAAAACGTGCATAAGTTTTTTCACGGCATAAAAAAACCGGCTTTTAGAGCCGGTTTTTTTGTGGGGGTGGTTCAGCGAATCACACCTTGTCGATATCCACGTCCTTGGTCTCTTTGAGACAGAAGATGCCCACTATCAGGCTGATGCCCGTGACCAGTACCGGGTACCACAACCCGTAAAAGATATCGCCGGTGTAAACCACCAGGGCGAACGATACCGTGGGCAGGAAACCGCCGAACCAGCCATTACCGATGTGATACGGCAAGGACATGGAGGTGTACCGGATACGCGTAGGGAACAGCTCGACCATCACGGCAGCCAGCGGTCCGTAGGTCATCGTGGCGATCAGGATCATGGCCACGATCAACACCACCACCATCACGCTGTTGACTTGGGCCGGGTCAGCCTTGGCGGGGTACCCTGCCTGCTCGACCGCCGCGCGCATGGCCGCCTCGTCATAGCCATTGATGGTCTTGTCGCCGATGCTCACGACCACTTCGCTGCCGTCAACGCTTACCGAGCTATAGGGCAAGCCTTGCTTGACCAGGAAGGTCTTTACTTTGTCGCAGGGGCTATCAAAGCGCGCCTTGCCCACAGGGTCGAACTGGAAGGTGCAGCCTTTCGGGTCAGCGGTCACGACGATGGGGGCCTGGCGGCTGGCGGTGTCGATCTGCGGGTTGGCGTAGAAGCTAAGGGCCTTGAACAACGGGAAGTAGAGCACCGTGGCCAACAGCAGGCCCAGCATCAATATCGGTTTGCGCCCGATCCGATCGGACAGCCAGCCAAAGAACACGAAAAACGGCGCGCCGATCACGACGCTGATGATCAGCAAGGTGTTGGCCTGGGCCGGGTCCATCTTCAACATCTGGGTCATGAAGAACAGTACGTAGAACTGTGCCGTATAGAAGGTGACAGCCTGGCCCGCATTGATACTGAACAGCGCAGTGAGCACGACCTTCAGGTTAGGCCAAGACGTAAACGACTCACGAATCGGCGATTTGCTGATCTTGCCCTGTGCCTTCATTTTCACGAAGGCCGGGGACTCGTGCATGCTCATTCGAATCCAGGTCGAGATCCCCAGCAGCACGATGGACAGCAGAAACGGCAGGCGCCAGCCCCAGGTTTCGAACTGATCGCCACTTACATAACGGCTGCCCAGTACCACCAGCAATGACAGCAACAGTCCCAAGGTGGCGGTGGACTGGATGAACCCAGTATGGAAGCCCCGCTTGCCAGGTGGCGCATGTTCGGCCACGTAGGTGGCTGCACCGCCGTACTCACCGCCCAGCGCCAGGCCTTGCAGCATGCGCAACACGACCAGGATGATCGGCGCCGCGATGCCAATGCTGGCATAGGTGGGCAAAAGGCCAACGGCGAACGTGGACAGCCCCATCAGCACGATGGTGATGAGAAAGGTGTACTTGCGACCGATCATGTCCCCCAAGCGGCCGAATACCAGGGCACCAAACGGTCGCACCAGGAAGCCGGCGGCAAACGCCATCAGTGCGAAGATGAACGCGGTGGTGTCGTTGACGCCCGCGAAGAACTGCTTGCTGATGACGGCAGCCAGGGCGCCGTAGAGGAAAAAGTCGTACCACTCGAACACCGTACCGAGCGATGACGCGAAAATGATCTTGCGTTCTTCACGACGACTGGGGCGGCTGGCGGCCGCATCCTGCTCTTGGATGTAATCCGACATCGTTGCTGTCCTCGGCCCGCAGGCCACAGTGATTATTCTTGTTGTTCCACTGCCGACAGCGTCCGACTACGCGCTGCCGTATTGCACACCCCTTCAGGGTGTTGGTAGTGCATCCTGGTTGAGGAAGGTCGTTGTGGCTGCTCCTTTCAAAATAAGCTGCGCCGCCTTTTCAGCGATCATCAGGGTAGGTGAACAGGTATTGCCCGACGTTATCTGGGGCATGATCGATGCGTCTGCCACACGAAGGCCGGGGATGCCATGGACACGAAGCTGGTCATCGACCACATCCATGGGGCCATTGCCCATGCGGCATGTCCCTACGGGATGGAAAATCGTCGTGCCTATCTTGGCCGCCGCTTCGTGCAGCTGTTCTTCAGTTTGTAGGGCAGGTCCAGGCAGATATTCTTCGGGCGCAAAGGCTGCGAGGGCAGGGGCCTGCACGATGCGCCGGGTGAGACGGATAGCGTCGGCGGCGACACGCAGGTCCTGGGGGTCGCTGAGGTAGTTGGGGTCGATGAGCGGCGCGCTGTGCATGTCTGCACTGCGAATATCGATACGCCCGCGGCTCAGTGGCCGCAAGTTGCACACAGAAGCCGTGAAGGCTGGAAACGGATGCAACGGCTCGCCAAAACGGTCCAGGGACAGAGGCTGCACGTGGTACTGCAAGTTCGCAGTGGCCTGGTCGGGGTTCGAACGCACGAAAGCGCCCAGCTGGCTTGGCGCCATGGCCAGCGGACCGCTGCGATCGTACAGGTAGCGCAGGCCCATGCCCATCTTGCCCCACAGGCTATTGGCCATCTGGTTGAGGGTACGTGCGTTGCCGATCTGGTAGATCAGCCGTAGCTGCAAGTGATCCTGCAGATTGCTGCCTACACCCGGCATGGCATGGCGCACCCCGATACCCAAGTCCTCCAGCAACTGCTGCGGACCAATGCCCGAGCGTTGCAGGATGCCGGGTGAGCCTACTGCACCTGCGCATAGCACAATCTCTCGTCGCGCCGAGAACTCGTGCCAGCGGCCCTGCCAACGGGTTTTGACAGCGCGGGCGCGCGTGTTGCCTAGCAGCACTTGATCCACCTGCACATCGGTCATAACAGTCAGATTGGCGCGGTGCTTAATGGGGCGCAGAAACGCTTTGGATGCGTTCCAGCGAACACCGCTACGCTGGTTGACCTGAAAATATCCACAGCCTTCGTTGTCGCCGGTGTTGAAGTCATCGATTTTGGCAACACCCGCCTGCTCGGCTGCATCGCGGAAGGCGTCGAGGATCGGCCAGCTGTAGCGCTGGCGCTCTACACGCCATTCACCGCTGGCACCATGGTATTCGCTGGCACCGCCATGGTGGCTTTCGCTTTGCTTGAACAGCGGCAACACGTCTTTCCAGGCCCAGCCTCGGTTGCCTAGGCTAGCCCAGTGATCGTAGTCAGCCGCCTGGCCACGCATGTAGATCATGCCGTTGATGGAGGAGCACCCGCCCAGGACCTTGCCACGGGGGTAGCCCAGCGACCGACCTTGCAGCCCAGGCTGCGCCTCGGTCTTGAAGCACCAGTCCGTGCGGGGGTTACCAATGCAGTACAGGTAGCCCACCGGCACGTGTATCCAGGGATAGTTGTCCCGCCCACCGGCTTCGAGTAGCAGTACCCGGCATGACGGGTCGGCAGACAACCGGTTCGCCAGCAAGCAGCCAGCGGGGCCGGCGCCCACGATCACATAGTCGTAGGCAGAATCGACTGATGACATAGAGGACCTCAGGGCCTGTTTTTGTTCTTGTCCCCAACCAGCTTAGTGAGTAATTTCGCGGAAGAAACACGCGATTTCGCGCACCCGTTGTGCGTTTAAGCACAGCGATGCCTCTCGGAGCGTCGGCGCCTCTAACCGGGTGTTCGATACAGATATGCAAGGACCAGCATGTTCGATTGGAATGATTTGCGGTTTTTCCTGGAGCTGCAGCGCAGCGGGCGCTTGTTGACGGCTGCCAAGCGTCTGGAGACGACCCACAGCACCGTTGCGCGCCACATCGAGCGTATCGAGCAGAGCCTGGGCACTGCGTTGTTCGTCCAGCATGCCCAAGGGTATGAGCTGACGCCTTCCGGACAGGCGCTGCTCAAACATGCCGAAGCCATGGAGAACACCGCCTTGCTGGCGCAGGAGGAAATCACCCAAGCCATCACGCCGCTTGGCAAGATCCGCCTCGGTGTGACCGAGGGGATCGGCATCATGTTCTTCACGCCACGGATGAATGAGTTGTTCGAGCGCTACCCCGGCCTGGAAGTGGAGTTGGTTGCGGTGCCGCGTTTTGTCAGCATCCTCAACCGTGAAGCGGAAATCAGCATTCACCTGGAAAGGCCAAGTGCAGACTTGCTGATCACCCGCAAGCTCACCGACTACCGGCTGGCCCTCTATGCCAGCGCAGCGTACCTGGAGCGTGCCGCGCCCCTGCGCAACCGCGAAGACCTGGCGCGCCACAGTTGGATTGGCTACGTGGACGACTTGCTGTTCAGTCAGGAGCTGCTGTTTCTCAACAGCTTCTGCCGATCGCCGAACGTGGTGTTTCGCAGTACCAGCGTGATAGCCCAGCAAGCGGCGGCGCGTGCAGGGTTGGGTATCGCCGTGCTACCCAACTACATGGCGCGGCATGACCCGACGCTGGTGCGGGTGCTGCCAGGGGAAACCATCCAGCGCAGTTACTGGATCTGCACGCGGCGCGAACTGCATAAATCCGTACGCCTGCGCGTGGTATGGGATTACCTGCTGAACCTGTGTGCTGCCGAGCAGGATGCGCTGCTAGCGCCCTAGCGCTTTGCTGATCAGCAATGCCGCCGCGGCCCACCCTGCGATGGCGAACAGTTGTTGCAGCCGCGGGCCCTCCAGCCTTGCCGCCAGTGGCCGGGCCACCAGCAAGCCCAGTACCGCACCCAGCGCAAACGGCGCACCCACCTGCCAGCGCATGCTCCCTGCAAAGGTGGCGGTGGCAACACTGCCCAAGGCAACCAGCGCGATGACTGCCAGGGAGGTAGAGACGATACTGCCCATACACAAGTTGGTGTAGCGCCGCAGGGCAGGGACGATGACGAAGCCGCCGCCCACGCCCAGCAGGCCTGACAGCAGCCCCGACAACGCCCCGGTGCCGGCGAGCGCCCGCGCGCACGGAAGCGTCCAGCGTAAACGACCCTGCAGGGGGTTGAGTACACAGGGCTCGATGAAGCGATGTGCACCTGGGTTTGCGCCGCTCAATTGCTGACGGGCCTTCAACCAGGTGCGCACGCACGCGTAGATCAGGATGCCTGCAAACATCAGCTGAAGCGGTGCGTTGGGCAAACGATGCGCAAGCATCAGCCCCAGCGGCGTAAACACGATACCCACCGCAGCGATGAACAGGGCCGCACGGTAGCGCACCACGCCCTGGCGCAAGCCCAAGCCGGCACCAACCGCCGCCGACAGCCCCACAGCCAGCAAACCGATCGGGGCAGCCTGCGCCATCGAAAGCCCCAGGCCAAACACCAGCAACGGAACCGCAAGGATGCCACCGCCGGCACCTGTCAGCGCCAAGACCGCGCCGATGATCGTGCCCAGCCCTGTGCTGAGCCACGTCTGATCGATCACTGGGCTGCCTCGGTCGTTCTTGCAACCGGCTTGGCCAGCCACTCACGGCCCTTGAGCATGCCTTGCCAATACAAGGGCGGCAGCAGACGAGCTTTGAGCAGCCAGGCCAAGCGGGTGGGTTTGCGGCCGTCGAGGAGCCACTGAGGGAAGCTCGGCTTGAGCGCGCCACCATAGCCAAATTCGGCCAGCACGATCTTGCCGCGCTCGACGGTCAGCGGACAGGAGCCGTAGCCATCATAGTGCGCCAGGCCCGTGCGTCGACCCAGTGCCACCAATACATTGTTTGCCACCACCGGCGCTTGTTTGCGTGCAGCGGCAGCCGTCTTCGCGTTGCTGGCATTGATCACGTCCCCAAGCGCGTGCACATGGGCGAAGACACGATGGCGCAGGGTAGAGGGGTCCACATCCACCCAACCAGCGCCATCGGCGAGGCAGCTGTGGCGAATGAAGTCGGGGGCGACCTGTGGCGGTACCACATGCAGCATGTCGAACGGCTCGGTGCGAAGGTGCTGGGTGCCATCCGCAAGCGTATGGGCGAACACAGCCTGCTGGTTTGGTCCATCCACGGCGATCAGCCGATGGCCGAAGTTGAGGTCTACCGAGTACTTGTCGATGTAAGCCATCAAGGCGGGCACGTAGGCGGGCACCCCGAACAAGGCATTGCCGGCATTGAAAAAGCTGGCTTGCACGGCGCCCAGCCGGCCCTGGCGCAGCCAGTGGTCGCAGGACAGGTACAGCGCTTTTTGCGGGGCGCCAGCGCATTTGATGGGCATGGGCGGCTGGCAGAACACGGCGCGGCCTTGCTTGAGGCCCTGCACCAGCTCCCAGGTATAGGGCGCCAGGTCGTAGCGGTAATTGGACGTGACGCCATTCTCGCCCAGGGTGTCTGCCAGCCCCTCGATGCCCGCCCAATCCAGCTTCAGCCCAGGGCAGACCACCAGCTGTTCAAAGGTAAAGGCCCTGCCATCTGCCAGCAGGACCTTGCGACACTGTGCATCGAACCCTTGCACCTGTGACTTGATCCAGCGCACCGCGCGGGGGATGACCGACGACATCGGCCGAGCCGTGCTCGGGGCATCGAAGACCCCGGCACCGACCATGGTCCAGCCGGGTTGGTAGTAATGAACCTCGGCGGGGTCTATCAGGGCGATGTCCAGCGAGGGGTCGCGCTGGAGGAGGCTGGACGCCGTCGCAATGCCGGCAGCACCGGCGCCTATGATGATGACTTGGTGATGAAACGCTGGAACGGAGGAGGGCACGGCGGGCATGGTCGATCCTGACTGTCTGATTATGGGATGTGCCTGACTACAACGTATTGAGGGGAATCTTCAGGTAGCGCACCCCATTGGCCTCAGGGGCTGGGAACTGGCCACTGCGCATGTTCACCTGGACGGCGGGCAGGATCAGGACAGGCATGTCCAACGTTCGATCACGCGCTTCGCGCATGGCCACGAAGCTGTCTTCGTCGATACCTTCATGGATGTGAATGTTCTGAGTGCGCTGCTCGGCCACGGTGGTCATGTAGCGCAGCTCGCGCCCTTCGGGCAGGTAGTCGTGACACATGAACAGCCGGGTGCCATCCCCTAGCGCCAGGAGGCGATGAATCGAGCGGTACAGGGTCCGGGCATCGGCACCAGGGAAGTCGCATCGCGCAGTCCCGTAGTCCGGCATGAACAACGTGTCGCCGACGAAGACTGCCGCCTGGCCTTCATGCTCGATGAGATAGCTCATGCAGGCAGGCGTATGCCCAGGGGTATGCAGGGCTTTAGCCTGCAGATTGCCTATGTGGAAAATTTCTTCATCGTCGAACAGCACGTCGAACTGGCTACCATCACGGGCGAAGCCAGGTTCAGCGTTGAACAAGCTGCCGAAGACTTTCTGGACCTGGGTGATGCAAGCTCCAATTGCAATGCGCCCCCCCAGCGTGTCTTTGAGGTAGGCAGCAGCGGACAGGTGATCTGCATGCACATGGGTTTCCAGTATCCATTGCACCTGAGCACCAAGCGCTTTCACACGTTCGATCAGGCAGTCCGCAGAGGCCGTCGTCACGCGCCCGGCCTTCGGGTCGTAATCCAGAACGCTGTCGATCAAGGCGCAAGCGCGCGTTTCGCCATCCATGACCAGATAGCTGATAGTTGAGGTGGCGCTGTCGAAGAACGCTTCCACGTGAAGGTTTTTGCCAATGATCATTCAAGTCTCCCATTCGGCTAGCCCCGTTTGCTGCACGGTTCAGGGGCGCCACATCTATCCCCCATCAAGATACATGCCACCGCACAGATGCCTGCCTGGGGCCCTGGATTGGCGGGTCATGGGCAGATGGCCGCTTCGTTGGCAGTGAAGAGTGGCAGTGCGGTGTCAGTCGATGGCAGCGGCTGGCAGTCCTTGCTACCCTCGAACACGTTATCCGACTGGTGCCGTCATGTCCGAACCTCACCCCTCAGTGCTTGCCTTGGTGTCTTTTCTGGAGCACGACGTCCTGCCCGCCATCGTGCTGGACACCGACTACAACATTCTGGCCGCCAACGCCGCTTATCGACGTCAGTTCGGTCAGGACCAGCAGGCGCCGCTTGGGCAGAAATGTCACAAGGTCTCACACCATTACCACGTTCCCTGCGACCAGGCCGGCGAGGACTGCCCGATGCGCAAGGCCTGGTCCAGCAAGGTGCCCGAGCGCGTGCTGCATGTGCATCACACCCCTCGCGGACCGGAACATGTGGATGTCGAACTTCGGCCGATCCTGGATGAGCAGGGCAGGGTGATTGCTTTCGTCGAACGGCTCACCCGTATCGTCATCGCATCTGCCCAGCCGCAAGAGCAAGGGCTCGTTGGCCAGGCACCTGCATTCACGGCGGCATTGGCCAGCTTGCAACGTGCGGCGCCGGCTGACATCCCTGTCCTGCTCCAGGGTGAGTCCGGCACGGGCAAGGAACTGTTCGCGCGGGCGTTGCACATGGGCAGCCCCAAGGCCGATGGCCCCTTGGTCGTGGTCGATTGCACCAGCCTGACGGAGGCGCTTTTCGAGAGCGAACTGTTCGGTTACGAGAAGGGTGCATTCACCGGTGCTCACCAGCGCAAGACCGGCCTGGCAGAAGCTGCCCACGGCGGCACGCTGTTCCTGGACGAGATCGGTGAAGTGCCCTTGGCCATGCAGGTCAAGCTGCTGCGCTTGATCGAAACCGGCAGCTTCCGGCCTGTTGGCAGCCTGCGTACCGTGCATTCGGATTTCCGCCTGGTGTCGGCAACCCATAAACCCTTGAGGCAGATGGTGGCCGACGGCACGTTCAGGGAGGACCTGTACTACCGGATCAGTGGGTTCCCTATCCGGATGCCTGCACTGCGCGAGCGTATCGAGGATCTGCCTCTGCTGGTCCAAAGCCTGCTGAAAAGAATCGCAGGGCCCAGCGCGCCCACACTCGGTAATGCTGCTCTCGATCGACTGATGACGTATCCGTTTCCGGGGAACATCCGCGAGTTACGCAACATCCTGGAGCGGGCACGGCTGTTTGCCGATGAAGGCGTCATTCAGCCAGAACACTTGCCCGAAGACGTGGTGTCGCTCCCTGCCCAAGTGCGCGCCCACGGAAGTCGGCCAGCAGATCTCCTACAGGTGCTTAGTCAGTTCAGGGGGTCGCGCAGTGAGCTGGCCAAGCACTTGGGTATCAGCGAACGTACGTTGTATCGGCGTTTGAAAGCGGCGGGCATTGCCGAGGACCATTGATCCCCTACGCACAAGCTCGATCTGGGCCACTGCTTACCCTCGTCGCACGTCACCCTTGCAGAATCATGTCAGCGATTGGCTGCTTTTAAAACTTGAAGCACTCAAGGTCGAGGCGTATGACCCACTGCAAGTCCGTTCTGAATTACACCCTTGAGCTAATGCGGGGTGAGCGTGCCTACCCGGAGATTGGAAATGAAAAAGCCCGCTAGCGCGGGCTTGATGATGACCGGTTAGGCTCGAATTTCGAAGCTGCCCGGTCGTGCAACGGTCAAGGCTGATCAGAAGTCCAGGTTGGACACCGACAATGCATTGCTTTCGATAAAGTCACGGCGCGGTTCAACGGCGTCACCCATCAGGGTGTTGAAGATCTGGTCAGCCGCGATTGCATCTTCGATGGTGACCTTCAGCATACGGCGCACAGTTGGGTCCATGGTGGTTTCCCACAACTGATCCGGGTTCATCTCACCCAGCCCTTTATAGCGCTGGATGGTATGGCGCTTGGTGGTCTCGTTCATCAACCAGTCCAAGCCTTCCTTGAACTCGACGATGGCCTTGCGACGCTCACCACGTTGCACATAAGCGCCTTCACCCAACAGGCTGGACAGCTTGGCACCCACGTTGACCACGGTGCGGTAGTCGTTGCTGCCGAAGAAGTCACGGTTGAACGTGATGTAGCTGGCAAGCCCGTGGGAGGTGATTTCCACCTCAGGCAGCCACACATTACGTTCCTTGTCTTCACGCAGGCTGGCCTTGTAGACCAGGCCCGATTTCTGGGTCGAATTCAGGCGCTCATGCAACTGGTTCTTCCAGGCTTCCATCACCGCATGATCACCCAGCTGCTCGAGAGTGACTTCAGGCAGGTAGATGAAATGCTCGGTGAGCTCCTGCGGGTACAGGCGCGACAGACGCTTGAGGGTCTTCATCACACCGCGGAACTCGTTGACCAGGGCTTCCAGTTGCACGCCGGATACCGGCGGCGCGGATTCGTCCAGGTGCAGGCTGGCGTCTTCCAGGGCCGATTGGGTCATGTACTCTTCCATGGCCTCATCGTCCTTGATGTACTGCTCTTGCTTGCCGCGCTTGACCTTGTACAACGGTGGCTGAGCAATGTAGATGTAGCCGCGCTCGACCAGCTCTGGCAACTGACGGAAGAAGAAGGTCAGCAGCAACGTACGAATGTGCGAACCGTCAACGTCAGCATCGGTCATGATGATGATGTTGTGATACCGCAGCTTTTCGATGTTGTACTCTTCCCGGCCAATGCCGCAGCCCAGCGCGGTGATCAAAGTCCCAACTTCCTGGGACGAAATCATCTTGTCGAACCGAGCTTTCTCTACGTTCAGGATCTTGCCTTTGAGTGGCAAGATGGCCTGGGTCCGACGGTTACGCCCCTGTTTCGCAGAGCCGCCTGCAGAGTCACCCTCCACCAGGTAGAGTTCCGACAGGGCAGGGTCCTTCTCCTGGCAGTCAGCCAGCTTGCCTGGCAAGCCCGCAATATCCAGTGCGCCTTTACGGCGAGTCATCTCACGCGCTTTGCGTGCAGCTTCACGGGCGCGCGCAGCATCGATCATCTTGCCGACGACAGCCTTGGCTTCGTTCGGGTTCTCCAGCAGGAAGTCAGAGAAGTACTTGTTCATCTCCTGCTCGACAGCGGTTTTTACTTCCGACGATACCAGCTTGTCTTTAGTCTGCGAGCTGAACTTGGGGTCGGGCACCTTGACCGAAATGATCGCAGTCAGGCCTTCGCGTGCGTCGTCCCCAGTGGTGGAAACCTTGTTCTTCTTAGCCAGGCCTTCCTGCTCGATGTAGCTGTTCAGGCTGCGCGTCAAAGACGAACGGAAACCCACCAGGTGCGTACCGCCATCGCGTTGCGGGATGTTGTTGGTAAAGCACAGCAGGTTCTCGTTGAAGCTGTCGTTCCACTGGAGAGCAACTTCTACACCCACACCGTCTTCGCGCTGTACGCTGAAGTGGAACACCTGGGCGTTCACCGGCGTCTTGTTGGTATTCAGGTATTCGACGAATGCCCGCAGACCGCCTTCGTACTTGAAGAACTCTTCCTTACCACTGCGCTCGTCTTTCAGCAGAATGCCGACGCCCGAGTTCAGGAAAGACAGCTCACGAATACGCTTGGCCAGGATGTCCCAGCTGAAGTGAATATTCTTGAATGTCTCTGCGGACGGCTTGAAGTGAATGTGAGTACCGGTCGTCTCACTTTCACCGACGATGGCCATCGGCGCCTGAGGCACACCGTGGACGTACGTCTGTTCCCAGATCTTGCCGCTGCGACGCACCGTCAGTATCAGTTGCTCGGACAACGCGTTGACGACCGAAACGCCTACCCCGTGCAATCCACCGGATACCTTGTAGGAGTTGTCATCGAACTTACCGCCTGCGTGCAGCACAGTCATGATGACTTCTGCTGCCGAAACGCCTTCTTCTTTATGCACGTCGACCGGAATGCCACGGCCGTTGTCACGCACGCTGATGGATTCATCAGGGTGAATAATTACTGTGATGTCGTCGCAGTGGCCGGCCAGGGCTTCGTCGATGGAGTTGTCGACCACCTCGAAGACCATGTGGTGCAGGCCGCTACCATCATCGGTGTCGCCAATGTACATGCCGGGACGCTTGCGCACGGCATCCAAACCTTTTAGCACCTTGATGCTGGAGGAGTCGTACGTCTGATTTTCGCTCATGCCTTCACTCCCGATGGTCGTGGGTCTGGGTGATACGGCCTTGTTCCACGTGGAACAAAGCAACCGGCGTTTCCGTCTGCCAGCCTTCCCTCAATAATTCATGATCTACACAGGTGATGAATACCTGGCAGCGTAATTCTTCAAGCAAGCGACATAGTGCGCGGCGATGTTGCTCATCGAGTTCCGACGGCAAATCGTCCACAAGATAAATGCAGTGGCCGCGTCGTGCTTGGCCAACCAAATGGCCTTGAGCTATCCGCAGTGCGCATACCACCAGTTTTTGCTGGCCGCGGGACAGGATGTCTGCTGCGTTGTTTGCAGCTAATCGAAGTCGCAAATCTGCACGTTGCGGACCCGCCTGCGTGTGTCCCATCTGCTGGTCACGAAGGAGGGAAGTAGCCAACACATCCTGCAGCTCCCGGTCTTTGTCCCAGCCTCGGTAATAGCTCAGGGTAAGACCGTCTAGCTCAAGCAACTCACTCAAAGTCTTTTCGAATACAGGCTTCAGGGCCTTGATGTATTCGCGGCGGTATTCATCTATTTCGGCGCTGGCCAGGCATAACTCCCGGTCCCAAGCGGCTTGCGAAGCTGGGTCAAGTGTACCATGCCGCAACCATGAGTTCCGCTGCCTGAGGGCCTTCTGCAGGCGTTGCCACGCGGGCATGAAGCGAGGTTCCACGTGGAACACGCCCCAGTCGAGAAACTGTCGCCTGATCTTCGGGGCGCCTTCGAGGAGTCGAAAGCTGTCTGGGTTGATGAGCTGTAATGGAAGCAATTCAGCAAGCTGTGCAGCGCTACGCGCATTCTGCCCATCGATCCTGATGGTGAAATCACCCTGCCGCTCGCGAGACACCCCAAGGTTACAGGTACCGCCTTCGGCAAGGAGCACCTCCCCGAATACCGTACAAGAGGCTTGCTCGTACTGGATTACCGGGTTCAAGCGAGTGCTGCGAAAGGATCTAGCCAGACCGAGTAGATGAACAGCTTCAAGAAGGCTTGTCTTGCCGCTCCCGTTATCGCCAAAGAGCACGTTGATACGCGGGGAAGGGGAGAGCGTCACCGGGTGCAGGTTTCGCACCCCGGTGACGATGATACGCCTAAGTGACATTTGGCCTGCTTTGCTTACAGCCGCATCGGCATGACAACGTACGAAGAGTCGTCATTGCCTGCCTCCTGCAGTAGTGCACTGCTGTTGGAGTCCGACAAAATCAGGCGCACCTGCTCAGTGGTCATGACGCCCAGCACATCCAGCAGGTAGCTGACGTTGAAACCGATCTCAAGCGAGCTACCGTCGTAGTCGACGCTGATTTCTTCCTCAGCCTCTTCCTGCTCGGGGTTGTTGGCCTGGATCTTCAACTGGCCGGCAGCGAGCAACAAGCGAATCCCGCGGTACTTTTCGTTGGACAGGATCGCGGTGCGGCTGAACGCCTCGCGCAAAGCTTGGCGATCACCAATCACCAGTTTGTCACCGCCTTTGGGCAGCACACGCTCGTAATCAGGGAATTTACCGTCAACGAGCTTGGAGGTGAATGTGAACTCACCCGTCGTTGCGCGGATATGGTGTTGCCCAAGAACGATGCTGACCATGCCTTCAGGCTCGGTCAGCAAGCGAGCAAGCTCCAGAATACCTTTGCGCGGCACGATCACCTGGTGGCGGTCGTCCTGTTCGATCGGTGCACTCATCGAGCACAATGCCAGGCGGTGGCCATCAGTGGAAACGGCACGCAGGGTATTGCGCGACACCTCCAGCAGCATGCCGTTAAGGTAGTAACGCACGTCTTGCTGGGCCATGGCGAAGCTGGTGCGTTCGATCAATCGACGCAGTTTGCTTTGTTCCAGATTGCACGTGAGCGAGCCTGGCCCTTCTTCCACGGTCGGGAAATCATTGGCAGGCAACGTCGACAGTGTGAAGCGGCTACGCCCGGCCTTGACCAGCAGTTTTTGCTCATCGAGCTTGATGTCGATCAGCACGTCACTGGGCAGGCTTTTGCAGATGTCCATCAGCTTGCGTGCTGGGACAGTGATCTCGCCAGGCTCGGCAGGTTCTTCCAGTTGCACGCGGCCCACCAGTTCAACCTCAAGGTCGGTACCGGTCAGCGACAGTTGCTGGCCTTGAACGACCAGCAAAACATTTGAAAGCACCGGCAACGTCTGCCGGCGCTCGACGACACCTGCCACCAGTTGCAGAGGTTTGAGCAAGGCTTCGCGTTGAATCGTGAAATGCATGGTCTAGTCCCTTGCCTTCATATGGCTGCGCTGACGGCCCTCAGGTCGTCAGCGTGCGCAGCAGGTTCTTGTAGTCCTCGCGGATATCCGCGTCGGATTCTTTCAGTTCATTGATCTTTCGGCAGGCATGCAGCACGGTCGTGTGGTCGCGCCCACCAAACATGTCGCCGATTTCTGGCAAGCTGTGGTTGGTCAGCTCCTTGGAGAGCGCCATCGCCACCTGACGTGGACGAGCTACCGAACGGGACCGGCGTTTGGACAACAGATCGGAGATCTTGATCTTGTAGTACTCGGCCACCGTACGCTGGATGTTATCCACACTCACCAGCTTGTCTTGCAGTGCCAGAAGGTCCTTCAGGGATTCGCGGATCAACTCGATAGTGATGTCGCGCCCCATGAAGTGCGAATGGGCGATCACGCGCTTCAGGGCGCCCTCCAGCTCACGCACGTTCGACCGAATACGCTGAGCGATGAAGAAGGCCGCATCGTGCGGCAGTTCCACCTTGGCCTGATCGGCCTTCTTCATCAGGATCGCGACGCGCGTTTCCAGTTCCGGCGGCTCCACGGCAACCGTGAGGCCCCAGCCAAAGCGCGATTTCAAACGTTCCTCGAGCCCTTCGATTTCCTTGGGATATCGATCGGAGGTGAGGATCACCTGCTGGCCACCTTCGAGCAGTGCGTTGAAGGTGTGGAAAAACTCTTCCTGTGAACGCTCCTTGCGCGCAAAGAACTGAATGTCATCGATGAGCAGCGCATCGACCGAACGGTAGAAGCGCTTGAACTCGTTGATTGCATTGAGCTGAAGTGCCTTGACCATATCGGCGACGAAGCGCTCGGAATGCAGGTACACCACCTTGGCATTCGGGTTCTTTCTAAGCAGGTGGTTACCCACGGCATGCATAAGGTGGGTTTTACCCAAGCCCACACCGCCATAGAGAAACAGGGGGTTATAACCATGCTTGGGGTTGTCGGCAACCTGCCAGGCGGCGGCACGGGCCAGCTGGTTCGACTTGCCTTCTACAAATGTGTCGAACGTGAACGTGCGGTTCAGGTAGCTGGTGTGCTTGAGAGCACCTTCCACCTGCACCGTCCGCTGCTCTGTCCTACCCGCGGGGGCCTGAGCAGGTTCGGCCATGGCATCGAAGCTATCCCTCGAAGAAGGCTCGGCCACGTCGTTGGCGTTTGCAGGCGCGGGGTCGGACGAGGCCACTGGAGCGGGCTCGGACGGCGTGATGGAGGGGGCCTTGGGCGTCGTTTGCACCAGAGAGGCTGCCACAGCCGCGCTCACTGGGGCATTAGGTGCCGCACGGGGGGCAGAGCTGCGCCGGCTGCCGATCAGCAGCGACAACGCAGGGGCGATGCCCGTGCCTTTTTCTCCCAAAAGCTCAAGCAAACGCCCCAGGTACTTTTCATTGACCCAATCGAGAACGAAACGGTTAGGCGCATAGACGCGCAACTCGTCGCCTTCGGCTTCGACCTGTAACGGACGGATCCAGGTGTTGAATTGCTGGGCAGGCAGTTCATCGCGCAGAAGCTCCACGCACTGCTGCCAAAGTTCCACTGACACGGATATCCCCTGAGCTTGAAAGCCACGAAGGCTGAAACAAACGGCCATTGTACCGGGCACGCGCTCAGTTATCCACATGCGGACACGCCGGCATGTATGGCAGAACTGTCATTCAATGACCGAAACACCACTTATACGCTGTGCATAAACCATGTGGATAACTAGCCATGAGGGCTATGCACAACCCAGTGAATTGGCCTGTGTATAACCTGCCTGTGTATAAATAGCCCTTTTATGCACAGCTTAAATTCAGCTCTAGAACAGTCGCAGCACGGCTTCCGAACAAGGTTTAAAAATGCTGCGAAGCCCTGGCTATGAGGCCTTCAGCACGTTATCCACAGAAAGTTATCCACTTAAGAGTATTAAGATCTTTAGAGAAGCTTTTTATATGTCTTTCTTATTTTTCATGTTGAGCATGTTGTGTGCTGCCCAGCCTCATGGAGGTGTCAGTGCCGCTAGCCAATCCTTACGCCCGTTCATCCCACACCTAAAGGAAAGGTTGGTTGGAAATTGACCTATGGGCTTGCTTTCTCTAGAATCGCCGGTCTCTTAAAAGGGGGCCATCCCGGCCCGTCGTCGACAAACCCAGGTAACACGCCATGAAACGTACTTTCCAACCAAGCACCATCAAGCGCGCGCGCACTCACGGTTTCCGTGCCCGTATGGCTACTAAGAACGGCCGCGCTGTTCTGTCGCGTCGTCGTGCCAAAGGCCGTAAGCGTCTGGCCATTTGATTTTTCGGCACAGGTGGTGAGTCAGGACTTCAGTCGGGAAAAGCGACTGCTTACACCCCGGCATTTCAAAGCGGTCTTCGACTCCCCAACCGGCAAGGTTCCAGGGAAAAACCTGCTGATCCTTGCTCGCGAGAACGGTCTGGATCACCCGCGCCTTGGCCTGGTGATTGGCAAGAAAAGCGTCAAGCTCGCCGTTCAACGCAACCGCCTCAAGCGCTTGATGCGCGATTCCTTTCGTCTGAACCAGCATTCACTTGCCGGATTGGATATCGTGATCGTCGCGCGCAAGGGATTGGGTGAGATAGAAAACCCGGAATTGCACCAACACTTCGGCAAACTCTGGAAGCGCCTGGCGCGTAGCCGACCGGCACCAGCAGTCTCCGCCGATCGCGCAGGGGTAAGCAGCCAAGATGCGTAAACTGGCACTCGTTCCGATCCAGTTTTACCGTTATGCCATTAGTCCTCTGATGGCCAGCCACTGCCGTTTCTACCCCAGTTGCTCTTGTTACGCCTACGAAGCCATCGAAAACCACGGCCTCTGGCGTGGTGGATGGCTAGCCGTTCGTCGCCTGGGGCGTTGTCATCCGTGGAACGACGGCGGTTTCGACCCCGTTCCACCCGCTCCTTCCTCCCGAACTTCTTCGATAGCCGAGTAATCATGGATATTAAACGCACGATCCTGATCGTCGCCCTGGCAATCGTGTCCTACGTCATGGTCCTTAAATGGAACCAGGACTACGGCCAGGCTGCCCTGCCGACTCAGAATACTGCTGCCAGCACGACCAACCCTGGTTTGCCCGATGGCGTACCTGCCGGTGATTCCGGTGCGGGTGCCAGCGCCGATGTGCCAAGCGCCACTGCTGAAACCCACACCGCCGATCAGGCACCCGTGGCTGTCAGCAAGGACCTGATCCGGGTCAAGACCGATGTGCTGGACCTGGCTATCGATCCGGTAGGTGGTGACGTCGTCCAGTTGAACCTGCCGCAGTATCCACGCCGTCAGGACCATCCGGACATTCCGTTCCAACTGTTCGACAACGGTGGGGAGCGCGTCTATCTCGCGCAAAGCGGCTTGACTGGTGCCAACGGTCCAGATGCCCGCTCGACCGGTCGCCCCCTCTACGCTGCCGATCAGAAGCGTTATCAGTTGGCCGATGGTCAGGACCAGTTGGTGGTGGACCTGAAGTTCAGCGACAACGGGGTCAACTACATCAAGCGCTTCAGCTTCAAGCGCGGCGAATATGACCTGAACGTCAGCTACCTGATCGACAACCAGAGCAGCCAGGCTTGGAGCGGCAACATGTTCGCCCAGCTCAAGCGCGATGCCAGTTCCGATCCATCGTCGAGCACTGCCACGGGTACCGCGACCTACTTGGGTGCGGCCTTGTGGACACCTTCGGAGCCTTACAAAAAGGTCTCGATGAAGGACATCGACAAAGGTAGTTTGAAAGAAAATGTGTCCGGCGGCTGGGTAGCATGGCTTCAGCACTACTTCGTGACCGCATGGATCCCGGCCAAGTCCGACAACAACGTGGTGCAAACCCGCAAGGACAGCCAGGGTAATTACATCATCGGCTACACCGGCCCGGCTATCAGCGTGCCTGCTGGGGGCAAGGCTGAAACCAGCGCCATGCTGTATGCCGGTCCCAAGATCCAGTCCAAGCTCAAGGAGTTGTCCCCAGGCCTGGAACTGACCGTCGACTACGGCTTCTTGTGGTTCATCGCCCAGCCGATCTTCTGGCTTCTGCAACATATCCACAGCCTGCTGGGTAACTGGGGCTGGTCGATCATCGTGCTGACCATGCTCATCAAGGGCCTGTTCTTCCCGCTGTCCGCTGCCAGCTACCGTTCCATGGCACGTATGCGTGCGGTCTCGCCCAAGCTCGCAGCGCTCAAGGAACGCTTCGGCGATGATCGCCAGAAGATGTCCCAGGCGATGATGGAGCTGTACAAGAAAGAGAAGATCAACCCACTGGGCGGTTGCTTGCCGATCCTGGTTCAGATGCCAGTATTCCTGGCCCTTTACTGGGTACTGCTGGAAAGCGTCGAGATGCGTCAGGCACCTTGGATGCTGTGGATTACCGACCTGTCTATCAAGGATCCGTTCTTCATCCTGCCGATCATCATGGGCGCCACCATGTTCATCCAGCAGCGCCTGAACCCGACCCCGCCGGATCCGATGCAGGCCAAGGTGATGAAAATGATGCCGATCATCTTCACCTTCTTCTTCCTGTGGTTCCCAGCAGGTCTGGTGCTGTACTGGGTTGTGAACAACTGCCTGTCCATCACGCAGCAGTGGTACATCACACGCAGCATCGAGGCTGCCAACAAGAAAGCGGCTGCCTGACGGGCTGCTACGCTAGCTTGTGAATAAAACGCCCCTTCGTGGGGCGTTTTTGCTATCTGTCGTTTTTGTCGTAGAGGCTTCCCCAGCATGAATACTGTGCGTGAAACCATTGCCGCCATCGCTACTGCCCAAGGCCGCGGCGGTGTAGGCATCGTAAGGTTGTCAGGGCCACTGGCTGCCAAGGCGGGCCAGTGGATAACCGGTCGCAGCCTGCAACCGCGTCATGCTCATTACGGGCCGTTCCGAGACGAGGAGGGGGTGGTACTGGATGAAGGTATCGCGCTGTTCTTTCCGGGGCCCCACTCATTCACCGGTGAAGATGTACTCGAGCTGCAAGGCCATGGCGGCCCCGTCGTTCTGGATATGCTGCTACAGCGCTGTGTACAACTGGGTTGTCGCCTGGCCAGGCCGGGTGAGTTCAGCGAGCGGGCATTTCTCAATGACAAGCTCGACCTGGCTCAAGCTGAGGCCATCGCCGACTTGATCGAAGCCAGCTCCAGCCAGGCAGCGCGAAACGCACTGCGATCGCTGCAGGGCGAATTCTCAAGACATGTCCACAGCCTTACCGAAGCGTTGATCGCGCTGCGCATCTACGTTGAGGCCGCCATTGATTTTCCCGAGGAGGAAATCGACTTTCTAGCCGATGGCCATGTGCTGTCGATGCTCGATGCCGTAAGGGATCATTTATCCACAGTACTGCGTGAGGCAGGCCAAGGTGCATTGCTGCGCGATGGCATGACAGTGGTCATCGCTGGGCGGCCCAATGCAGGCAAGTCGAGCCTGCTCAACCAGCTGGCGGGACGTGAAGCGGCGATCGTGACGGATATCGCCGGCACGACCCGGGATACCCTGCGCGAACATATCCACATCGACGGTATGCCGCTTCACGTGGTGGACACAGCCGGGCTACGTTCGACAGATGATCATGTGGAAAAGATCGGTGTGGAGCGCGCGCTACGAGCGATAAGTGAGGCAGACCGGATATTGCTGGTTGTGGACTCCACGGCCCCTGAAGCCGGCGATCCCTTCTCCCTGTGGCCCGAGTTTCTGGACCAGCGCCCGGATCCGGCACGGGTAACCCTCATACGCAACAAAGCGGATCTGAGCGGGGAGCCTGTCGCGCTGCACCAGGGCGAAGATGGACAAGCCACCATCACGCTGAGCGCCAAAGGAGAGGGGGGAGGGCTGCAGCTGTTGCGCGACCATCTCAAGGCCTGCATGGGCTATGAACAGACCGCCGAAAGTGGTTTCAGCGCCCGTAGACGGCATCTGGATGCCTTGCGCCAGGCCAGTGAGCACCTGGAGCATGGCCGTGCGCAGCTGACCCTTGCCGGTGCAGGTGAGTTACTGGCAGAGGACCTGCGGCAGGCACAACAGGTGCTTGGGGAAATCACCGGAGCCTTCAGTTCCGATGACTTGTTGGGACGGATTTTCTCGAGTTTTTGCATCGGCAAGTAACAGACAAGCCAGGTCCCACATCAGCCAACCGCCTCTTTGAGGCGGTTTTTTTTGGCCCGAACAAAGCCTCCAGCAAGGCATAGCCTAAGAACGGCACCCGCTAAGCCCTGTGGAAAACCCTCGCTAAGCTCCGTTGATAAGCGGCACTTTTTCTTGAGGATAAATGGCCCTGTGGGTAACCATCACTTTAATCCACAGGCTATTCCTCGTTATCCCAAGCGCTCAGAGGGGGTAAGCCACAGGGTTCAGGATCTCTGTACAGCACGTGATACATGGCCTTCAGAGCGTTATCCACAGATAGTACTGTGCATAAGAATAAACATAAAAACAAAGCTTTTATAAATCTCTCTTCTTGATTTCTGTTGTATGCCATTCATCCACAGCCTGATCAAAATTTGCTCAGACGGTTTCATTGAGGGGGGTGATGTCCCTATACTTGTCGGCTTACCTTTTCTATTTGCACAACAGGCACGAGGTGCGTGGTGGATTTCCCTTCCCGTTTTGAAGTGATCGTCATCGGCGGCGGCCATGCCGGTACCGAGGCTGCGCTTGCGTCTGCACGCATGGGTGTGAAAACCCTGCTGCTGACCCACAACGTGGAAACCCTCGGGCACATGAGTTGCAACCCTGCCATTGGTGGCATCGGCAAGAGCCATCTGGTCAAGGAAATCGATGCCTTGGGCGGCGCCATGGCGCTGGCCACCGACAAGAGTGGTATTCAGTTTCGCGTGTTGAACAACCGCAAAGGCCCAGCCGTTCGCGCCACGCGTGCGCAGGCTGACCGCGCCATCTACAAGGCGGTGGTGCGTGAGATGTTGGAAAACCAGCCCAACCTGTGGATATTTCAGCAATCGTGTGACGACCTGATCGTTGAACAGGATGAAGTCAAAGGCGTGGTCACCCAGATGGGGCTGCGGTTCTTTGCAAACTCTGTCGTGCTCACCACCGGCACCTTCCTGGGCGGTTTGATCCATATCGGCATGCAGAACCACTCGGGTGGACGCGCAGGTGATCCGCCTTCCATCGCGTTGGCGCATCGCATGCGTGAATTGCCGCTACGCGTTGGCCGTCTGAAGACAGGTACGCCGCCTCGCATCGACGGTCGCTCCGTTGATTTCTCGGTCATGACCGAGCAGCCCGGCGACACGCCCATCCCGGTGATGTCGTTCATGGGCAATGCCGGCATGCATCCGCGCCAGGTGAGCTGCTACATCACTCACACCAACGCCCGCACACATGACATCATCGCTTCGAACCTTGACCGCTCGCCCATGTACTCGGGCGTCATCGAAGGGGTAGGGCCACGTTACTGCCCGTCGATCGAAGACAAGATCCACCGCTTTGCGGACAAGGAAAGCCATCAGGTATTCATCGAGCCTGAAGGCCTGACCACCCATGAGCTCTACCCCAACGGCATCTCCACGTCGCTGCCCTTCGATGTGCAGCTGGAGTTGGTGCGCTCGATCCGCGGCATGGAAAACGCGCATATCGTGCGCCCAGGCTATGCCATCGAATATGACTACTTCGATCCGCGTGACCTGAAGTACAGCCTTGAAACCAAAGTCATTGGTGGGCTTTTCTTCGCTGGCCAGATCAACGGCACCACCGGTTACGAAGAAGCCGGTGCGCAAGGCCTGTTGGCCGGGACCAACGCCGCACTGCGCGCCCAGGGGCGCGAGACCTGGTGCCCGCGGCGCGATGAAGCCTATATCGGCGTGCTGGTCGATGACCTGATCACCTTGGGTACTCAAGAACCGTATCGGATGTTCACATCCCGTGCCGAATACCGGTTGATCCTGCGCGAGGACAACGCTGACCTGCGTCTGACTGAAAAAGGGCGAGCGCTGGGGTTGATCGACGACGAGCGCTGGGCCGCCTTCTGCACCAAGCGCGACGGAATCGAAAAAGAAGAGCAGCGGCTGAAATCGACCTGGATAAGACCCAACACCGAACTAGGCCAAGCCGTTGTGGACAAGTTCGGTACGCCACTGAGCCACGAGTACAGCCTGCTGAACCTGTTGGCGCGGCCTGAAATCGACTACGCAGGGCTTATGGCGGCTACCGGCGGCGAGTCGATCGACCCACAGGTTGCCGAGCAGGTCGAGATTCGTACCAAATATGCGGGCTACATCGACCGTCAGCAGGACGAAATTGCCCGCCTGCGAGCCAGCGAGGACACGCGCCTGCCTGTGGATATCGAGTACGCCACGATTTCGGGGCTGTCCAAGGAAATTCAGGGGAAACTCAGCCAGACCCGTCCCGAAACCCTGGGGCAGGCCTCGCGCATTCCGGGCGTTACGCCGGCGGCCATTTCCCTGTTGCTCATTCACCTGAAGAAACGCGGCGCAGGCCGCGAGCTGGAGCAAAGCGTTTGAGTTCCCTGGTTACCTCGCAACATGCCGAAGAGTTGTCCACAGGTGCCCGCCAGTTGGGGGTGCCCCTGAGCCTTGAACACCATGAAAAACTGCTGGGCTACCTGGCCCTGTTGATCAAATGGAACAAGGCCTACAACCTCACCGCCGTCCGGGATCCGGACGAAATGGTTTCGCGTCACCTGCTCGACAGCCTCAGCGTGATGCCGTTTATCCACAGCGAGCGCAGCAACTGGCTGGATGTTGGCAGCGGCGGAGGCATGCCCGGTGTGCCCATGGCTATCCTGCATCCCGAAAAACGAATCACCGTGCTGGATGCCAACGGCAAGAAGACGCGCTTTCTGACCCAGGTGAAAATGGAACTCAAGCTGGACAACCTCACGGTTATCCACAGCAGGGTCGAGGGGTACACGCCGGCCCAGCCGTTCGACGGCATCATCTCCCGCGCTTTCAGCAGCATGGAGAATTTCACCAACTGGACCCGCCACCTGGGCGACACCGGGACGCAGTGGCTTGCAATGAAGGGGCTGCATCCTGCCGATGAACTGGTAGCATTGCCCGCAGACTTCACAGTGGAAAGCGAGCAGGCCCTGACCGTTCCGGGTTGCCAGGGCCAACGTCATCTGCTGATACTGCGCCGCAAGGCTTGATTGGGAACAGACGCATCAATGGCTAAGGTATTCGCAATCGCGAACCAGAAAGGTGGTGTGGGCAAGACCACCACCTGTATCAATCTCGCTGCCTCGCTGGTGGCGACCAAGCGCCGTGTGCTGCTGATCGACCTCGATCCGCAGGGCAATGCCACCATGGGCAGCGGCGTGGACAAGCACGAGCTCGAGCACTCTGTGTACGACCTGCTTATCGGAGAGTGTGACCTGGCCCAGGCCATGCACTTTTCCGAGCATGGCGGGTTCCAGCTGTTGCCGGCCAACCGGGACCTGACCGCTGCCGAAGTGGTGCTGCTGGAGATGCAGGTCAAGGAAAGCCGCCTGCGCAATGCGCTGGCGCCCATTCGCGACAATTACGATTTCATCCTCATCGACTGCCCGCCTTCACTGTCGATGCTGACGCTCAATGCCCTGGTGGCTTCCGATGGCGTGATCATTCCCATGCAGTGCGAGTACTACGCGCTGGAAGGGCTGAGCGACCTTGTGGACAACATCAAGCGCATTGCCGCCAAGTTGAACCCCGCGCTCAAGATCGAGGGGTTGCTGCGAACCATGTATGATCCGCGGCTGAGCCTGAACAACGATGTATCGGCGCAGCTCAAGGAGCACTTCGGTTCGCAGTTGTACGACACCGTCATTCCTCGAAACATCCGCCTGGCCGAAGCACCCAGCTTCGGTATGCCGGCATTGGCCTACGACAAGCAATCGCGCGGCGCACAGGCCTACCTCGCCCTGGCGGGAGAATTGGTCCGTCGTCAACGCCGCCAGTCCCGCACTGCACAAGCAACTTAAGGAATCCGCATGGCCGTCAAGAAACGGGGTCTCGGACGTGGGTTGGATGCGCTGCTCAGCGGTCCAACCGTGAGCGCGCTCGAAGAGCAGGCTGTAAAGATCGACCTGAAGGAGCTTCAGCACCTGCCCGTCGAGCTGATTCAACGGGGCAAGTACCAGCCGCGTCGCGACATGGACCCGCAGGCGCTCGAAGAACTGGCACACTCGATCCGCAGCCATGGCGTGATGCAACCGATCGTGGTGCGGCCGGTTGGCGATGAGCGCTATGAGATCATCGCCGGTGAGCGGCGCTGGCGCGCGACTCAGCAAGCTGGGCTGGACACCATTCCGGCCATGGTCCGCGAGGTCCCTGACGAAGCGGCCATTGCCATGGCCCTTATCGAGAACATCCAGCGCGAGGACTTGAACCCTCTGGAAGAGGCGCTGGCCTTGCAGCGGTTGCAGCAGGAGTTCGAGCTGACCCAGCAGCAAGTGGCCGATGCGGTAGGCAAGTCACGGGTGACCGTGGCCAACCTGTTGCGGTTGATCACGTTGCCGGAGGCGATCAAGACCATGCTCGCCCATGGAGACCTGGAAATGGGTCACGCACGGGCTTTGCTAGGCCTGGAGGAGAATCGCCAGGAGGAAGGGGCGCGTCATGTTGTCGCACGTGGGCTGACCGTACGTCAGACCGAGGCACTGGTGCGCCAGTGGCTGAGCGACAAGCCTGATCCGGTAGAACCCGGCAAACCTGATCCGGACATTGCACGCCTGGAACAGCGGCTTGCAGAGCGTTTGGGCTCGGCTGTACAGATTCGCCACGGCACTAAAGGCAAGGGCCAACTGGTCATTCGCTACAACTCGCTCGATGAGTTGCAGGGCGTACTCGCACACATTCGCTGAAACAATTCCTGTTGTAGCGCGCAATCGGAAATCACTACGAATAGTTGAATAGGGGTTAATCCACCCCTATACTCTGCGCGCATTTTGTCGGCACAAATTATGCCAAGTCATCGCTGACTGGCGGGCCGATTCACGGGGAGCAGTTGTGATGGAAATCCGCACGCCAAACCGGTTGCCTTTCCATCGCTGGGCGGTTTTTCCGGTATTGCTGACGCAATTCGTCGTGCTGCTGCTGGCAACCTTGGTGTTGTGGCAGTTGGCTGGGACGGTCAGCGGATATTCAGGGCTCTGCGGAGGCCTGATTGCCTGGCTGCCCAATGTTTATTTCGCCTGGAAGGCTTTTCGCTTTAGCGGAGCTCGGGCGGCGCAGGCCATCGTCAAGTCGTTCTACGCTGGCGAGGCAGGCAAGATGATTTTGACGGCAGTGCTCTTCGCACTGACCTTCGCAGGAGTGAAGCCACTGGCGCCGCTGGCAGTATTCGGCGTCTTCGTGTTGACCCTTTTGGTCAGCTGGTTCGCGCCCCTGCTGATGAATAAAAGACTTTCGAGACCTTAGGGCGTTTGAGGCAACCATGGCAGCAGAAACCGCTTCGGGCTATATCCAGCACCACTTGCAGAACCTGACTTACGGTCAACTACCAGACGGCAGCTGGGGCTTCGCCCATTCGGCTGCAGAAGCCAAGGCTATGGGCTTCTGGGCATTCCACGTGGATACCCTGGGTTGGTCCGTCGCACTGGGTCTGATCTTCCTGTTCATCTTCCGCATGGCGGCCAAGAAGGCGACTTCCGGTCAACCGAGCGGCCTGCAGAACTTCGTCGAAGTGCTGGTGGACTTCGTCAACGGCAGCGTGAAGGACTCCTTCCACGGCCGTAGCCCGGTGATCGCGCCGCTGGCGCTGACCATCTTCGTCTGGGTATTCCTGATGAACGCCATCGACCTGGTACCGGTCGACTGGATTCCTCAGCTGGCCATCCTGATCTCGGGTGATCCGCACATTCCGTTCCGCGCCGTGTCGACCACCGACCCGAACGCGACCCTGGCCATGGCTTTCTGCGTGTTTGCGCTGATCATCTTCTACAGCATCAAGGTCAAGGGCCTGGGTGGCTTCATCGGTGAGCTGACCCTGCACCCGTTCGGCAGCAAGAACATCTTCCTGCAGATCCTGCTGATCCCGGTCAACTTCCTGCTGGAATTCGTGACCCTGATCGCCAAGCCGATCTCGCTGGCACTGCGTCTGTTCGGCAACATGTACGCCGGCGAACTGGTGTTCATCCTGATTGCCGTGATGTTCGGCGCCGGCATCCTGTGGCTCAGCGGCCTGGGTATCGTGCTGCAATGGGCGTGGGCTGTGTTCCACATCCTGATCATCACCCTGCAAGCCTTCATCTTCATGATGCTTACCATCGTCTACCTGTCGATGGCTCACGAAGATAACCATTAAGACCGCCTGGCGTGTCTGATAGCCTTCCCCGCTCGTTTGGGGGGAGGGCTTAAAAAGTCCGCAAGGGCATGCTGTACCAAACGATTCGTTTTACCGCTTCAAACTAAAAAACCTAACCAATACGACGTAAAAGTCGGGAGGAAAGATGGAAACTGTAGTTGGTCTGACCGCTATCGCTGTTGCTCTGCTGATCGGCCTGGGTGCTCTGGGTACCGCCATTGGTTTCGGCCTGCTGGGCGGCAAATTCCTGGAAGGCGCTGCTCGTCAGCCTGAGATGGTTCCGATGCTGCAGGTCAAAATGTTCATCGTTGCCGGTCTGCTCGACGCCGTCACCATGATCGGTGTTGGTATCGCTCTGTTCTTCACCTTCGCGAATCCCTTCGTTGGTCAAATCGCCGGCTAATCACTCGTTTCGACGAGTTGATTGGTGTGATGGACAAAGACCGAGCGAGGTGTTGGCGTGAACATTAATGCAACCCTGATTGGCCAATCCGTTGCTTTTCTGATTTTTGTACTCTTCTGCATGAAGTACGTATGGCCTCCGGTCATCACTGCTCTGCAAGAGCGTCAGAAGAAGATTGCAGACGGCTTGGACGCTGCCAACCGCGCAGCTCGCGACCTGGAGCTGGCCCAAGAAAAAGTGGGTCAGCAACTGCGTGAAGCAAAGGCACAGGCAGCTGAAATCATTGAGCAAAGCAAGAAACGCGCTGCTCAGCTTGTAGACGAAGCCCGTGAACAGGCTCGTGTCGAAGCTGACCGTGTGAAGGCTCAGGCTCAGGCCGAGATCGAACAGGAACTGAACAGCGTCAAAGACGCCCTGCGTGCCCAAGTGGGTGCCCTGGCTGTTGGCGGTGCTGAAAAGATCCTTGGCGCCACAATCGATCAAAACGCGCATGCAGAGCTGGTTAACAAACTGGCCGCTGAAATTTAAGCGAGGGCGATCATGGCAGAACTGACCACGTTGGCCCGACCTTACGCTAAGGCTGCCTTTGAGCATGCCCAGGCCCATCAGCAACTGGCCAATTGGTCAGCCATGCTCGGCCTGGCTGCTGCAGTGTCCGAAGACGACACCATGCAGCGCCTGCTCAAGGCCCCGCGACTGACAAGCGCAGAAAAGGCCGCCGCATTCATTGACGTTTGCGGTGACAAGTTCGATGCATCGGCACAGAATTTCATTCATGTTGCCGCGGAAAACGACCGTCTCCTGCTTCTGCCGGAGATTGCCGCTCTGTTCGACCTGTACAAGGCAGAACAAGAGAAATCCGTGGACGTGGAAGTCACCAGTGCTTTTGCGTTGAACCAAGAACAGCAAGACAAACTCGCCAAGGTTCTCAGTGCACGGCTCAGCCGGGAAGTGCGCCTGCACGCGTCGGAGGATGCCAGCCTGATCGGCGGCGTCGTCATCCGCGCCGGCGACCTGGTAATCGATGGCTCTGTTCGCGGCAAAATCGCGAAACTGGCCGAAGCATTGAAATCTTGAGTTTGAAGGGGCAGCAGAGCAATGCAGCAACTCAATCCTTCCGAAATTAGTGAAATCATCAAGGGTCGCATCGAGAAGCTCGATGTCGGCTCCCAAGCCCGTAACGAAGGTACCGTCGTAAGCGTTTCCGACGGTATCGTACGGATCCACGGTCTGGCCGACGCTATGTACGGCGAAATGATCGAGTTCCCGGGCGGCGTATACGGTATGGCACTGAACCTGGAGCAAGACTCCGTAGGTGCGGTGGTACTGGGTGCGTACACCTCCCTCGCCGAGGGCATGAGCGCCAAGTGCACCGGTCGCATCCTGGAAGTTCCGGTTGGTAAGGAACTGCTGGGTCGCGTCGTGGACGCACTGGGTAACCCGATCGACGGCAAAGGTCCGCTGAACAACACCGAGACCGACGCGGTCGAGAAAGTTGCTCCAGGCGTGATCTGGCGTAAGTCGGTAGACCAGCCTGTACAGACTGGCTACAAGTCGGTCGACGCCATGATCCCGGTTGGCCGTGGTCAGCGTGAGCTGATCATTGGTGACCGTCAGATCGGTAAGACTGCCATGGCGGTCGATGCGATCATCAACCAGAAAAACAGCGGTATCTTCTGCGTATACGTGGCCGTTGGCCAGAAGCAGTCGACCATCGCCAACGTCGTGCGCAAGCTCGAAGAAGCCGGTGCCCTGGCCAACACCATCGTTGTTGCCGCCAGCGCCTCGGAATCGGCTGCACTGCAGTTCCTGGCGCCGTACTCCGGCTGCACCATGGGCGAGTACTTCCGTGACCGCGGTGAAGACGCCCTGATCGTCTACGATGACCTGTCCAAGCAGGCTGTTGCGTACCGTCAGATCTCCCTGCTGCTGCGTCGTCCACCAGGACGTGAAGCGTACCCAGGCGACGTGTTCTATCTCCACTCCCGTCTGCTGGAGCGTGCATCGCGCGTTTCGGAAGAATACGTCGAGAAGTTCACCAATGGCGCAGTCACTGGCAAGACCGGTTCCCTGACCGCTCTGCCGATCATCGAAACCCAGGCTGGCGACGTTTCGGCGTTCGTTCCGACCAACGTGATTTCCATCACTGACGGTCAGATCTTCCTGGAATCGGCCATGTTCAACTCGGGCATCCGCCCTGCAGTGAACGCCGGTGTTTCGGTATCGCGTGTAGGTGGTGCCGCTCAGACCAAGATCATCAAGAAGCTGTCCGGGGGTATTCGTACCGCACTGGCTCAGTACCGTGAACTGGCGGCATTCGCCCAGTTCGCGTCCGATCTGGACGAAGCGACCCGCAAGCAGCTGGAGCATGGTCAGCGCGTTACCGAGCTGATGAAGCAGAAGCAGTACGCGCCGATGTCCATCGCGGACATGGCCCTGTCGCTGTACGCCGCTGAGCGTGGCTTCCTGACCGACGTAGAAGTCTCCAAGGTCGGCAGCTTCGAGCAAGCACTGATCGCCTTCTTCCACCGTGATCACGCCGAACTGATGGCGAAGATCAACGTGAAGGGTGACTTCAACGACGAAATCGACGCAGGCATGAAAGCCGGTATCGAGAAGTTCAAGGCCACCCAGACCTGGTAAGCCGCAGCGGGGGCCCAGGCCCCCGCTTGCTAACCTGATAGGTGATACATGGCAGGCGCAAAAGAGATTCGCAGTAAGATTGCGAGCATCAAAAGCACGCAAAAAATTACCAGCGCCATGGAAAAAGTGGCGGTCAGCAAAATGCGCAAGGCACAACAGCGCATGGCTGCTAGCCGTCCTTATGCGGAGCGTATCCGCCAGGTGATCGGTCATCTGGCCAACGCCAACCCGGAATACCGCCACCCGTTCATGATCGAGCGCCCTGTAAAGCGCGCCGGTTATATCGTGGTGAGCAGTGACCGTGGTCTGTGCGGTGGCTTGAATACCAACCTGTTCAAGGCCTTGGTCAAGGACATGAACGAAAACCGCGAACAGGGCGTGGAAATCGACCTGTGCGTGATCGGCAGCAAGGGTGCGACTTTCTTCCGTATCTTTGGCGGCAACGTAGTAGCCGCGATCAGCCACCTGGGCGAAGAGCCATCGATCAATGACTTGATCGGCTCCGTCAAGGTCATGCTGGACGCCTACCTCGATGGTCGTATCGATCGCCTTTCGGTGGTTTCGAACAAGTTCATCAACACCATGACCCAAAAGCCGACGGTCGAGCAATTGGTACCGTTGGTGGCAACCCCGGATCAGGAACTCAAGCATCACTGGGACTACCTGTACGAACCCGACGCAAAAGAGCTGCTGGACGGCTTGATGGTGCGTTACGTGGAGTCGCAGGTGTACCAGGCGGTGGTCGAGAACAATGCTGCTGAACAAGCAGCCCGGATGATCGCCATGAAGAACGCCACAGACAACGCCGGTGACCTGATCAGCGAACTCCAGCTGATCTACAACAAGGCGCGTCAGGCTGCGATCACCCAGGAGATCTCGGAAATCGTCGGCGGCGCTGCCGCGGTTTAACGGTTCAAAAATTCAGAGGATCCAGCTATGAGTAGCGGACGTATCGTTCAAATCATCGGCGCCGTCATCGACGTGGAATTCCCACGTGACGTCGTGCCGAGTGTTTACAACGCGCTGAAAGTACAAGGCGCGGAAACCACCCTGGAAGTTCAGCAGCAGCTGGGCGACGGCGTGGTTCGTACCATTGCGATGGGCTCGACCGAAGGTCTGAAGCGCGGTCTGGACGTCGTCGATACCGGCGCGGCCATCTCCGTTCCTGTCGGCAAGGCTACCCTGGGCCGCATCATGGACGTCCTGGGTAACCCAATCGACGAAGCCGGCCCGATCGGTGAAGAAGAGCGTCGTGGTATCCACCAGAAGGCGCCTTCGTTCGCTGACCAGGCAGGCGGCAACGATCTGCTGGAAACCGGCATCAAGGTTATCGACCTGGTTTGCCCGTTCGCCAAGGGTGGTAAAGTCGGTCTGTTCGGTGGTGCCGGTGTCGGCAAGACCGTGAACATGATGGAGCTGATCCGTAACATCGCCATCGAGCACAGCGGTTATTCCGTGTTCGCCGGTGTGGGTGAGCGTACTCGTGAGGGTAACGACTTCTACCACGAGATGAAGGACTCCAACGTTCTCGACAAAGTAGCGCTGGTCTACGGTCAGATGAACGAGCCACCAGGAAACCGTCTGCGCGTTGCGCTGACTGGCCTGACCATGGCTGAGAAATTCCGTGACGAAGGTAACGACGTTCTGCTGTTCGTCGACAACATCTATCGTTACACCCTGGCCGGTACCGAAGTATCCGCACTGCTGGGCCGTATGCCTTCGGCAGTAGGTTACCAGCCGACCCTGGCCGAAGAGATGGGCGTTCTGCAAGAGCGTATCACTTCGACCAAGGAAGGTTCGATCACCTCCATTCAGGCCGTTTACGTGCCTGCGGATGACTTGACCGACCCGTCGCCAGCGACCACCTTCGCCCACTTGGACGCCACCGTCGTTCTGTCCCGTGACATCGCCTCCCTGGGTATCTACCCAGCGGTCGACCCACTGGACTCGACTTCGCGCCAGCTGGACCCGAACGTGATCGGTACCGAGCACTACGAAACTGCCCGTCAGGTTCAGTATGTTCTGCAGCGCTACAAAGAGCTGAAAGACATCATTGCGATCCTGGGTATGGACGAACTGTCCGAGACCGACAAGCAACTGGTAGCGCGCGCTCGTAAGATCCAGCGCTTCCTGTCGCAGCCGTTCTTCGTGGCCGAGGTCTTCACCGGTTCGCCAGGCAAGTACGTTTCCCTGAAAGACACCATCGCTGGCTTCAGCGGCATCCTCAAAGGTGACTACGACCACCTGCCAGAACAAGCGTTCTACATGGTCGGCAGCATCGACGAAGCGATCGAGAAAGCCAAGAAACTGTAATCCCGGCGCTCCGCAAGGGGCGCTAATCAGGTTGAGGCAAGCAGATGGCTATGACAGTCCATTGCGATATCGTCAGCGCGGAAGGAGAAATCTTCTCCGGTCTGGTCGAGATGGTAGTAGCGCACGGCAACTTGGGCGATCTGGGTATCGCACCAGGTCACGCCCCGCTGATCACCAATCTCAAGCCGGGTCCGATCACGCTGACCAAGCAGGGTGGCACTCAAGAGGTGTACTACATCTCCGGTGGCTTCCTCGAAGTGCAGCCGAACATGGTGAAGGTTCTTGCCGACACCGTGCAACGTGCTGCCGACCTGGACGAAGCTCAGGCTCAGGAAGCCCTCAAGGCTGCCGAGAACGCGCTGAACACCAAAGGCTCGGACTTCGACTACGGCGCTGCTGCCGCACGTCTGGCCGAGGCTGCGGCTCAGCTGCGTACTGTCCAGCAGATGCGCAGAGGCAAGTGATCGGCTACGGCCATCATTTGTGTTGCGATTGAGTAAAAGGGTAGCCTCGGCTACCCTTTTTCTTTTTTCGATTTCCCCCTTTCGGTCAAGCAACTGACCGCCCAGGATTGGTAGCCAGTCATGTCCCTCGATATCGTTATTCTTGCCGCCGGCCAAGGCACCCGCATGCGCTCGTCGCTGCCCAAGGTACTGCACCCGGTAGCCGGCAACTCCATGCTCGGTCATGTTATCCACAGCGCTCGCCAGCTTCAGCCGCAGGGCATCCACGTGGTGATAGGCCATGGGGCAGAGTTGGTTCAGGCGAGACTGGCAGGCGACGACCTCAACTTTGTCATGCAGGACAAGCAACTGGGTACGGGGCATGCCTTGGCGCAAGCTTTGCCAGCACTGTCGGCGGACACCGTGCTGGTGCTGTATGGCGACGTTCCGCTCATCGAGGTACCGACCCTGCAACGTTTGTTGGCCAAAGCCAGCGAGCAGCAACTCGGTTTGCTTACGGTCACGCTCGAAGACCCGACGGGCTATGGCCGCATTGTGCGTGATGCGCATGGGCAAGTAACGGCCATCGTCGAGCATAAAGACGCCAACGAGGCGCAGAAGGCCATTCGTGAGGGCAACACCGGCATTCTGGCGCTTCCTGGCGCTCGCCTGGCGGATTGGATGGGCCGCTTGTCGAACAACAATGCCCAGGGCGAGTACTACCTGACGGATGTGATCGCCATGGCAGTCGCTGATGGTTTGATGGTTGCCACCGAGCAACCCGCCGATCCCATGGAAGTGCAGGGTGCCAATGACCGTCGTCAGCTTGCCGAACTGGAGCGTCACTACCAGTTGCGTGAAGGCCGCCGCCTGATGGCGCAGGGTGTGACCTTGCGTGACCCTTCGCGTTTCGATGTCCGGGGCGAAGTGACGGTCGGCCGGGATGTGCTGATCGACATCAACGTCGTTCTGGAAGGCAAGGTTGTCATCGAAGACGACGTGCTGATTGGCCCTAATTGCGTGATCAAGGATTGCACGCTGCGCAAAGGTGCCGTGATCAAGGCCAACAGTCACCTTGAGGGTGCCGTCATGGGCGAGGGGAGTGATGCAGGTCCATTTGCACGCTTGCGTCCGGGGACCGTACTCGATGCCAAGGCCCATGTGGGTAACTTCGTCGAGCTGAAGAATGCTCATCTTGGTGAAGGCGCCAAGGCGGGGCACCTGTCGTACTTGGGTGATGCCGAAATCGGTGCCCGTACCAATATTGGTGCTGGCACCATCACCTGTAACTACGATGGCGCAAACAAATTCAAGACAGTCATGGGCGAAGACGTCTTCATCGGCTCCAACAGCGCCCTTGTCGCGCCTGTGGAAATCAAGGCCGGGGCCACGACTGCCGCGGGCTCGACGATCACTCAATGCGTGGAAGCAGGTGAGTTGGCGGTAGCACGCTCCCGTCAGCGCAACATCTCGGGGTGGAAGCGTCCAGAGAAAATCAAGAAGCCCTGATTTATCCACAGCTCTATCAAGGCCGGCCTTGTGCATAACAAGCCGGCCTTTTTATTTGTCCGGCATCAGATGGATAGCCAAAAGCTGGACTATGCCTCTGCACAGCGTTTTTATCCACAGCGCTAAGACGGGTTGACGAACCCGAGCATTTAGGTTTTGATTGCGATCATTATCTTTCGAAACGAAACTTAAAGCGCCGATGTCGAAACGAAACACGCCACAACGTCGCCATAACATACTGGCCCTGCTCGCGGAGCAGGGTGAAGTCAGCGTGGACGCGCTGGCGAGGCGGTTTGACACGTCTGAGGTCACTATCCGCAAGGACCTGGCGGCACTTGAAACCAACGGCTTGTTGTTACGCCGGTACGGCGGTGCGGTAACAATGCCGCAGGAATTGCTGGCTGAGCCGGCACAACCCGTATCGGCCTACAAACGCGCCATTGCTCGCGCCGCCGTGAGCCTCATCCGCGAACACGCCCGGATCATCATCGACAGCGGTAGTACCACCGCTGCCATGATCCCTGAACTCGGACGCCAGCCTGGTCTGGTGGTCATGACCAATTCGCTCAATGTTGCCAGGGCCATCAGCGAACTCGAGCACGAGCCGGTGCTGCTGATGACGGGTGGCACCTGGGACCCACATTCCGAGTCTTTTCAGGGCCAGGTGGCCGAACAGGTTCTGCGTTCGTATGACTTCGACCAATTGTTCATTGGGGCCGATGGCATCGACTTGGAACGCGGCACCACCACATTCAACGAGTTGCTGGGTTTGAGCCGAGTCATGGCCGAGGTCGCCCGTGAGGTGATCGTGATGGTCGAGTCGGACAAGGTCGGCCGCAAGATTCCCAACCTCGAACTGCCGTGGGGCAGGGTGCACACCCTGATCTCGGACGAACGCCTGTGCGAACAGGCACGCGAACAAATTAAAGCACGCGGCGTCAATTTGATCTGCGCCGCTATCAGTCAGGAGTAACCAAGCATGTGTGGAATCGTAGGTGCTGTGGCCGAACGCAACATTACCGCCATCCTTATCGAGGGCCTGAAGCGTCTTGAATACCGTGGGTATGACAGCGCAGGCCTGGCGGTGCTGACGCCGGAAGGCGAATTGCAACGCCGTCGCCGTATCGGCAAGGTCAGCGAGCTCGAAGCAGCCGTCGTGCTCGAGCCAATCGCAGGACGGCTCGGCATCGCGCATACCCGCTGGGCCACTCATGGCGCGCCTACTGAAACCAATGCCCACCCTCATTTCTCAGGCCATGACGTGGCCGTGGTGCACAACGGCATCATCGAGAATCACGAGGCGCTGCGCGAGGAACTGAAAGGATTGGGCTATGCCTTCGTGTCGCAGACCGATACCGAAGTGATCGTCCACCTGATCGACCATATCCTCAAGGGCATCCCCGACCTGGCAGACGCCTTGAAGGCTGCGGTCAAGCGCTTGCACGGCGCCTATGGCCTGGCGTTGATCAGCAAAAGCCAGCCGGACCGCCTGGTCGCTGCCCGTAGCGGCAGCCCATTGGTGATTGGCCTGGGGCTCGGTGAGAACTTCCTCGCCTCCGACCAGCTGGCCCTGCGACAGGTCACCGACCGCTTCATGTACCTCGAAGAAGGGGACATCGCCGAGATCCGTCGCGACCACGTCGCCATCTGGGACCATGATGGCCACCCCGTGCAGCGTGAAACCGTGCAGTACCACGAGGGTGCCGAGGCCGCCGACAAGGGCCAGTACCGCCACTTCATGCTTAAGGAAATCCACGAGCAACCACGCGTGGTGCAACGCACACTGGAAGGTCGCTTGGGCAGTGACCATGTGCTGGTCCAGGCATTCGGCCCGCAGGCAGCCGAGTTGTTCGGCAAAGTGCGCAATGTGCAGATCGTGGCCTGTGGTACCAGCTATCATGCTGGCATGGTTGCACGTTACTGGCTGGAAAGCCTGGCAGGGATCCCCTGCCAAGTAGAGGTGGCGAGCGAGTTCCGTTACCGCAAGGTGGTCGTGCAGCCCGATACGCTGTTCGTTTCCATCTCCCAGTCGGGCGAGACCGCCGATACCCTGGCAGCGCTGCGCAACGCCAAGGAGCTGGGCTTCCTTGGCAGCCTGGCGATCTGCAACGTGGGCATCAGCTCGCTGGTGCGTGAATCTGACCTGACGTTGCTGACCCTGGCCGGACCGGAAATCGGCGTCGCCTCGACAAAGGCCTTCACCACCCAGCTGGTGTCGTTGATGCTTCTGACCTTGGCCTTGGGCCAGGTGCGCGGCACCTTGGACAAGGGCGTCGAAGCTGAGCTGGTCGAGGAGCTGCGCCGCTTGCCAACCCGTCTGGGTGAAGCATTGGCCATGGACGCAACCGTCGAGAAAATCGCCGAGCTGTTCGCAGACAAGCATCACACCTTGTTCCTGGGGCGCGGCGCTCAATATCCGGTGGCCATGGAGGGTGCGCTCAAGCTCAAGGAAATCTCCTATATCCACGCCGAAGCCTATCCTGCGGGCGAGCTCAAACATGGCCCACTGGCGCTTGTGGATAACGACATGCCCGTGGTGACCGTTGCGCCGAACAATGAACTGCTGGAGAAGCTCAAGTCCAACCTGCAGGAAGTGCGTGCACGCGGCGGTGAGCTGGTGGTCTTCGCTGACGAGCAAGCCGGCTTGAGCAACGGCGAAGGCACCCATGTGATTCCAGTCCCGCATATCGCGGATGCGCTTGCCCCAATTCTGTACACCATTCCTTTGCAGCTGCTCTCGTACTATGTCGCCGTGCTCAAAGGGACTGATGTTGACCAGCCGCGCAACTTGGCGAAGTCGGTGACGGTGGAGTAAAGGTAGCGTTTCAACAGTGCCGGCTGTTTTTGATTAATAAAGGTTGTCACAAAACAATAAAGGTTGTCACAACGTAATAAAGGTTGTCACAAGGCTGGCCCCGACCGCACATCAGGCCGGAGCCAGGCCTTGGAGATTTGGGTGACAATCCTCTACGCACCGCTGTGACTGTTGTCCTGGCTGAGCCCGCTCGCTGGCATGTCCTCTTTACACGACACACCAGCCTCGTTCCGTTCGAGTGGGTCGCCCAATCATGAGCGACTTGAACATGGCATCTGCGCCCGTAGCTCCGGTCAAGGCTGCCCACCGCCAGCTGATGACCCAATCAAAAATAGATAAAAAAATTAAATCAGGCCGTGGAAGTGGAGTGAGAGATTCCTATAAACCATGGATCAAGGTGTGGGAAATCAAATCAAAGGGTGTCTCCCATATGATTGCGGGAGTTAAGATTTTCCGCACTCATCACCTGCTGTCCAATGCGGAGCGAGATTACCTCACTGTACTTGAGCACGACGCCTCGATCATTGATATCCGAGAGCAGTACCCCCTGCTTACACAGGCTGAGACTCAAGCAATTGCCTCAAGCATAAATTGTCGTCACCCTGTATATCCTGGGACGCAGATACCTGTCGTTATGACGACGGACTTTCTCATCACCTTCTTGGATCCCTCTGGTGAAACGAGGTTAGCTGCTCGCTCAGTAAAATATAGAAAGGAATTTGAGCAGGCTGATCTTCATGTGCGGAATCGAATAGCTGAAAAGCTCGCTATTGAGGAAAAATACTGGTCAATGAGGGGCGTGGACTGGAAGCTGGTCCTGCACGAAAACCTCTCGAAGATTAGATTAGCGAACCTCAGAGTTCTCAGGACTTATGCCAATATCCATCCCTCGTTGCCGACTGAGAAAAATATAGGGAACTTACTTGAATACATCGCGGGGTCAAAGACGGATCAAATACCCTTAAAAGCTCTTTTGGAAAAGGCGTCACGTGATATCTATATTGACTATATGAGCGTGAAGCGGCTCTTCCATCACCTGCTATGGATCGGCCGTTTAGAGTCTGATATTACCTCGAAAATAATAAGCTTGTCGCAGCCGTTGCACGTATGGCCGAGCCATCGGTCAGCGGCTTTGTCTCCGCCAACCGAGGTTTCTCATCATGCTTGATTTTCAAATTAACAGCATTGTTTCTCCCGGCGAAGAACCGAGCTTACTAAAAAAGGCAGTTAGGGTCTTAGGCATAAATAATGATACTGTTATCGTGATTGAGCTGAATATGAATCCAGGCAAGCCGTGGCAGATTGATAAGTCAGTTTTAATTGACGAAATTGATTCAGGGCGCGCGGTCTTAAGTCCAGAAATGGTTCCTTTACATCTGCTCAGAAGCGACGATGAAATTAGTGAAAATGAAAAGGCGAGCCGAAATCGAAATTGGAGTCTTATAAGAAGTTTAGTAGAAGATCGCTCTGCCTTGGATATTCTTGGTCCTGGTTTTGGGAAGCTTGTTGCGACGCATGCCATAGAGACAGGGGTAGAGCGTAAGCAGATATACCGGCTTCTATACCGCTATTGGAGTATGGGTCAGACACCTAACGCGTTTCTTTGGAACACAAGCGCTTGCGGCGGACGTGGGAAGAAAAAGGATCGGTCCTCAGGTATTATCCCCGGTCGGCCGCGTAAGTATCTTGGTGTCGTTGTCAATGATGGTGGTGCCATCCCGCTCGAACAGCGCCATCTCTCTCATATCCGTTTGGCTTACGGGCGAGTCGCTAGCGGCAAGTGTGGCACCCTGAAAGATGCACATAAGTGGATGTTAAACAAATTTTATAGAGCGACTCTCCCTGACGGATCGAAAGGAAATATTGTACGCGGCAGTTACCCGACTACTGCACAGCTTAGATATCACGGTAAATTATTTTTCGATGACCTGTATAAGCTCAAGGTGCGTGGCGGTTCTATCAGGTACAACAAAGACCATCGGGCTATCGTTGGCTCAGCATCCCAAGGCCTGATAGGCGCGACGCAGCGATATGAGATAGATTCCACCATCGCTGATGTCTATTTAGTGCATCGCGTTAATAGGCTGTGGCTCATTGGGCGTCCGATACTTTATGTAGTCGTCGATACCTACACCAGAATGATTGTAGGAATTCACGTGGGCCTTGAGGGGCCCAGCTGGAATGGGGCTAGACACGCGATATACAACGCTTGCACCTCAAAGGTTGAGTTTTGCAAACGATACAACGTAGACATTGAGGAAGCTGACTGGCCATGCTCGCATTTGCCAGTCGAAATTGTGGCTGACCGGGCTGAACTTCTAAGCGAGGCGGGGGCAACGCTCTCCCAAAGCTTGGGGCTTGGGGTGCAAATTTTGCCTCCTTTCAGGCCTGATTGGAAAGGGATCATCGAAAGCCGTTTCCGTCTGATCAATGAACACCTCGACTTGAAGTTCGTTCCAGGCGGAGTGGATGCTCGTAAAATGGAGCGCGGCGATAGGGACTACCAACTCGATGCCATTTTGGATATCGACGAGTTCACCGAAATGGTTATTGTAGGAGTCTTGGCTCACAATAAGAACCTGCGGATACCACACCTTTTAAATCGCGAGATGATTGCCGGCGGAGTGGAAGCAACGCCTATAGCGATTTGGAATTGGTCGAAGGATAATAGCCCTATAAATTCAAAAGTAGTATCGCCGGCTGAGTTGAAAATCGCTCTATTGCCCTCTCAGCAGTGTCGTATAAGTCGAGGCGGTATTGTTTTCCAAGGCGTACAGTATACATGTCAAACAGCGTTACGCGAGGAGTGGTTGGAGCGCTCGCACAACCTGCGGACGAAATATGTTCGAGTATTCTATGATCCTAACTCTATTGAAAATTGTTGGATCAAGTCAGAAGCAGGTTTTGAGGCTTTAACTATTGTACCGCAGCAACGGCAGAAATATGGTGGACTCCGTATGGAGGAGGTTCTTGATATGATCCATGTCCTGAACCAAGTTTCGCCGGATGCCCGTTATGACAGTGATAATACTGCGGCGCTGGTAAGGGGGCGGCAAGAGGAAATCTTTGACCGGGCCAAATCCAAACGTGTCGCTCAGGGTGACCCGAAATCGAATGCAGATTTCAAGCGGGACAAACGTGCCAAGCGTGCTACCGAAGCTCAGACCGAGCGCGATTCCCATACCGCTGATCTGAATCAGCTACGCGTTGTGGATAACATACCTCCTGTGGCAGAAAATTCTAAGCTAGTCACCGGCAGGCCCAGTTCCGCGAGAAGCGCGGCGTTTCTGAAACTAGTCGTCAGCGAGGGAAGCGAGGCTGAGACATGAACGATTTGACGTTCTCCCCCGCAGAATACATTCCTACAGGCATGCCTCAGTACGATGGCAACCCGCTGATCGAATGCTTGCCTAGAATTCTGTCGGATGTAGATGTGGTCAGGCGCGTTGGGAACCTTCCGCCGAAGCCCGACGAGGCCGAACGAGCGTTGCCACCGAAGCTTCGCGGTCATGGGATCAACCGGCTGAAAGATGTTGTTGTTCCATTCGAAATTCACCTGCGCCTTGAAGACCTTTTCAGCCAGCTGATTCGCTACGGATATATGGGACGCAATCCGCTGTTGGCCTCATCTGTTAGGCATCGGCTGCCTTCCTCAGCGGAGGCCAAGGGCCACGGATTCATGTCCACCGCTGAGACGATGACGCTCATCGGCTTGAGTGGTATGGGTAAGACCACAGCGCTCAATTCCATCGCAAGGCTTTATCCGCAGGTGATCAGCCACAGCAGATATAAAGACGCCATTCTCATCGAAACCCAGGTCGTGTGGCTAAAGATTGAGTGCCCTCATGACGGCTCGTTGCGCGGTTTCTGTGCAGCATTCTTCTCAGCGTTGGATGCTGCGTTAGGAGTCGACAAATACTCGCGCAGGGGCGGTTCTGGCAACAGCATCAGCGTAATGCTCCAGCACATCAGTCAGCTGTGCAAAACCTTTTTCATTGGTGCTTTGATCATTGATGAAATGCAGCATCTTTGCTCCTCGCGGGGGGGACAGGATCGGGAAAAGTTGCTGAATTTCTTCGTAACTTTATCTAACGATGCAGGCGTTCCGCTGGTGTATGTAGGGACCAACGCAATGCTCCCGCTGTTTTCTGGTGTGCTGCGCAACGCCCGAAGAGCGGCGGGGATGGGACCCATCGCTTTTGACCGATTCAGCGAAGACGATCCGTTTTGGGAGCACTTGGTGTCCCAACTCTGGGCCTATGACTGGACGGCATCATGCGCCCCCCTGACGAAGGAGCTCTTGTCCAAGATCTATGATCTCGCCCAAGGCAATACTGATTTCCTAGCGAAACTGCTTATGCTTGCGCAGCGTCATGTAATTTGGGAGGGCCTCGACGCTATTACGCCAGCGGTGCTTCAGCAGGTGTATGACAATCAAATGAGGCTTCTACACAAGCCCATCGAGGCTCTACGAAGCGGTGATCCTCTTCAGATTGCTGACTTCGAGGACATGATGCCTACAAAAGACCAGATCGCCCAGATGATGAACTACGACTTGGCTCGCCGGGCCGACAGAGCTCATCTTTCGCTACTTACCCAGGCCGCGATCACTCCTCCACCTCAAGCCAAGGATAAATCGGCATCGAAGGCTACGGGTCGTACCGTGGTCCCGGTTGCTGACGGAGCATTAGCTAACGTGCATTTTTCGAAGGACGAAGACCTTCAGGCTCAGCTCGAACAGCGCGGCTGGGTGGATAGGGATTCCTCCTGGTGACATGAGGATCGGGAGCTCAAGGCAGTGGCTAACCTTCTGTTCTTCCCCCAGCCGTTCCCGGATGAGTCGCTCTACAGCCTGGCCGTGCGCTATCACAAGCTAGCGGCCAATCCAGGATACCGCGTGTCAAGCCACGAGCTCTTCGGTAGCTACTCGCGTACCTGTGGTTCCATTTTGCCATGCTGCTTAGGGGCTCTGTCTGAGCGTCTGGGAGGCGCCATTCCCGTAGGAGAGTTGATCAATCGCTTCACACTTTTACCGCTTTATTTGCCGTTTTTGAATGAACAGAAGGGCCGCGATGCCGTTGTTCTAATGGGAGGTAATCGGGGTACAGGACTCAAGATGGCCTTGGGCATAACAGCGTCGCGTTTCCTCCAACACGCCTCGTTTAGATATTGCGAGAGCTGCGTCGGACAGGACATGCTGGAGTGCGGCTTAGCCTACTGGCATCGTATTCATCAAGCTTCGGGCATTTGCGTCTGTCCGCGCCACAGCGAAGTGCTACAGGCGATGAGATTTCCCAAAGGGGCAGATTGGCGTTGCATGTTGCTACCGGGCGAATCAGGTGGAACGCCGGTTATGGACTGTGGAGAACACAGCGCGGCCATTGCGATTGCCCGTATGCAGCTATGGGGGCTCGACCACCCCGATGAGATCAAAGCGATCCAGGCTGGAAATTTTTTCAGGACCCGTTTGGACGAGATGAGTTTTATTAGGTCTGGTCGAATTAGAGAGGGAATGCTGAGAGAGTTCTTAACCAGGCGACTTCGGTGCAGTCCTAGCGCTGCCGAGTTTGAAGAAATGGTTCGGTCCTGTGACTGGGTTTTGCAGATCATACGGCGACGAGAGCGAATCGTGCAGCCCTTCAAGTTCTATTTCCTCTGCTGGCTCCTCGATCTGGAGCTGGAACACCTCAAGACCTACTGTCCAGAGGCCGATATATCCGCTGGTGTTATGGTCTGTCGTGATAGGCCGAATAACCTTACTGATGACAATGACCTCCAAGCCCGCCGGTTAGCCTTTGCAAACAGTGCTAACCCCAAATGTCATGACAAGCCGGGCTATCAGTGGTTGTACCGCCACGACAGGGAATGGTTGGTCAACTATGTTGCTGCAAACCCCTACCTCAGAGATCGAAAGATTCGAATCGACTGGCAATCCAGGGACTTCACCCTTGCGTCAGAGCTCGCTAAAGCTAGGGCGATCTTACTTTCTGTACACGGAAAGCCTCAGCAGGTCACCCGCGCTGCTCTATGCAGGCTTGTGGTAAACGCCCACGCTTTCCTTAAAATGCCGGAACATTTTCCGAGGAGCATAAGGTTGATGGCGGATTTGCTTGAGTCTACTCATGACCACCAGCTGCGTAAAATCCGGTGGGCAATCCGAGAATACTCTCTGACTGAACACTGTGCCATGAGTGTTCTCTACCGTTATGCCGGAATACGGATATCTCGCGTATCCGAAGATGAAATCCTCATGCAGATACGTGACGATATGGACTAGTTCTATTGGCTTCGTGCAAGAGTTTATTGAATATGGATTTTTTCTTCTCTCGCAGGAGGTCTTGCTCATCTTGGTTCGCTAGCAAATTTAAATAATTCTCAGCGGTGTGACATCCTAAAAATACATACATAGGAAATTTGTCACTGGTGGAGATACTGCTCGTGGTAAGTCTCGACGTAATCCCCATTTCTTTGTAAATCAGTTTGGAAATATCCAGCTCGGTGCGTTCGAATTCTCTAGTGCGATTAATCATGAGGCTTGCATATGCGATAAAGTCTGCCGTTCCATCATGTATCATCGGGCCGCGGTAGCCCAGAAGATCTGCGACAAATTTGGCGTACATATGACGGGTTGATCCGAATTCTCGCTTTTGACGTCTTGACCATTTGCCCTGCTTGCTGCACTTGGCTAGGTGACCAATCTCGTGCTTTTTCAGTGGCATTGAGCAGGCCGGACATGTTTCGATTAGAGTGCAAGCATGAGTACTGCAAACCTGTACGGAACCCAACACGTGCCTGCAATGAATATAGGGGCTTCCGCAGTTATTCAAATCTTCGAGAACGCAATCTGGACAAACTTTCTGCCAAGTCTTTGGTGTGACGATTGCGGTCGCTCGATGACGACCAAGCGCAGCTATCATAGGATACAAAGTGTGGTCGTTTAGGACTAGTTCGGAAATTTTGTGGTCGTCTAGCAGTTTTGGGTAATAAAATTCTTGATGCGGCCGCCACTCTGCTTGCACGGTGCTTAAGGTTTTACTAATCCCGAAGCCAACACGAGGTATCGGTTTTATATAGAAATCTTCAGTTTTTAGAGATTTAATACCTAGAAGCTCATTGCCTCGCTTAAGCGCTGATGCGACATATTCTCCAGGTAATGGTGCGAAAATTCTCATTAATTGAAGTGCTTGTACACGTTGCTAGACGGGCGGTATGCCATTTTAGTTAGAAGTCACCGGTATCGCATCCACATTGGTGACCGTATTGGGCTATTGTGAAGGTGGAAGGGCGCCGGACGTGCTTGGGAATCAAAATGGCTAGTCTGGCAGCCAACGCACAAGAGGAGGTCGATGCAGTGAATCCTACAAGCACTCGCCCACCTGTTGAATCGCAGGCCTTTCCACCAACGTTCCACCTGGTTCATACCCACCCCGACGGGTTGAGCCAGCTGGAGCTCCTGAGTCTAGTCCAAACAGGATTCTTTTTCAGCGACGTGAAGTGCATGGTCGAGTCATCGAGCCTGTTCAAGGCTCGTAACCTCGTCGGGCGAATCACAGGAAGATCGACCAGAAGCATTCACCGTCTGAGCCATCCCGCTCAGGCCCATCGTCTGGATGCCCAGCAGAGCGCGGTGGCGTTCCAGTATGCGAAAGGACTGGAGCTTGCATCGAAGGTATTTGGCTCTCAGATGCTCGCGGAGCAGTGGCTTTGTCGGCCGTGCGGCCGTTTGTTGGGGTTTGTACCCTTCGAGATGCTCGACACGTCGCTCGGGTTCAGCGTCGTAGCGGACTATCTTGAGCGTATACGCTTGGGTGTCTACCAGTAGCTTGCCTGAGGGCGAGGTTGGTATGCGGCGAGGAGGCAACGCTACCTCTTTTTACATGCGGGACTTACAACCTTGTAATTCCCGTATCACTCAATTGACAGCGATCAACCCCTAATCTTCAGTCACGTTTATTGGAGTGATTGAAATGAAAGTCATCAAAAGTATCACCGCTATCCTGGCCCTAGTGGCTTCGTCAGCCGTACTCGCCGAAGGAGGATCCGACCGTCTGCATGGAAAGATGATTCAGGCCAATGAGCAAGCTATGCGAGCTTATGCCGCTGCCAAGGGAAAGAACCCACCGGAGGTGATCCACTATCGCTACGGGATGCGGCTCGACGTGGCGAAGGTGATCAGCATGACGTCGACCAAGGCGAGCTGTGACGTGATGCCGGCACAGATGAATTACGAGGATTCCAACGGAGACGTGAAAATCCTTGAATACCGGACCGCTGGAGTCGGTTGCCGGGGCCAGAACTGAGCACTGAGCGAGTGGACAGGACTTACTCTGATAAAACGCCGGGTTGAAGCGTCAATTCCGGCAATAGATCGCCTGGTTACCGGCTTTCATGACTGGTGGAGTACGATGAGGACTGGTAGCTCAGGCAGGAGAGTCCAATGACTCAATCAGCGCGCACCACGGTAAAGTGCCTAGATCCCGGCGACGGCTCCGGCGATGTGATTGTGGAATTACCCGATGACATTTTGCGCGAGCTCGGGGTCACGACGGGCGACAGACTCTCCATCGAGCTCATCAACGGCGATATCGTACTCAAGCCAGTCCGCGAGCGCCGTGAATCTGACTAGCTACCCTTTGTAGCCCCTCTCTGTCGTCCTGTTGAGCTGATGAAGCTTTCTAGCGGGGGAATAAGGGACGGCAGTCAGCCTACCGCCGTCCTCCTGGTAGGTGCGTTATTTGGCTGGATAGTTGGCGACTACTTGGTCCTCGCCGCTTTTGATTAAACCAATGACTTGGTAGGCATGGCTTACGCCATCAACCTCCATGCCTGGGGACCCAGCTGGCATTCCTGGTACGGCGATCCCGACTAGATCGTTCCGCCCCCTGAGTTCTCGAATCTGCTCAGCTGGCACGTGACCTTCAACAAACTTTCCGTCGATCACAGCTGTGTGGCAGGACGCTAACCGTGGCGCTACGCCCAGCTTCTGTTTCACTGCGCTCATGTCCGTCTCAACATGGTCGGTCACTTTGAAACCATTGGCTTCCAGGTGCGCGATCCACTTCTTGCAGCAACCGCAGTTCGCGTCTCGGTGAACGTCGATGGACAATGGCTCGGCAGCATAGGCCGCCGAGGTCACCAGAAGCCCAGCGATAGCGGCTAGCCGAACGAATATCCGGTTAGTTGGCATGAGTGTGCTCCTTACCGTCTTTGTGAACATGCGTCTTTGGCGACGATGTCGGGTGGGCATCCGAATGGGCCTCGGCCGCATTGTGGTCACCGTGATGATCTGCCGCTTGAGCGGAGCCTGCGGGTGCAGCTCCATGGTCGTGAGCTGCCTGGGCATGATCGTCGTCTGCCGCTTCATCGTGATCACCATGCTCGGCATGACCGCTTACGCCGTGCTGACCCTCATGGTTATGCATATCGCTTTCACCGCCGCCGTGCTGGTGGCCGCCGCTCGTGGCCACCAAGGCCTTGTACTGCTCGGCATTCATCTGGGGCAGTTGATCCAGGAACGCGACGATTCCCCAGATGTACTCATCGCCCATGCTCTTGCCCCAGGCGGGCATGCCCGTGGCTTTGATACCGTGCTTGATTGTCCAGAATGCGGCGGCTGGATCGCCTCCGACACCCACCTTGGTGAGGTCGGGTGGCGACGGGTATAGCGCTTGGCTTAGCTCAGTCTTCCCAACGCCAGGGGCAAGGTGACAGCCTATACACATGGCGTTGTAGTTGCCCGCCCCCGCTTTGATCAACGCGGCTTCCTTCAGATCAGGGACTTCGATGTCTCGCGCTCGAACCTCAATAGACCGATCACGAGCCATGGCGAGAAAGGAATGGACTGCCGGGAAGTGAGGATCATCAGCGCCGACATTCACCAGACCGAAATAGGCTGTGCCCAATACCGCAGCACTTCCGACAGCACCGGCCCCAAGCAGCGTTGTAATTGTTTTTTTCATGTTGGAATTCTCAGAACCACATCCGGATACCGGCAACGAAGCGTGCCTCATCAACATCTCCACCCTCGTCTCGGATGAAGTCAGCGGTGTTGCCGTAGGAGCGGCTCCAGGTAACGCCTATGTATGGAGCAAACTGGCGGACAATTTCATACCGTAGGCGCAGCCCGACTTCGGTATTGGCAAGGCCCGAGCCAACGCCGCGCTCAGGATCGTTCTTGCCATAGAAATTGACCTCGGCCGTGGGCTGCAAAATCAAGCGATTGGTCAGCAGGATGTCGTATTCGCCCTCAAGACGCGCAGCAGCCTGACCGTTCTCGCCTATAAACGCCGTGGCTTCGGCCTCGAAGTCATACAGAGCCATGCCCTGAATACCAAAGGCTGCCCAGGTCTGTGGGGATTCCGGTTTGAAATCCTGGCGGACCCCGGCGACCACATCCCACCAAGGGCTGACCGAGCGCCCGTACAGGAGTTGCAGCTCAGCATCTTCGGTTACCCCATTGGTGCGCTCGCCTTCCGAACGAACCCAGAGGCGATTAATGTCGCCGCCTATCCAGCCTGATGCGTCCCAGGCCAGGGTGCTGCCCTCATCGGCGTCCTGGTATTCGAGCTGGTCCAACAGGAAGAAGCTGTTGATTCCGCTGTCGTGCACTTGGTGGCCACCCAGGGGCGGAAAGGCCGACTCGCGATCCGCATCAGTGAGCACTGGAATCGGCGTGCGGCTCGTCGTGGTCGGAGAAGTCGCTGAGCTATGGTTCATCTGGGAATGGTCCATGCCCTTCATAGAGCCGTGATCCATGCCCTGCATGTTTCCATGGTTCATTTTGCTGTGGTCCATCTTGTTGTGGTCCACCGGGCTGGATTTACTCTTGCTTTGAGCATGCCCCATCTGGCTGTGATCAACAGGGGCAGGCTTTTTCTGCTGTTTGCCCATCCCCATCTTGCTGTGATCCATCGCCGGCATCGATTCGGATGGAGCAGCATCCATTTGCATGGAGCCGTGCCCCATTTTCGAATGATCCATGCCCGAGTGATCCATTTCTTCAGCAGCGAAGCTGGGCGTTACGCCCAGCATGCTGATCGAAACGGTCAGAGCCAGCAGCGAAGGCCGCCCGAGGCTATTGGCCATCTTTCCCTGCCTTAGCTTTGTCGCTGCCATGCGATTTCATCATTTTGTCGTGGTCCATGCCTTCCATCGAGCCATGGTCCATTCCCTTCATCGAGCCGTGGTCCATACCTTCCATGGAACCATGGTCCATGCCTTCATGGTTCATCCCCCGGCCCTGCTTGTCCTGCGAGCCTTTGGCTTTGCCGGCCTCTGTGGTTTTCTGGGAATGCTGATCATGATTGTCGCTGGACCACGACGACGGGGCATAAACAGCCAGAATGCCTACCATCGCAGCAGAAAGGAAAAAGGCGCTTCGTTTCATTGGTTTGCTCATCTCAAATCTCCAGTTCATTCGTCCACACGTACTTCTCGGAACATGCCCATTTCCATGTGGAACAGTAGGTGACAGTGATAGGCCCAACGTCCCAAGGCATCTGCGGTGACGCGATAGCTTCGTTTTGAGCCAGGTGGCATGTCGATGGTGTGCTTGCGAACCATGAAGTTGCCGTTCTCGTCCTCCAGATCACTCCACATACCGTGGAGGTGGATGGGGTGAGTCATCATGGTGTCGTTGACCAAGGTGATGCGAAGACGCTCGCCATATTTCAACCGCAGCGGTTCAGCGTCGGAGAATTTGATACCGTCGAACGACCACGCGAACTTCTCCATGTGGCCGGTAAGGTGCAGTTCGATTGTCCGTCCAGGCTCTCGACCATCGGGATCGATGAAGGTGCTCCGCAGATCGGCGTACGTCAGCACTCGACGCCCGTTGTTGCGTAGGCCAATTCCCGGATCGTTCAGCTTTGGCGTTGGCGACATAGTCTGCATATCGACCAGTGGGTTGTTGGTCTCGGAAGCCGGATGGCTTTGCATTGCGCCGCTCATGCCGGCCATGCCTTCATTGCCCATCCCAGTCATCTTGCTGTGGTCCATACCGGCCATGCTGCCGTGGTCCATTCCAGCCATCTTGCTGTGATCCATGCCGGCCATGCTGCCCTGGTCCATGCCAGCCATGCTGCCATGATCCATTCCGCCCATGCTGCCGTGGTCCATGCCCATATCGCTCATGGCGATGATCGGGCGTGGATCTACCGCCGGTACGGGCGCTTGCAAGCCTTCGCGAACTGCCAGGGTGCCTCGGGAATACCCGGTACGGTCCATGGATTGCGCGAAAATCGTATAGGCCTGTTCGTTTTCAGGCTCGACGATGACATCGTAGGTTTCAGCAACGGCGATCCGGAACTCATCGACCGATACGGGTTTGACGTACTGGCCGTCGGCAGCCACAACCGTCATCTTGAGCCCAGGAATCCGGACATCGAAATAGGTCATGGCCGAGCCGTTGATGAATCGCAGGCGGATCTTCTCGCCGGGCTTGAAGATACCCGTCCAGTTGCCGTTCGGAGCTTGGCCGTTCATGAGGTAGGTGTAGGTATACCCGCTCACATCTGCGAGGTCGGTGGGGCTCATCTTCATTTCAGCCCACATCTTCCGATCCGCTACAGCGGCCGACCAGCCTTTCTCGCTCACGTCGTCAACGAAGTCGCTGACCGTGCGCTTGTGGAAGTTGTAATAGTCGGACTGCTTCTTGAGTTTGGAGAGCACCCGCGCCGGGTCCTCATCCGTCCAATCGCTGAGCATGACGACGTAATCGCGGTCATATACAAACGGCTCGGGATCCTTAGCATCGATCACCAGTGCGCCATAGACCCCAGACTGCTCTTGGAGGCCTGAGTGGCTGTGATACCAGTAAGTGCCGTTCTGATGGACCTTGAACTTGTATTCGTACATGCCATCGGGAGCGATGCCGTGAAAGCTCAAGCCCGGCACACCGTCCATATTGGCGGGCAGGATTATGCCGTGCCAGTGAATGGAGGTGTCCTGTTTCAACTGGTTGCGTACGCGCAGCGTCACGGTGTCGCCTTCGCGCCATCGCAGGATCGGCCCTGGCACGGAGCCGTTGATGGCCATGGCCGTACGAGCTGCCCCCGTAATGTTGACGGGCAGTTCACCGATATACAGGTCGAATTCATTGCCGCTGAGCACGTTCGGTTGGCCAGGGCTGGTCACAGCCCAGACCGGCGCGCGCCACATGCCGAGCCCACCCAGAAGTCCGGTAGCGGCCAGGCCTTTGACGAATGATCGTCTCGTGGTTTTGCTTTGCATGCCGTTGCGTCCAGTCAGGTAGATCGCTGATATCCAGGCTGCTCGATGGCGCAGCCCTTGGGTTCGTTGGAGCTCTCACCAGTCTCGTAGACTTTCGCTACTGCGCGAGGCTGATGAGAGGCCGTAGTCTGAAACTGCCATAGTTCAGATTCCGGAGTGATTACATTTCTGTAAGCTCGGATCAGCAGCTCTCGTGGCCGACATGCTTGCTGGACTGTGCGGCGACCGGCGGCTGCTCTTTCTCCTGCTGCGCAACCTGATAGGCCTGCATGGAGTTTTGGCGAGCCGCTTCCATCCGCGCAAAGGTCCGGTCCGCGCCGCCCTCTGCCAGGGCGATGCCTGCCATGCCGAAGGTAACGACCATCACAATTGCTTTGACCATGTTCATCTGGAGATCCTCAGTGGGTTCTGCGCCTCATGGCGTCAGGTACAGGGTCAAATTAGCCTCGCGGTGCTGTCAGAAAACTGATCGCGACATTACTTTTCCGTCAGCTTCTGGTTGGGCGTCTTTTTTCCTGCAAACTGGAGATGCACTCCGCGTGGATGAGAGCAGATGAAATTACTCGTAGCCGAAGATGAGCCGAAAACCGGTGTCTACCTCCAGCAAGGCCTAACAGAGGCTGGCTTCACTGTAGACCGGGTGATGACAGGCACTGACGCCCTGCAACAGGCGCAGAGCGAAGCGTATGACTTGCTGATCTTGGACGTAATGATGCCGGGGCTCGATGGCTGGGAGGTCCTGCGCAAGATCCGGGCAGCGGGGAAAGACGTGCCGGTCCTCTTTCTCACGGCCCGTGATGGCGTAGATGATCGCGTTAAAGGCTTGGAGCTGGGTGCTGATGACTACCTTGTGAAGCCCTTTGCGTTCTCTGAGCTGTTGGCTCGGGTCCGCACACTGCTGCGCAGAGGCAACGGTGGTTCTGCTCAAACCACCATGAAGATGGCGGACCTTGAGGTTGACCTGCTCAAGCGCCGGGCTACGCGAAACGGCAAGCGGATCGACCTTACTGCCAAGGAGTTTGCCCTTTTGGAGCTGCTCATGCGCCGACGCGGGGAGGTGCTCCCCAAGTCGCTGATCGCTTCTCAGGTCTGGGACATGAACTTCGACAGTGACACCAACGTGATCGAGGTCGCGATTCGCCGACTGCGGGCCAAGATTGATGACGACTTCGCGCCAAAGCTCATCCATACCGCCCGAGGCATGGGCTACATGATGGATGTGGCCGAGTGATGCGCCCGCAATCATCGCTCGTCAAGCGACTGACCCTGATGTTCATGTTCGCGGTGACTGCTGTCTTGGTCGTTGCCGGCGTGGCTTTCTACGGGCTCAGCCAGCACCATTTCCGGATGCTGGATGAGCAGGCGCTCTCCGAAAAGCTGGAGTCAACGCGTCATATTCTGTCCATTTCAGTAGCGCGAGGCGGGCTCGACGATCAGAAGCAGCAGCTGCGGGCATTGCTCGGCGCACATCAGGATCTGTCGGCGAAAATCACCAAGGCTGACGGAACGGTCCTTTTTTCAGATCCCAAGGCTTCGCAAATTCCTAAGCAGTTCGAGCAGGCGCACCGGGGCGCAGTTTGGGAATGGCAGGATGAAGCGCAGAACTTCCGCGGTATCACCGCCCAGATGACCATCGCGGGCGAGCCGGAACCGGTGACGGCCGTGCTGATGCTCGATGTCACCACTCACGCGCATTTCTTTGTCACCCTGCAATGGTGGTTCGGCATCGGCTTGGTGATCAGCGCGATTGTGAGCGCAGGCTTGGGCTGGGTCGTTGCCAAGAGTGGGCTTCGGCCTGTCGGGCAAATCACCAAAGTGGCCACCGGGATGTCGGCAAGATCGCTCCGCGAGCGCATTCCGCTGGAGCCCGTACCGCTAGAGCTTCAGGAGCTCATCCTGTCTTTCAACGGGATGCTGGGACGGTTGGAGGATGCATTCGTTCGGTTGTCCAACTTCTCTGCCGATATCGCTCATGAGTTGAGAACGCCGGTCAGCAACCTACTTACCCATACCGAAGTGGTGCTCACCAAGAAGCGTGACCTGGATGCCTATGAGGAAAACCTCTATTCGAACCTTGAAGACCTCAAGCGCATGTCGCGCATGATCGACGACATGCTTTTCCTCGCGAAGGCGGATAACGGTCTGATCGTGCCTGAGCAGATTGATGTGGAGCTCTCCGAACTCGTATCCAAGCTGTTCGAGTACTACCAGTTTCTGGCTGAGGATCAAGGCATCCAGCTGACCCTCCAAGGTCGTGGCAAGGTTCGTGGCGATCTCTTGATGATTGACCGAGCGCTTTCCAACCTTTTATCGAACGCGTTGCGCTACACCCCGGAAGGCAACGAGATATCAGTGCAGATCGAGCAAACACGTGAAAACGTGACGTTGTCCATACGTAACAGCGGAGTAACCATCGATCCTCAGCACATTGGCAAGATCTTCGACCGGTTCTATCGGGCTGATCCAGCCAGACGCGAAGGCGGACCAAGCAATGCAGGCCTGGGCCTGTCGATAACACGCTCCATCATCGAGGCTCACAGCGGACGAATTTGGTGTACTTCAGCGGAGGGATTCACAACCTTTTACATCAGCCTTCCAGCCTCCAAGCGGTTGTTTGGTGAAGCCTCTTAATGCTGAATTCATCCCGGTAACCTATATTCGCCCATCATGAAACGCTTCATTCGACTGCTCACCATCCTGATGCTTATCGTGGCGCTTCCGCTTAACGGGATGGCGGGCATCGATTCGGCGACTGAACCTTGCCCAATGCAGACCATGGGCATGGAAATGATGGCGGGCATGGACCATGACTGCTGCCAGGACCAAGAGCCGGGCAAGACTGGTGACCATGCCAAATCCTGCAAGGTAGGCCAGGAGTGCAGAACTGCCAGCACAGTGCAGCTCAGCTTCCTGACGCCTGGACTGACCTATGCCAAGCCACGACCTGCCGATCCCTACGCTGTAGGCATAGCAACAGGTTCTCCCCCCGATCCATGGCGTCCTCCCCGCGTCTGACTCCCTCTTAATTTCACACCATCGTTCTGCCTAGCAGCGGGCCGATGGCACGCGCCTGGGCGCTGATCTTTCGAGGAATCATTCTCATGACTCCCCAACGTTTTCAGGGACGAACTCCCACTGCCGTCCTTTTCATACTGCTGCCGGCTGTCTCAGCACAGGCGACAACGCTGTCGCTGGATGAAGCGCTGCAACTGGCTGAACGCAACGCTCCCTCTCTACAAGCCCGCCAAGAGCAGGCATCAGCTGCGCGCAACTTGGTCATTCCAGCGGGCGAACTACCCGATCCGCGCCTGAATCTTGGAGTACAAAACCTGCCGATTGAAGGCGCTGATCGCTGGAGCTTGAACAGAGACTTCATGACCATGCAGGTGGTTGGCCTGTCTCAGGACGTACCGAACCGGGACAAACGTAAAGCTCGCGTAGAGACAGCTCAGGCCACGGTCGAGCGAGCCGATGCTGAGGCGGTCTTCGAGCGCCTGAAGATTCGAGCGGCAACCGCGCAGGCTTGGGTTAATGCGTACACCGTGCAGCGAAAACTTGAACAGTTCGACGCTTTCTACAAAGAAAACCAGCTGCTGGCTTCTACGGTGCGGGCGCGCCTGGCCGGTGGCGCAGGCTCGACGACCGATACGCTGGCTCCGAAACAGGAATTGGCGCAGCTGGACGAGCAGAAGGATGTTTTATTGAGTCAGGCAGCTCAAGCGCGATCCGCGCTGAAGCGCTGGATTGGGCAGGACGCCGAAGTAGGGGCGCCGACGTTCCCACTCTGGCCTGTAGACGCAGCTGAATACCTGCACTCCGTACATGCCCACCCGGAGCTCAATACCTACAACGCCATGACACGCGAGGCGCAAGCCCAGGTACACCAGGCCCAGGCAGAAAAGAAGTCGGATTGGTCTTGGGGGGTGGATTATCAGCGTCGTGGCCCGGACTTCAGCAACATGGTCAGCTTGCAAGTCAGCTTCCAGCTGCCGTTGTTCACCGGCTCCCGGCAAGACCCGATGATTGCGGCACGACGCGCGCAAGTTCGTCAGTTGGAGGATGAGCAGGATGCAGCCCTGCGCGAGCATCAAGCCCAGCTTGAAACAGACCTTGCCGAGTACCAACGTTTGCAGCGGGCGGTGCGGCGCAGTCGCGAGACGCTTCTACCTCTGGCCGAGGACCGGGTACGCCTCGCTCTGGCGGACTACCGCGCCGGTAAGTCGCCGTTGAGTGAAGTGCTGTCGGCACGTCGGCAACGCGTGGAAGCGCTGTTACAGGATGTGGATCTGCAAGGACAGTTGGCTGCAACAGCAGCGCGTCTGCATTTCGTATATGGAGAGGTGCGGGCATGAGGAATAGGTCGATTGGGTTGGTTGTGGCTGCTGCCCTTGCTATTGGAGCAGGCGCGGGCTTCTGGCTAGGTGGACGGGGCACGGTTACCCCATCGCAGCCAGTAGGTGAGCAAAAAGCGCTGTATTGGTACGACCCGATGTATCCCCAGCAGCATTTCCCGGCACCCGGAAAGTCGCCGTTCATGGACATGCCGCTCGTGCCCAAGTATTCAGGCGAGACGGATGACAAGGGGCAGCCTGCGGTTCAGGTCTCGGCTGGGCTCCAGCAAAATCTCGGGATGCGATTGGCAACGGTGATGGCTGGCAGGCTTGAACGATCCCTGAGCGTGAGCGGCGTTCTGGCGTTCGACGAACGCGACTTCAGCGTGTTGCAGGCCCGTACTGGCGGTTACGTCGAACGCGTATATGGCCGGGCGGCGGGGGATATAGTTGCTAAAGGGGCTCCCCTAGCCGATGTGCTGACCCCGGAGTGGGCTGGTTTGCAGGAGGAATATCTGGCGTTGCGGCATTCCGGCGACGCTCAACTGACAGCGGCGGCACGACAGCGGCTCCTGCTCTCCGGCATGCCGGTCTACCTGATCAACCGGGTCGCGAGCACTGGAAAGGTACAGCTCTCGATCACACTTTCCGCGCCCACTGCCGGTGTCATCCAGGTTCTCGATCTGCGACCCGGCATGACGCTGACGCCGGGGACTACCTTGGCAAGGATCAACGGAGTGGCCAACGTCTGGCTGGAAGCCGCTGTGCCAGAAGCCCAGGCTCAAGGCCTGCGCGAAGGCCAGCCTGTGCAAGCGCAATTGCCAGCTTTCCCAGGCGATCCGGTACCGGGCAAGTTGACCGCGCTGTTGGCTGATGCCGATTTGCAAAGCCGCACGTTGCGCCTGCGTATCGAGTTGCCCAACCCGGATGGACGGCTTCGTCCTGGGATGACCGCTCAAGTGGCTCTCAATCCCGGCGTGTCTGCCGAGCAGAGCCTCTTGGTGCCTGCCGAGGCGGTCATACGTACCGGCAAGCGGGATCTGGTGATGCTGGCTGAAGAAGGTGGTCGCTTCCGACCGGTGGAAGTCGTGTTGGGTCAGGAGAGCAAGGGGCAAGTTGCGGTGTTGCAGGGCCTTCAGGCAGGTCAGCGCATCGTAGCGTCGGGGCAATTCCTACTGGACTCCGAAGCTAATTTGAAAGGCATCGAAGCGGCGACGGCGCAAGACGCTCAGCCAAAAGCGGGGCCCGCCTTACATGAAGCGAACGGCCGTATCGTGCAGATAGACGGAGCCCAGCTCACCGTTGACCATGGTCCCTTCCTCACCCTGGGTATGCCTGGGATGACCATGACCTTCCCGGTGGCTGATCAGTCGCTCCTTGATGGCCTCAAGGTCGGTGCACAGATTCGCTTTGGGATACGCGAACGCGACGAGGGCATGGTGGTTGAGCAGATCAAAGTGTTGGAGGGCCAACCATGATTGCCAAACTGATCCGCTGGTCGGTAGGCAACCGGGTACTGGTGCTGCTCGCTACGCTGTTTCTGGTGGCATGGGGCTTCGTCTCGGTGCGCAGTCTGCCAATCGACGCCTTGCCCGACCTGTCGGATGTACAGGTGATCATCCGCACGTCCTACCCAGGTCAGGCTCCTCAGATCGTTGAGAATCAGGTGACCTATCCGCTGACCACCACAATGCTCTCGGTTCCGGAGGCCAAAACGGTACGCGGCTTCTCCGCCTTCGGTGACAGCTTCGTCTACGTGCTGTTCGAGGACGGCACCGATCTGTATTGGGCGCGCTCTCGGGTTCTTGAGTACCTGAGCCAGGCACAATCGCGATTACCTGCGGCAGCCAAGCCGGTACTCGGACCGGACGCCACCGGAGTCGGGTGGATTTTTCAGTATGCGCTGGTCGATCGCAACGGTGGCCATGACCTGTCGCAACTGCGCAGCCTGCAGGACTGGTTCCTGCGCTATGAGCTCAAGACCCTGCCGGATGTCGCTGAGGTGGCCACCATCGGCGGTATGGTCAAGCAATACCAAGTCCTCCTCGATCCGCTTCGCATGGCCAGCCTCGGTATCACCCAAGCTGAGGTGATAGAGGCTATAGGTAAGGCCAACCAGGAGACCGGCGGTGGTGTGCTGGAGCAAGGCGAAGCAGAATTCATGGTTCGTGCGGCCGGCTACCTAGGATCGCTGGACGATTTCAGAGCGATCCCTCTGCGACTGGCTACCAAGGGCGTGCCGGTGAACTTAGGCGATGTCGCTACGGTGCAGATAGGTCCGGAAGCCCGCAGAGGCATAGGTGAACTGGACGGCCTCGGTGAAGCCGTAGGTGGAGTGGTTATCCTGCGCAGCGGCAAGAATGCTCGTGAGGCCATCGCGCACGTCAAGGCCAAGCTCGAAACCCTGAAGAAAGGCCTGCCTGCCGGGGTGGAGCTTGTCACCGTCTACGACCGCAGCCAGCTGATCGACCGTGCTGTGGAGAACCTCAGTCACAAACTGGTCGAGGAGTTTGTGGTAGTGGCGTTGGTATGCGCAGCGTTTCTCTGGCACCTGCGCTCGTCGCTGGTGGCCATCGTGTCGCTGCCCGTGGGAATCCTGATTGCGCTGATCGTCATGCGTCATCAGGGCATCAACGCCAACATCATGTCCCTTGGCGGAATCGCTATTGCCATCGGTGCAATGGTGGACGCTGCCGTGGTCATGATCGAGAACGCCCACAAACGTGTAGAGGCCTGGCATGCCCAGCATCCTGGTCAACCTTTGCGGGGCGAAGCGCATTGGAACGTAATGACGGAGGCGGCCGTCGAGGTTGGACCAGCGCTGTTCTTCAGCCTCATGATCATCACGCTCTCGTTCATCCCGGTGTTCACGCTGCAAGCCCAGGAGGGCCGCCTCTTTGCCCCCCTGGCCTTTACCAAGACCTACGCGATGGCAGCGGCGGCTGCGCTATCGGTGACCCTGATACCGGTGCTGATGGGGTACTGGATCAGAGGGCCACTGCCTGCGGAACAGCGCAACCCGCTCAACCGGGGCCTCATCCGGCTGTACCGTCCGGCATTGGAGGTCGTCCTGCGCCGGCCCTTGCTTACCCTCGCTGGAGCATTGCTCATCCTGCTCAGCAGTCTGTGGCCCTTGAACCATCTGGGTGGCGAGTTTCTTCCCCCACTTGATGAAGGTGATCTGCTCTACATGCCTTCAGCCTTGCCTGGACTCTCCGCGCAGAAAGCTTCAGAGCTGTTGCAGCGAACGGATCGCTTGATTCGTACAGTCCCCGAGGTAGCCAGCGTCTTTGGTAAGGCCGGCCGCGCCGAATCGGCCACTGACCCTGCACCGCTGGAGATGTTCGAGACCACCGTGCGGCTCAAGCCCAAGAGTGAATGGCGTCCAGGTATGACCACTGAGAAGCTAATCGAAGAGCTTGACCGTATCGTGCGTGTGCCTGGGCTCACCAATATCTGGATTCCGCCTATCCGCAATCGGATTGACATGCTGGCCACCGGCATCAAGAGTCCGATCGGCGTCAAGGTTGCCGGCAGCGATCTGAACCAGATAGACCGGGCTACCCTTGCTGTAGAGCGGGCAGCGATAAAGGTGCCTGGAGTGACTTCGGCCCTGGCAGAGCGTTTGACTGGCGGTCGCTACATTGATTTGGACATCGACCGCCATGCCGCTGCGCGTTATGGCCTGAACATTACCGACGTACAGGCTATTGTAGCCGGTGCCATAGGTGGCGAAACCATTGGGGAAACGGTTGAAGGGTTAGCTCGCTTTCCCATTAGCGTGCGCTATCCACGTGAATGGCGTGATTCCGTGGAGGCGTTGCGTCAGCTGCCGATCTACACGTCGCAGGGGGGCCAGCTGACGCTTGGCACCGTGGCCCGCATACGTATTGCCGATGGCCCGCCCATGCTCAAGAGCGAAAATGCTCGCCCCTCGGGCTGGGTGTACGTCGATGTGCGCGGCAGAGACCTATCGTCTGTTGTGGCAGACCTGCGGCAGGTGATCGACACCGAGGTAAAGCTAGATCCGGGCATGAGCTTGAGTTACTCCGGGCAGTTCGAATACTTGGAGCGCGCTAACGCACGCCTGGCCTGGGTGGTGCCAGCGACGCTGGCCATCATCTTCGTGCTGCTCTACCTGACTTTTGGGCGCCTCGGTGAGGCGCTACTCATCATGGGCACGCTACCGTTCGCGCTAACCGGAGGCGTTTGGCTGCTGTACTTGCTGGGCTACAACCTGTCGGTGGCCACAGGCGTTGGTTTCATTGCCTTGGCCGGCGTAGCGGCGGAGTTTGGCGTGATTATGCTCATTTACCTGAATAACGCTTGGGCTGAGCGTCAGGCCAGTGGCGAAACCACACGAGCAGCGCTGCTCGGCGCAATCCGTGAGGGTGCGGTGCAGCGCATCAGACCCAAGGCAATGACCGTGGCGGTCATCGTTGCAGGCCTGCTGCCCATCCTCTGGAGCAGCGGTACCGGCAGCGAGGTCATGAGTCGCATCGCGGTGCCCATGGTCGGCGGCATGCTAACCGCTCCGTTGCTCTCCCTGTTTGTAATACCTGCGGCGTACTGGCTGATCCGTCGCCGCGAACTTACTGTCACTACCCCCAACCCCTCAGGAGAAAACCAATGAAAAAGCTAATCGTCATCGCAGCCCTGGTCACAGCTTTCGCCGCCAGTGTGCATGCCCAGGACATGGATGGTATGGACATGAAGAACATGCCAGCTTCCGACGAAGGAGGCCAAGGCACCCAGGCGGCACCCACCGCGCATGCTGAAGGGGCAATAAAGGCGCTGGATCCTCAAAGCGGAAAAATCACATTGGCCCACGGCCCGGTAGCAGAGCTCAAATGGCCGGCGATGACCATGGGTTTCCATGCTGAGCCTGCACAGCTGAAGGGCTTGAACGTAGGAGACAAGGTGAAATTTGGGTTCCGTATGGAAGGAAGCGTCGCGAAGATCGTGAGCATTCATAAGCAGTGATGTTCCAGCCTTAAATGATCGGGCACGCCTTCACACCGAGAGGATTCGGACAAGCTTACAGAAATGTAATCAATCTTCAGGACCCCGTCAGGTCGAACGCTACATACCGTCATGAGACGGTGCACTGGCATCAAATCGACCCGATACCGGAGATATGACCATGAACAGTCGCTTTGAAGAATGCATCTCGGAATGCCTGCGCTGTGCGCTGGCCTGTGAAGGCTGTGCGTCAGCCTGCCTACAAGAACAAGATGTAAAAATGATGGCTGACTGCATCAAGCTGGACAGAGATTGCGCAGATATGTGCAACCTTGCGGCTACCTTGATGGCACGAGAAAGCATGCTGGCCAAAGAGCTTTGTGCCCTATGCGCCAAAATTTGCCGGGCCTGCGGGGAGGAGTGCGGTAAGCATAAGGCAGACCACTGTCAGCAATGCGCCCAGGCCTGCATGACCTGCGCAGAATCCTGCGAAGCAATGGCTGCGTAAGCGAATTTCGCCAAACCTCCGCCTGCTTTCCATGCGCCTGATTAAGGATTTGGGTACGTCGATAATCGTCGTGCTTAGGGAGGCGGGTAGACCGCTGATGGGCATGCGCCCTGGCAGAGCCTAGCTTGGGAAGCTAGCAAACCAAAGGCGCTGCGACCCGATAGCAAAGAAGCCCGCCTCAGCGGCGGGCTATCAGATGTCTCCAAGGGGAGGCTGTAGGCCAACAAGTCTCGGAGCAAGCACTTGTAGGATACGCCTGTTGGCTCACGCCCACCAGCCCGTTTCGGCGGAAGCGAATGGTCCTACGTTCTGACGGCCGGCATTGGGAGCGGCTTGGTGAAGGCCACGTCGATTTGTAGGGCAATCCACCAAGACAAAGCCGGCTGATTATCCCCAAGCGGTATACCCTCAGGAAGAGTCAAAGGCAAAGCTAGGGGTGAATCTAGCGGGTACCCACATTTGAGGGCAAAATCACCAGCTTCGCCTACAGTGCATTGGGTTGAGGGGAAAGGTGTGGGAGCAGAGCTAGATCGGGTAAAGGATCGCAAAAGGAGCAGAGCGTTAATCGAAGACCTCTACCTGGACGCGAACCGAGTTTACGTAATTCACTACTCCTGCGAATCGTTTTATGAAAATGATACGGGGGAGTCGAAACGTGTGACATCCATCGCCACACGGAACCTAAAAACCGGCCAAACCAAATCGTGGTCCATCCATAAAGAAGCAGAGCTCAGCAAACAGCTCTCCAGCATGCAAGCAGAGCTCAATAAATTCGAAAAGTCGATGCTGAAAGGTTTTTTCCAATGGCTTGATAAGCACAAGGATTGTCGGTTCCTGCATTGGAACATGCGAGACGAAAATTTCGGGTTCTTTGCGCTTGAGCATCGCTTTCGGGTGCTCGGGGGCAAACCCGTAGAGCTGCCGGATGACAAGAAGGTTGACCTTGCGCGTGAGCTGGTTGCGTTATATGGAAGAAACTATGCCCCGCATGCCGATAGTAGGGGAAGGAAAGGCAGGATCATGGCATTGGCTGAACTCAATAATGCCAGCGACCAAGACGCACTGCCCGGCGCTGATGAGGCTGCCGCCTTTGTGAACGCTGAGTACATAAAAATGCATCAATCGACCCTAAGGAAGCTCGATATGTTTGCGAACTTCTTCGAGCGTACACATGAAAAGTCCTTGAAGACAAAATCCAAATGGTACGAGCGGAACGGGGTGCATCCTGTTGTGTTAATTGAAATCGTCAAAGACCACCCGATCTACACGACAGTTATCGTACTGAGCGGCCTTGCCATTGCCGCTGTCAATTTCAGCCGTTTCTTGGCCCTTTTCAACTAGCCCCCTGTAGTGCAAGCACCATTTCACCAATCTTTGGGCATCATTATTAGGTTTGGAGGTGTCTACAAAACTGGGACGATTCAGGTTTACTCACATGTGTTGGAGGATTAGTGCTGTCGCAGCCAGCAACGGCGCGGGCTGGGACGCTCTAGCGTGGCATTCGGGTTTAGGATACGAAGCTCATTGGAGCCTCGGGTCGAAGGCCGTCGTCACCGAACTCAAACCGCCAATACCCCACATCATGCCAAGCATCGAGCTTGAATCCGACCTGCGGAAACGTACCGATGTGCTGAAAACCGAGTCGTTCGTGCAGCCCGACACTGCCTTCATTCGGCAAGGCGATACCGGCATACGCCGAGCGATATCCCAGACGCTTCAGAACCGGCAGCAGCACGTCATAGAGCTGCCGAGCAATTCCGCTGCGGCGCTGCCCCTCGGCGACATACACCGTCACATCCACCGCCCACCGGTACGCCGCACGCGCCCGGTGCTGACTGGCGTAGGCATAGCCGACTACCCGTCCTTCTCGCACAGCCACCAGATACGGATAGGTTTGCAGCGTCGTGGAGATACGCTCACACATTTGCTCCACGCTCGGCACTGCCTCTTCGAATGAGATGGCCGTGTTGAGTACGATGGGCGCGTAGATGATCTGGATCTCTTCTGCATCCTCTGGTCTGGCGACACGAATTTCGATTCCGCTATGCATCCGACTGCTCCAAGCTGTTCAGGTGTTCGACTACTTCGTTAACTGTGCTGCGCGCGGTACGGGTGACGCCAATCAACGTCGCCGAGGCCAAGCCGGTCCAGTCGCCATATCCGACCAGCCAGAGGCGCGGCTCGCGAATAGAACGCCCCCCATCAACCTCGACCCTTCCGTAGTCATCCAGCACGTCCAGTGCCTTAAGGTGATCCAGTGCCGGCCGGAATCCAGTACACCAGACCACCACATCGACCTGGGTTTTCTCACCGTTGGGCCAGACGACCCCATCCGACGTAAATGAGGTGAAAGGCCTTACAGCACGAAGGGCCCCGCGCTCGCGAGCCCGGACTACTGAGGGCACCATGACGATATCACCAAGCCCACCGACCTGTGCGTCGATAACACGGCCCTCCTGTTGAGCCTTGAGGCGCTCGGTAGCCCGTTCGAACAGCACCCGGCCATCCACGTCATCAGGCAGAAACGCCGGTTCCTTCGTGGTTACCCACGTTGCGTCGGCGATCTCGGACAGCTCCGCGTAGATTTGCGCCCCCGAGTTGCCACCACCAACGACCAGCACGCGTTTTCCTTGGAAAGCCTCTGGTAACTGGTACTGGGCGGAGTGAATCTGCTGCCCCTGGAACAGCTCTATCCCCGGATAGGCCGGAACATTGGGCTTGCTCCAGGTCCCCGTTGCGCTGATGACGGCACGGGCTTCCCAGTTGCGGTCCTTCGAGCGCACACGAAGACCACGTGCGGTCCGCTCCACCGCCGTGATGCTGACGGGGCGAACGATAGGAAACCCGTAGCGCGCCTCGTACTGCTCCAGGTAGCTGACCACGTGATCCCTATCAGGATTACCTTCGGTGACTGGCGGCATCGGCCAGCCCGCGATGGAGCTCCAAGCGGAGGGCGAGAACAGCGTCAGCGAGTGCCAGCCATGGCGCCACGCCCCGCCCGCAGCCTCTTCAGCGTCAAGCAGCAGGAACGAGAGCTTGGCCCGCTTGAGAAAATAGGCCACCGTCAGCGCGGACTGCCCGCCGCCAATCACGATGACATCGAGTAGCTCGCCTTCGGTGGCCATGGTTTCTCCTGTCTGGCTGGAGCGCTCAGCCTTCGCCGAACTGGTTGATGTAGTTGATGTGCGCAGGCTTCTGAATCGCCCGTGGGCGAAGATCCTGCACCCATGCAATCGCCTCGCGGCGCGGCATTCCGGACTCGATCAGCAGACGGGCAGCGAACAGCCCGGTGCGGCCGGAGCCGCCCTTGCAGTGGATGGCCAGGGCCTTGTTGGATGCGAGCAAAGCGTTCAACTGGTGGCGGATCTCTCCCAGCCCGACCTCGAAGTTTTTATCCGGAGCATGATCATCCTTGATCGGCAGTTGGTACCACTCCAACCCATGCTGCTTGGCCGCGACGCCAAGCTGGGCAACTCCGTTTTCCTGAAGCTCTGCGTCCGACATCAGCGTAACCAGCGCCACGGCACCGGCCTTCTTGAGCGTATCCAGGCTTTCAGCGAGACCGCTGGTCTGGGTGCCCGGACAAGGCGTAAAAATCAGCACACCCGGAGCATGGGGCAACGATTTCAATGAGTAAGGATGCGACATGCTCATGACCTCAGATAGACCGAATATTGACTCGCTTGGATAGTTCTTCCGCCGACTCTTTGCGCTCGGAGTAGCGGTCTACCAAATAATCCTGGCGATCACGCAGCAGGAGCGTGAACTTGGTCAGTTCCTCCATCACGTCGACCAGTCGATCGTAGAAAGAAGACGGCTTCATGCGCCCGGCTTCATCGAACTCCAGGAAGGCTTTCGGCACCGACGACTGGTTCGGGATGGTAAACATACGCATCCAGCGGCCAAGCACGCGCAGTTGGTTCACCACGTTAAAGGACTGCGAGCCTCCACATACCTGCATCACCGCGAGGGTCTTGCCCTGGGTTGGGCGAACCGCGCCCATGGCCAGCGGTACCCAATCGATCTGCGCCTTGAAGACAGCACTCATTGAGCCGTGACGCTCGGGCGAGCACCACACCTGGCCCTCGGACCATTGCATCAGCTCGCGGAGTTCCAGCACCTTCTCGTGAGAGTCCGGAGCGTCATCCGGCAGCGGTAGGCCGGAAGGATCAAAGATTCGGGTTTCGGCGCCGAACTCTTCCAGCAGGCGCGCAGCCTCCTGGACCATCAAGCGGCTGAATGAGCGTTCGCGGGTCGATCCGTACAGCAGCAGGATGCGCGGTTTGTGTGTGGAAGGATCCTTCGGCGCCAGCCGCTCCAGCGACGGCAGATCAATAAGTTCTGGTTGGACATTGGGCAGGTGGTCGTTCATTTCGGTCTCCATTGATCCAGGGCCTACAGCGCGCCGATGCGGGCAAGTTCGGCTTTCAGTTCGTCCTGGCTCAGTTGCGAGAAAGGCAGCGCAATGAAGGCGCGCACGCGCTCATCAATCTTCGCAAGTGTTGTCTGGAAGGCTTCTTCGATTTCTGCCTCACTCCCGGTGACCGCCGAAGGGTCGGCCAGGCCCCAGTGGGCTTTGAGCGATGGACCGAAGAAGATCGGGCAGGCTTCGCCGGCAGCGCGGTCGCACACGGTGACAACGATGTCGGGAGGAGAGCTCTCGAAGGCATCCGAGGCCTTGCTTGAAAGACCTGCGGTGGGGATACCGGCGGCTTCCAGGGTATTCAGTGCCCGCTCATTGACCTTGCCGCTTGGGAAGCTGCCCGAGCTCACAGCTTCCATACCCTCTGGGGCCAGGTGATTGAACAGCGCCTCGGACAGGATGCTGCGGCAGCTGTTGTGGGTGCACATGAACAAGACTTTCATCAGGTATCTCCGGTTCAAAAGCTCAGGCGGATGGCCAATGCGGCCAAGGTGGCAAGCAGGATCGGCAGCGTCAGGACGATGCCGGTGCGGAAGTAGTAACCCCAGGTGATGACGATGTTCTTGCGGGCCAGCACGTGTAGCCACAGCAAGGTGGCCAGGCTGCCGATGGGGGTGATTTTCGGACCGAGGTCACAGCCGATGACGTTGGCGTAGATCATGGCCTCGCGCACGATGCCGGTGGCCTCGGCGGAATGGATCGACAAGGCCCCTACCAACACAGTGGGCATGTTGTTCATGACCGACGACAGGCCAGCGGCGAGCAGCCCCGTCCCGAGGGATGCGCCCCAGATTCCGTAGCCAGCGAAGACATTGAGGATCTGCGTCAGGTAGTCGGTGAGGCCGGCGTTACGCAGGCCATACACCACAAGGTACATGCCAAGCGAGAACACCACGACCTGCCAAGGCGCGTCCTTGAGCACCTTGCGGGTTGAAATCACGTGCCCACGCGCGGCGATCAGGTAGAGGATCAGCGCACAGGCAGCAGCGATGGCGCTGATCGGAACGCCCAGCGGCTCGATGGCGAAGAAGCCGACCAGCAACAGCGCAAGCACCCACCAGCCGGCAACGAACGTCGCCTTGTCGCGGATAGCGGCTTCGGGAGCCTTCAGTTGGTCGAGTTCATAGGTACGCGGCAGGTCCTTGCGGAAGAACCACAGCAGCATTCCCAGGGTGGCGGCGATGCTGACCAGGTTCACCGGCACCATGACCGAGGCGTATTCGCTGAAGCCAATGCCAAAGTAGTCGGCGGAAACGATGTTCACCAGGTTGGACACCACCAGCGGCAAGCTCGCGGTATCGGCGATGAAGCCCGCCGCCATGACGAATGCCAGCGTCGCCGCCGGGGAGAAGCGCAGGGCCAGCAGCATGGCGATGACGATCGGGGTCAGGATCAGTGCCGCACCGTCGTTAGCGAACAGCGCCGAGACGGCGGCGCCCAGCAGGATGATGAAGGCGAACAGCTTGCGGCTGCTGCCATTGCCCCAGCGGGCCACGTGCAATGCCGCCCACTCGAAGAACCCCGCCTCATCCAGCAGCAGGCTGATGATGATGACGGCGATGAAAGTGGCGGTAGCGTTCCAGACGATCTGCCAGACCACGGGAATATCGGACAGGCTCACGACGCCCGCCAGCAGCGCCACGACGGCCCCCAGTGCGGCGCTCCAGCCCACGCCCAGGCCTTTGGGCTGCCAGATGACGAGAACGATCGTCACCAGGAAAATCAAAAATGCGATCAGCATGACTACAACTCAATCAGCGAAGGGAATTCTCAAGCACAAGCAACAGGGCTCTGCGGCCGCTCGCCCATTTCGGCAAGGCGCAATGCATCGGGGCTCAACCATTCCTGGTTGGCATCGACCACTCCCTTCAGCATCGCGTCCACCCACTGCGGCAGTTCGGGGTGCAGTCGGTAGTACACCCATTGACCCTTGCGGCGATCCATCAGGATTCCAGCCTCGCGCAACTGGGCAAGATGCCGGGAGATCTTCGGCTGGCTCAGCTCCAGCGCGTGGGTAAGTTCGCAGACACAGAGTTCGCCTTCACGGGCGATCAGCAGGGTCATCCGGGCCCGGGTGTCATCAGCCAGGCATTTGAAAACGATGGGGGGAGTCAGTGTTTCCCGCATGTGACCTCCTGGGGAATGCGTGTACGGCCAATATCTGGAAATCCGAATATATGCCAATTCGAATATACGGTAAAGCAGATATTTACACTCGCCTCGCCTTACGGGACGTCATAGTGGGCGTGCCGAGATAAGCCAAAAATTAGGACATTCGTTCTGTAAGTAACTGTTTTTAAGGGAACTGCTCATGTGCTGCGGAAGGACGGTCGAGAATAGAGGGTGGCCACTTGGGATTCTAACCAGCCCTGCTTACAAACCTTGGCTACGGTTTGCGTCGTAATAACGAGCCAGCCGCATTCTCCTCGAAAGCTCCAGCTTCCTCGATATAGCCGTGTACGGTGCCATCGTGCCGCCAGCCACCCTGTCGTTTGATCTCAAGGAAATCCGCCCCAGCCCGATGCGCACTGGTAGCCAGTCCCCGACGCAGACTGTGGCTGCTCAGTTCGGGCACATACAACAGCCCTGCGGCTTCGGCACGTGCCGTCAGGATGGTATTCACGCTGCCCTCGTGCAGTGCCACCTCGCCGAGTACGCCCCAGCGGCTGATGCGCCGGAACAGTGGCCCCTGAACGATCTGAGCCGCGTCCAACCACCGGCGTAGCGCTGTCGCGGGGCAGCAGATGCTGTCGCCGTATGGGATCGCCTTGTCGAGTCCCTCGCCCTCCTGATCGGTCTTGGAACGGGGCAGCGTGATCCGTAGACCTTCCTGCTCCCACTCGAGGTATTGCATCTCCAGCGTGACCAATTCGCTGCGCCGGAACGCACCAAAATACCCGACCTGGAGCAGTGCACTGTCCCGCAGTGTCGCCAGTCCGTCGAGCGTGTTCAGGTGCACCACGATGCGTTCGAGATCCTCTAGGACCAGGGCCTTGGCTTTTTGTCGAGGCCGCCCGTTCACCCGCTCAATACCGCGCAAGGTTTTGCCCACGGTGGCGCTGGCGGTAGGGTCAGGAAAACCCTGATAACGGTGCCATTGCGACAGCGCCGTGAGGCGCAGGGCCAGGGTGCGCGGGTTCAATACTTCCGCAAAAGACAATAGATAACGAATCAGCGCGGCTTCATCGCACGGCAGCACGCCGCCCCAGGCGAGAAAGTGGCGAATGGCCGAGCGGTAGGTGCGCCGGGTGTTGTCGGTTGTCGCGGCGGCGAGAAAACGCTGATGTTGCTCAGCCAATTGTTCGGGGGTGGTGAGCGTACCGGGGGTACGCGCAAGTACTGTCGGCTCTTCGTGCCGCCTGGTGGGGAGGTTTTCGTCATTATTGCCGGCTGTCATCACGAAGCGCCTGTTTAGGCCATGTGTACCGCAGATTATAGACACAACCCTCGATCGCGATGACTTAACTCACGATAACCGCGCTTATCGTGGGTCAACTGACGGTCTCAGTCGGCTGAACTATTCTGTACTTAAATCGAGGTATTACGTTTTCCATAATACGGTACGAAAAAATCCGAGGTGTTCATGGCCCGTTCCGGCGTCCTCTACCTGCATGTTGCCCAGGCGGCCACCCAACTGGTGGCTGCGGGCCACAACCCCACCATTGACAGCATCCGCGTCGCCCTGGGTGGGACGGGCAGCAAAAGCACGATTGCTCCGTTGTTAAAGCGTTGGAAAGCCGCGCATCCCGGCACGCTGGCCCAGGCCGAACTGGGATTGCCCGCGGAGCTGGTCCTGGCGCTGAAAGGACTGTACGAAAAAGTTCAGGCGGAGGCGGCCGTCCAACTCCAGCAGGCCGTAGCGGCTCACCAGGCAGAGGCCGACGCGTTGCAGGAACAGTTGCAGCAGGCATTCGTCGAGCGCGACGCGCAACTCAGCGTTCAGGAGCAGCAGGCCCAGGCACTTGCCGTAGCCACTACGCGCAGCCAGGGGCTGGCTGACACCCTGCAGCGTCAGGAGATCGCCCTGGCCAGCCTGGGCAGTGAAAAGACCGGGCTCGAACAACGTCTGGCTGACCGCGCCGCCGAGGCGGCCGCACTGACCCGGCAACTGCAACAAGCGCGGGAGCAGTTTGAGCACTACCAGGCATCGGTCGCGCAACAACGCAGCGACGAGCGCCAGGCCACTGAGCAACGCCAGCAGCGCCTGGAACACGAATTGGCAGCGCTCCGGCAGCGTCTGCTCGCGCAGCAAACCCGCCTGGGCGAACTGCAGGCGCAGGAACAACGCCTGGTGCAGGACCATGATCGTCTAGAAAGCACCCTGCTCACGACGCAAGCGACGCTCGCGCAGAGTCAGATTGCGCATGAACACGTCTTACTTCAATTCACCGACTTGCAACAGTCGCATCAGGCACTGGAGCAGCGCCATGGCCAAGGTGAGCAGCGTTTGGCTGAGACGCGGACTTACCTGGCCGTCAATGAACGGGAGCGAAGCCTGCTGGCGGAACGCTTAAGCCAAACTGAAAGCCAATTGAGCCAGTTGGCCACAGAAAAGCAGCTTCTCGTGCAAGACAACGCGGTGCTGTCAAGCCAGCTCGCAGAGTCCAGAGCGATGAAGCCGAAGACTTGTTGACCGAAAAAGGCGCCTACCTCAGGCGCCTGAAACCATCCTCCAAACCAAAGGAGCCAAACAGGAGGACAGTGGAGCAATCAACTCTTCAATACACAGCCTGGCTGGAAACCAAGGTCGTAGATGAGGAGAGTCGCCATGCGTAACGCCATTACCTACACCGTCCTTGCTACCTTCATAGCCCTTGGAACTGTTGCCACGGGATTTGCCGAACAGGCCAAAGCCCCCGCCCAAAGCAGTGCCGAGACAAATAAGGGTGAGGACATGCACATGATGGACGGCAACCATATGCCGATGATGGACATGCAGGAAATGTCCAAGATGATGAAAAACTGCAATACAATGATGGAGAACATGAACCAACACATTGGAATGGAGTCCCCGAAGGGCGATAGCAAGGCACAATAGCGATCTGGTTCACGTCGGCCGTCTCCGTCCCTCGCCGGTGTGCGCCCCGACACGGAGGCCGACCTTGCCGCTCCAGATATCGTTCTCAAAACTGCCGAGGAGCTGCTTCCCCTCATCGACGGCCTTGTAGTAATTCAAACCACCGACCAAGGCGACATCATCTGCAAGCGGGTAGCTCCAGGTAGTGCCGGTATAGTATTGGTTTCAGGCATCCTTGAGACAACTGGTGTAAAGGCTGAAGCCAAGGTTGTCGTTGGGTGTGTAATCACCGCCGACTATCCACGGAGAGCCGACTTCGCCTGCGTAGAAGGTTGCAAAATCATCCCGCATGCTGCTGGAGCTGGGTTGGCTCATCGCGTGCAGGCGTCCGCCCTGTAGCACCAAGCCCTCGACACTGGTGTTGTATGCGGTGACGCCGCGGAAGCTTTCCGGAAGCAGTCGCGAATCGCCGTACTGCACGACAGGCGTGACAGGGAAGACATCGCCTACTTTGATTTCAGTGTCCAGGAAACGGGTCTTTACGGCGCCGCCGAGCTTGGAGTAATTGTCCTCGGCCTGGCCGAGCCCGACTCGAATCGGCCTATGACTCCGTGGGCCCATTCTTCCGAGTAGCCATTTCCTGTACTGCTGGACTGGCCTTTGCGAAAATCACGGTTGAAGTAGAAATTTCGATTGAGGATGCTCAGGCTGCTGCCTTCGATGAATCCCTCGCCTTTTTCCTCGGCGGCCATTGCAGCCTGCGCAGCGCTGATGCTCAAGACGATCTGAGAAAGTCCCAACAGGGCCTTGTTGTTCATAAACGCTCTTGATGTTTTGGCAGATTTTTCATTGTGCGGTTGTGTATATGCCGAAGCGCGCCGGGCATAGCCGGGTGCGCTTCTTACATACTTCCACATGCAAAATAACGTCAGGGTGACGTGAAAATTACTTTTCCGTCAGCAACACGTCAACAATGCTCAGTGCTGGCTCCTGCAGTCCGTTCCTGATACGCGGTACTCCAGAATATGCAGGTTTCCGCTCGAATCCTCGTAGGTCATTTGCGCAGGCATCACATCGCAGTTGCCATTGGTCGACGTGACGTGAATGACCTTGGCGATGTCGAGCTTCATGCCATAGCGGTAGTGAGTGACTTCTGGCGGGTTCTTGCCTTGGGCGCTAGCGTATTCGCGCATGGATTGCTCGTTGGCCTGGATCATCTTACCGTACAGGCGATCGGAACTGCCATCGGCCCATACGGTGGATGACAGCAGAGTCGCACTCACTATCAGCAGCAGTCTTAGGTGTTTCATAACGGCGATCTCCTCTCGGGTTTTCGATCCACGATTCAACTCTACCTCCGTAGTTAAGTACGGAATCAAGGAGGGAGGAGATGAAGGTCCTGGTTTATGGCGCCGAGATAAGATGGTAGGGCTTAAGTACACTTTCGTCGGGTAACAGCAGCGCATTACTGCGCCACCGCCCCCAAAGAACCGGGCATGAGAGTCGCGCCTCATCCGGCTCAAGTCTTTCGTCAGCACCATGGTCTAGTACCGGGCAATCAATCCACGTCTATCGCAGCTCGACGTTGGGCAAAGTAAGACGACCACGCAGGATCACAGGGATTGGCCAAGTTACGTAGTGCCGTTTCTCGATCCGGCTTAGGTATGTGCGCCACGTAATCACGCTTGATCGTCTTCACGAAGCTCTCGGCCATGCCGTTGCTCTGCGGGCTGCGAACTGGGGGGTCACCGGCTGCAAGCCGATCTGTCGAGCAAACAGGCACGTCTGGTCGGCGGTGTACGCCGAGCCGTTATCGCTTAGCCATTGCACCGGCGTGGCGGGCAGTTGATCACCGAAGCGCCTCTCCACGCTTTCCAGCATCAAGTCGCGGATATCATCGCCGCTGTACCCGGTCGGGCTCGCGACCTAGCCGATGGCCTCGCGATCACAGCAGTCCAGGGCGAAGGTTACGCTCAATTTGGCTCCGTCCTCGCAGCGGAACTCAAAGCCGTCCGAGCACCAACGCGTATCGCTGGTTTGCACCGCAATACGGCCTTCGTGCCGACGCGGCACGCCGGGCTGTTTTCGTAGACAGATTCAGCAGCGGTTGCAGGTGCTCGCCGCACTGGATCACCCAGCGCGCCAGGGTTTGGCGGGGGATATCGACGCCGTGACGACCGAGGATTTTTTTGAAGCGGTGCAGCGGCAGACCATCGACGTATTTGGTGATCAACAGCATCGCCAGGACGCTAGGACTGGCCATGCTCTTTTCGATCAGTTGAGCCGGTTTGTCGGCGGTGACCGGTGCGGCTTCACAGCCGCGGCAGCCGTAGACCTTGTCCGCTGGTTCCCTTCACAACCACTGGCCAACGCAGAGCGTTTTACCCATGCAGCGAAACGATTAGCGGACAGGAAACGGTCCCGTGGCTCGCACAACAGTCGTGAACCAGTTGCACCAAAACAGACTCGATCCGTCGCAGATCCGCGAGCTTGCCACGCACATCCCCAAGCTTCTGCTCGGCGAGCACGCGCGCTTCATCACAGTGAGCGCCGTCATCGAGCCTCAACAGCCCGGCCACTTCTTCGAGGCTAAAGCCCAGCCGTTGCGCGGACTTTACGAATTTCACCCGGGCGACATCGGGGGTTGGGGAGCAATGGAACTGAAAACCAACGTAAGCCGAATTAGAGTTCGTTTTACTCGTCAGCGACTGCGAATTAACGAACTTTGATTCGTGAGAAAGGTTTATTGCACTGATTTTCGGGTGTTGGTGACCTTTCCTCGCGATAGCGGAAACGGTTTCATAAAACGGTCGTTTTTCGAAACTATCCAGACGTTGCAAGGGTTTGCGGGGCAGCGACTGAGCTTAAGTGCACTTTCTGTTCCGTTGCTCCCCCAACCCCTATTTCCAGCAGCGAGGTGATGAATTCGTTTTGCTGTTGTGCGGCGGCGACAAAAGCAGCCAAAGCCGTGATATTGAAGCGGCTAAAAAACTCGCCAGCGAGTGGAGGTCAGAATGAGCGAAAAAATTTACGACTACGACCCAGCAGCAGCCCTAGACGGCCCTGAAGCAATCGCCGTCTTCATGGCGGAGCCCTGCCATTTCCTCTCAGCGCCATAATCCAGGACCTTCATCTCCTCTCTCCTTGATTCCGTACTTAACTACGGAGGTAGAGTTGAATCGTGGATCGAAAACCCGAGAGGAGATCGCCGTTATGAAACACCTAAGACTGCTGCTGGTAGTGGGTGCGACTCTGCTGTCATCCACCGTATGGGCCGAGGGCGGGAGCGACCGAGCGATTGAGCGAATTGCTGCACGCGAGAGGGCTGAAGCGACCCTGGTGGCGGAAACCGTCAAGGAGATTAAGCAACTGGGCCCCACGGCGGCAGGCCGTAGCGAAGCGCAGCCCGCCTGTCCGCCTGCAAAGTAGAGCCTGTGCTACTCGACCAGATGCAACGTGAGCCCACTCTGCTGAGGCGCGAGGGCAAATAGCAATACCAAACTGTGCCCTTTGCAAGTGCTCCTTTGGCCATTCAGCGGCGCTCATTGAGCGCCGCTTTTTTCTAAGCGCAAGCCGACCAACAGGGGCGCCTTACGCAACGGGAAATCCTCGGTTAACGCCCGAGTTGTCCCCATGCAGCGAAACGATCAGCGGACAGGAAACAGTCCCGTGGCTCGCACAACAGTCGTGAACCAGTTGCTCCAAAACTGACTCGATCCGTCGCAGATCCGCGAGCTTGCCACGCACATCCCCAAGCTTCTGCTCGGCGAGCACACGCGCTTCATCGCAGTGAGCACCGTCATCCAGCCTCAACAGCCCGGCCACTTCATCGAGGCTAAAGCCCAGCCGTTGCGCGGATTTAACGAATTTCACCCGGGCGACATCCGCCTCACCGTAACGGCGAATGCTGCCGTAGGGCTTGTCCGGTTCGGGTAACAGCGCCTTGCGTTGATAGAACCGGATGGTTTCCACGTTGACCCCGGCCGCCTTGGCGAAAGCGCCAATGGTCAGGCTTTCCAAATTGTTTTTCATACCGCTTGATTCCGTACATGACTACGGGACTAACCTTAAACCATCGATCAAATGCTCGAAAGGAGAAATGCATGTCTGAACCATCAAACGGGCGCGCCCCTCTTGTCGCCGGGGGGCTTGCGGCGATTCTCGCCTCGGCTTGCTGTCTCGGGCCGCTGATTCTGATCGCACTGGGATTCAGCGGGGCCTGGATCGGTAACCTGACCGTGCTGGAACCGTACCGCCCGCTCTTCATCGGCGCGGCACTGGTGGCGCTGTTCTTCGCCTACCGGCGCATTTTCCGCCCCGCTCAAGCCTGCGCACCGGGCGAGGTCTGCGCCATCCCTCAGGTACGTACCTCCTACAAGCTGCTGTACTGGCTGGTGGCGGCCTTGGTGCTGGTCGCGCTCGGCTTCCCCTACATCCTTCCCTTGTTCTACTGATCAGGAGTTCACCATGAGAAAACTGCTCGCATCCTTAGCCCTCGCCAGCCTGGTCGCCACACCCGTCTGGGCGGCCACGCAGACCGTCACCCTGGCGGTGCCGGGCATGACCTGCGCCGCCTGCCCGATTACGGTGAAGACGGCGTTGACCAAGGTCGATGGCGTGACCAAGGCTGAGGTGAGTTTCGAGAACCGCGAGGCCATCGTCACCTTCGACGATACCAAGACCAATGCCCTGGCGCTGACTAAGGCGACCGAGGACGCTGGCTATCCGTCCAGCGTCAAGCAATAGGAGGGACTTCCGATGGCAAATCCTCTCAATCTGTTCACGCGGATCGGTGACAAAGCCGGCTCCGTCGGCGTGCTGATTTCTGCCATAGGCTGCGCCATGTGCTTTCCCGCCCTTGCTAGTCTGGGGGCCGCGTTCGGTCTGGGCTTTTTGAGCCAGTGGGAAGGCCTGTTCATCACCACGCTGCTGCCTCTGTTTGCTGGACTGGCTCTGCTCGTCAATGCCCTCGGCTGGCTCAATCATCGGCAGTGGCGACGGACTGCGCTCGGCCTGATCGGTCCTACCCTGGTACTGGCAGCGGTATTTTTTATGCGGGCTTATGGCTGGCGGAGCGGTTGGCTGCTCTATATCGGCCTGGCCCTCATGTTTGGGGTGTCGATATGGGATCTCGTGTCGCCCGCTCATCGCCGTTGTGGGCCGGATGCCTGTCCGACGCCGCCAAACCAGTGAACCTGACAAGAGACGATCTAATGAGTAACGAAATGACCGAACTGAAAATCATTGGTATGACCTGCGCCTCCTGTGTCGTGCATGTGAAAGAGGCCTTGGAGAAGATTCCGGGCGTGCATCGGGCGGATGTTTCCTACGCCAGCGGGAAGGCCGAACTGAAGGTCGACGAGGGCGCAAGCCGTGAGCAGATGCAGGCCGCTGTCGAGGCCCTGGGGTATCGAGCGGCGTTCGAAGACGCCATGGTACAAGCCCGTCCTGGCCTGCTCGATAAGGCACGGGGTTGGTTGAGCAGCACTGACGCCGGGAAAGAGGGCGACAAGCTCCACGTCGCGGTCATCGGCAGTGGTGGCGCCGCCATGGCGGCCGCGCTCAAGGCGGTGGAAGGCGGTGCCCGCGTCACCCTGATCGAGCGCGGCATCATCGGCGGCACCTGCGTCAACGTGGGCTGCGTGCCCTCCAAGATCATGATTCGTGCCGCGCATGTGGCCCATCTGCGCCGCGAGAGCCCGTTCGACGCCGGGCTTTCCGCCATGACGCCGACCGTCCTACGCGAACGTCTGCTCGCGCAGCAACAAGACCGTGTCGCCGAACTGCGCCACGCCAAGTACGAAAGCATCCTGGAGAGCACGCCGGCGATCAGCGTGCTGCGCGGCACCGCCCGTTTCCAGGACGGCCACACGCTCAGCGTGAAACTGGCCGAGGGTGGCGAGCACATCGTAGCCTTCGACCGCTGCCTGGTCGCCACCGGCGCAAGCGCGGCCGTTCCACCGATTCCAGGACTGAAAGACACGCCGTACTGGACCTCAGACCAGGCACTGGCGAGCGATACAATCCCTAAGCGGCTCGCCGTGATCGGCGCCTCCGTAGTGGCAGTGGAACTGGCGCAGGCCTTCGCCCGGCTGGGTAGCGAGGTCACGATCCTGGCACGCAGTGCGATGTTCTTCCACGAAGACCCGGCCATCGGCGCGGCGGTGACGGAGGCCTTCCGTATGGAGGGCATCGAAGTGCTGGAGCAAACGCAAGCCAGCCAGGTGTCCCACGCCAACGGCGAGTTCGTACTGGCCACCAACCATGGTGAGTTACGTGCCGACCAACTGCTCGTCGCCACCGGCCGCACGCCCAATACCCAGGGCCTGAACCTGGAAGCGGCCGACGTGCAGCTGGACGAGCGCGGCGGCATCCAGATCGACGAGCGCATGCGCACCAGCGCAGCGGATATCTATGCGGCCGGCGACTGCACCGACCAACCGCAGTTCGTCTACGTCGCGGCAGCGGCTGGCACCCGCGCGGCAATCAACATGACCGGCGGCGAGGCCAAGCTCAATCTCGACGTCATGCCGGCCGTGGTGTTCACCGATCCGCAAGTGGCCACCGTCGGCTACAGCGAAGCCGAAGCGCAGCACGCCGGGATCGAAACCGACAGCCGCACCTTGACCCTGGACAACGTGCCGCGCGCGTTGGCCAACTTCGACACGCGGGGTTTCATCAAGTTGGTTGCCGAAGCGGGCTCCGGCCGACTGCTGGGAGTGCAGGCTGTGGCCCCGGAAGCAGGAGAACTGATCCAGACGGCGGTACTCGCCATCCGCAACCGTATGACCGTGCAGGAATTGGCTGACCAGTTGTTCCCCTACCTGACGATGGTCGAGGGACTGAAACTCGCCGCACAGACCTTTAACAAAGACGTCAAACAATTGTCCTGCTGCGCAGGGTAATGAGAGAGGGAGGTTGAAACATGAGCAACACGGCAGACGATCTCGGTAGGTGCGACAGCCTACGCAAGACATGGCAGTTGGTCAGCTTCTGGGGCCTGCCTGCCGTCGTGGCGACGATAGCGATTGTTCTGTCTAATCGACGCCCCGCGTTGTTCCTGGCAGCAGGCGCCGCGCTGGCCGTGATGGGCGGCGCCTGCCTGGTCAACGCCACGCGTTGTCGCCGCCTTCACTGCTACATAACGGGGCCTCACTTCCTGTTGCTCGCAGTTGGTGCGCTATTGGCTTATGTGTTTGACCAAAACGGCGAGCATCTCTCCAGGTTGTGGCTGCTACTGGCTCTGGGAGCTGCACCGTTGCTCATCTGGCTACCTGAGCGCCTAGCCGGAAGGAAATATCTGAGCGCCCCAGTTTGCGGTGAAGGTCGGGAGTGTCGGCGATGAATGCCTACTCCATATCCAGATTGGCCGAGGACGCGGGCGTCAGTGTCCATATAGTCCGAGATTATATGCTGCGCGGCTTGCTGCACCCCGCGCGGCGCACGGAAAGCGGTTACGGCATTTTCGATGAGCGGTCCCTGGCGCGGCTGTGCTTCGTACGTGCCGCCTTTGAGTCCGGTATCGGGCTCGACGAATTGGCGCGGCTCTGTCGAGCGCTCGATGCAGACGATAGTACCGATGTGATCGGGTGTATCGACCGCTTGCTTGGGCAAATCGCGACCCGGCTGGCAGCTTTAGACGCAGTGAAAACGGAGTTGGCCGGGCTGACTCATCGTGCCATCGAAGGTCACACCCATGCGTAATACCAACCAATCCGAATCAATCAAGATGCCCCGCTGGCACGCCTACACGTGGGGTGTGCTCGCCGCGCTCACTTGCCCCTGCCATCTGCCGGTGCTGGCATTACTGCTCTCGGGGACTGCGGCCGGGGCCTTCGTCAGCGAGCATTGGAGCCTCGCGACGCTCGTGCTGACGGTTCTCTTCGTCCTCTTCCTGAGAGCGGCTCTACGGGCCTTTCGGAAGCGGGCGTGACCCGCTCGGAGCACGGCGCGGTCTCCGCTGCCGAGTTGCGGCAGGCTTGGGAGCGTTGGGAATTGTTGCTGCACTGCCAGCCGCAGGTCGATCTGCGCGCAGGTTCGATCGCAGGTGTGGAAGAGTTACTAGGTTTTCTTGGACGATGGAGAAACCCCATCATGAACGCAAACGACACCCCCACTATCAGTTGCTGCGAATGTTGCAAGGAAATTTCCCTTGACGCCGCACTGACGCCGGAAGGTACCGAGTACGTCGTGCACTTCTGTGGCCTTGAATGCTATCAGCGCTTCATATCGCGCGCGGATAAGAGAGCGGCATCCGAGCCTGATCACCCCTGCACACCAGAGGTCAGTACCCGTCACGACGACTAATCTTTGCCTCTGGAAAGTGGCTCTGGTTTTTTTTAGAAAGCGTGAGTCCATTGAGATTTAATGCAAGTCCGCTCGTGGCTAATGTAAGCCCGAAGGCTTCGTCAGTAGTTTTATCTAGGCCGATGCCCGGGAGGATGGCAGCGTGCCTACAGGGCGTCAAAACCGGCTACCCAGAGTCAAATTCACCCCACAGTACAGCGATGCTATAGAGTTACTCGTCAGTCCTGCAGCATCAGTTTTACTCTGCACCTCCATTGTATTCAGTCTGCCGGCAGCCCATTTGCACGAATAGTCTAGTCCTGATAGTCAGGAGCAAGCGCTGCCAAAGGAGCAACGTGTTTAGAACCCGCCTGCAAGCATGAACATAAAGCAGAAATATCCTCTTGAAGGGCCATCGCCTGCGCCCAAATACTGTCGACATCACTGGTAGCCACAGTGAGGGGGAAACCTTCCAGTACCGTCATGGCCATGCCATGCAGGCGTAGGAAGTCTTCTCGAATGCTGCCGACCCCTCCGATTTCAGCAAGGCAGGCATCCAGCCGGTCGACCAAGTTGAGCAACTGAGCGGTGTCGTAGCTTGCACGCAGAGAGTCGAGTACCTTGGTATCGACGTCCCCATAAGGTGTCACGCGGAACGAAGCTGGCGGGATATGCATCAGTTCGTCACCTCAACGTTGCTGTCAGACATCTGTTTCGCACGCATTGATCCCGCAGCCTGCTGGAAAATGGAATCCTTGATCCAGGGTTCCGGTGGGCGTTTGAGTTTCAGGTTGAACTCCCCAAAACGTTTGACATTGCTGGTTAGGTAGGGGCTGAGAAACGATACGTCGTCGTCAGTGAACTGCCAGCCATCACGGGCGAGCTTCTGCAGGATGCGCATCATGTCCACGGTGTTCTGCAGGATCACCGACGAGGCCACCATGTCGTTGTAGCGCAGGCGTTTCTGTTGCTCGTCCGGATCGTTTTCGGCGATCACGTCACCGCCAAAGGACAGCCACTTAGAGAAGCCGTTGTAGGACTCGATCTTATTGGTGTTGGCGGTGACTTCCTGGCGCAACTCGCGGCTGCCGATCCAGTTGAGTAGGAAGATCGTCCGGATCACGCTGCCCAGCGCTTGCGCGGCATGATAGAGCTTGTTGCGCCGACTGTAGGAGCCAAGTTTGCGCAGCAGCATAGGTGAGGAAATCTTGCCGGCCTGGATTGACAACGCGACCTGCATCAGATCCTGCCAGTGGGTTTCGATCAGGTGCCAGTCGGCGGTGTCGGTGAACAGACGGTTGATGTGTTTATACGAAACGCCGCGATCTGGCCGGCACATCACCAGGTCGCGCCAGTTGCGGATACGCGGCATCAGATTGATGCCCAGCAGATGAGTGAAGGCGAACACCGTGGCCGACTGGCCCTGGGTGTCAGAGTACACCGTATCGGGTTCGACGCTGAGGTCGACCTTGAGCAACCCCTCAATCACATAGATTGCCTCCCAGATACCAGGCGGGATGAAGTGCTGGAACACCGCGATGTAGTTATTGGCCACGTGTCGGTACGCCACGGCCCCCATCTTGCGATAGCGGAAGTGGTAGCCGGCCAGCAGATTGTCGTCATAGAAGTCGAACTGCGTACCGTCCGCGGCCACCGCCTTGCCATCGCCCCAGAGCTTGGGCAGGTCAAGTTGCAGATAGAGTTCCACCAGCTCGCGGTTAGCCTTGTCTAACTTCTCAAGCGAGAGATGGCGGCGATTCGTATAGGACAGCATGTGCGGCGTGACATTACCGGCCAGATGCCGTGCGGCCTGGTTGGGGCCAAGGTTGCAGCCCATGGCGAAGATCGTCATCAGGTAGCGCTCGGCCGGTTCTTTGAGCTTTGGCTCGTTGCCGGACATCGGCCCGAATTGCCGAGTGAACTGAATCCAATGCTCAATGTTGGCCATGATGTCGAGCACGTGCCTGGCCGGCATGCGCTGCATAAGCGCCGTCTGTAGCGAGATGGCCGAAGGCGGGATGTCCCGCGCTATCACTCGGCGTAGCACCGGTTCGCCGGCTTCATTGATCGATACGTCACCTCGGCAAGAAGGGAATTTTTCATCCAGATGCTGCGCGGTTTCCTCCAGCTGAATCTTGAGGGAGGCGACAAACTCCTTCGCCGTGCCAGGCAGCCCCACCTTTTCGCAGTAGGCCGGTAGACGATGGAAACATTCTTCCCAGGGCAGCAACTGCTTACGGTAGTCGGCGAAAGATTCCGACCCCAGCACGCACATATCACCCGAGCGCAGCTCACTGGCCAGGTAAGAGAACACGCAGACTTCCAGATAGCGCCGGTTGGTAGGTGGCCCTTCACTGGCAGGACGACGCACGACCTTAACCCAGCGCTCCGACGCAAACGACAAGTCGACATGCTCGTCGATCCACTCGCGGTGTAGATTTTCGCTGTCCTGGATGAGCTGAAGCGCCTGGATAAGTGAGCGATCCTGAGTCGTGGGTTCCAGTTGAAGAAGGTGGCTCAGACGGAACAACAGCGAGCGATGGGACTTGAAGTGCTTCCAGATCAGCGGCAGGTAGTTGTTACCGCCCGTAGCCTGGACTTCGGCGCAAGTCTCGCGCAACCGATCCAGGTTGCCATCGGGAGAGAGGAATTCCCGGATCAGACTGCCAGCCTCCTGGTCATCCGGTTCCTGAACAAGAATCTGCACCACGCCATCCAGGGTGGCCGCCAGTTGCTCCAGCTTCTGGCGTTGCCGCGCCTGGATTTGCTCCAACTCCTCCTTGGCGCGTTTGTGGATCGTCGAAATCCGTCGGATGAACATCTCGGCCAGGTGATCCCGAGTTCGCACCCGCATCCGATAGATCAAGGCCAGCATCAGTGTGTAGCGTTTCGGCAGCGAGCAGTCCTTCAGCTCGGCGACGTCCGACGCGGCGGCTTGGGTGGCGAAGTGGCGGATCTTAGCATCGACGACCCCCTCAAGAATGGCATCCAGATCTCCGAAGCTCTCTAACCACGCCAGGTGGTCGATCAACACCTCCAGGTGCTTGCGGGAAGGCTTCTTGGGTGCCTGCTTGAGTGCGTTGAAGTCACTCTGCCGACGCCCGAAATCCGTGTCGAGCAGCTCCTTTAGCTTGTAGATCACCTCGATTGGCGCTCGGAGCACGATCAGGTTGAAGGTAACTTCCTGAGCACTCGCCAAAGCGGTTTCTGCGATGTTGTTGAGCGTCGAATAAGCCGGAAGCTCATAGCCACGCTGAATCAGCTCATCAAGCATGGCATTAATGAGATCGACTCGCTGCTCAAGCACTACAGCGCAGTCACGTGCGATTTCCTCAGTGATCGCTAGCCCGTCGCTGCTATAGAAGGGTGTAACCTGCAGGTACTGCCGAACCGCCGCTTGGTGTCGGTAAAGGGTGCGGGGGTTGCTGTAGCGCGGAGCTATTCGTGCGCCGTAGCGAAGGCATTGTCGGACATGACTGATGAGCTCCTGAGGAAGCTCCTCGAACGGAACAAAATAGTGTAGCTGCTGAAACACCTTTAGTTGGATTGCCAGCCCAATCGATAGCGCTGGACTCTTAGCGGTGTTATTGACCCATTCGATCTCTGAATCAGACAGGGAATAGCATCGATGCAGCTCCTTAGCTGGCAACTGACTGGGCAAGAGCGGGTAGGCTGTCCTTTCCACCGAAGCCATTGAGTTCATCCCCCAAGTAAGGCAAAACATCAGCATAGACGGCTAGTCAGGCGGGGGATGACCAGCAATCAAGAACTCAATAAATTTCCTTTTAGTTCAATATCTTGCAGAACGAATGTCCTAATTTTTGCCTTATCTCGGCATAACCCCTCATAAAACTGGAAAAAGCCCTCGCTTTGGGCCCTATACTGGCCGTCGATACCATCCCCAGAGTCCCCAATGAACCAGTCTGATATCTCTGTCCGATTGCTTGGTACCGATCAAATCCAAGACCTGGCTGCGCATCTGACTGCAGCGGGCTTGCCGACCCAAGACCTTTTGCAGCCCGACCGAATGTTCTATTCCTTTCATCGGGGAGAAACGGAGCTGGGATACGGGGGCATTGAAGGAACTGGTCGGACTCGTCTGATTCGCTCACTGGTTGTCGTACCGGCCCAGCGAAAGTCAGGGATCGGTACCCTGCTGCTCAGAGCACTTGAGCGAATAGCGGAAGCTGACGGAGCCCAGAGCCTTCATCTGCTGACCACAACAGCACCCGACTTCTTCGAGGCTCGGGGATATGAGCACAGAGACCGATCTCAAGCCCCAAAGGCAATTTCCAGTTCGGAGGAGTTCAAGAGCCTTTGTCCGACCTCTGCGGTCTATATGGTGAAGGATCTGGCGACATGAACTCGGTGTCACCTCAGGGAACTCGCCTCCACGAATTTCACTGAGTCCCGCGGCGCCCTGAAGATGGCGAGCCCTGGGCCCGGCATGATTGAGCGACTTCATGAGTGAGGATACAGGCGTATCCTTGGACGGTTTTAAACCTGCCTGGTAGCGGAAAACAGTCAGTCTGGTTGGCGCGTCTGCGCTCGGAAAAGCAGCAACCCCTCCAAGATGTATCTCAGAGAAATCCATGCCCAACCCAACGATTTGTAGGGGGCTCCCAGCCAGGAGCGCTCGCACCGGTTACCACGCCCCAAAAAGATACCATCATAATTTTTTTGGGGTTTTAGCACGGGGTCCTTCCTGTGATTTTTTCTGGCTGAACCTTTGCTGTGACAACCTTTATTAAACGAAAAAGCCCGAGAAATTTTGAAAAATTATGCTTTGTGACAACCTTTATTTTTGCTTCCCTAGAAGCAGCCTCCTCGCTAGGCCGCGAAATGCAAGAGACTTTGTGACAAAGTTTATTAATCGGCAACACCGGCATACTGTCCTGCTCCTGAGCAGGGCTAGCCGTGAAACATGCCAGGTGATCATCGGATCAACCCGCAGCTAAGACCCCCGTATCACGGGGGTTTTTTTATCGATGATGTTTATACGGTTGTGCTTCAGGGTTGGATGCGGCTGAACCCTTCACGTAACAACCCCTAAGGCCTATCTCGAATCTGGGTGCGTTGAACATTGGGCGGTTGGAATTGAGTTGATATATCATAACGTTTAATTAGTTATGATATAACGTGTTGATAGCTCTGCATGATTTTCCCGAGCTTTGCGCACCTGATCCCACCCCTGTCTACTCACCTAGGAGCACCCATGCGAGTCACCCCGGCCTCCCTTGCCATGTTCACGGTAATGGTTACCCCTGAACTGTTCGCCGACCAAACAGGCAGCTCCACGATCACCCTTAGCGCCGTGAACATTACGCAGGACGCCAAGGTGGCCCTGAGCACCGAGAACGTGCTCACGTCGGTCGATGTGCTGGGCGGTGATCAGGTAGAGGACAAGAACGTCATGAACAGCTGGCAACTGTTGGGCCAGATGCCGGGCATTCAGCTCACCGAAACAGGGCAGGGGGCCGAATCGGGCAAGGTTACGTTCCGCGCTTTCAACGGCGAAGGGTACATCAACGGTATCAAGACATTGATCGATGGCATCCCGAGCAACGTCAACAGCGGTAACCAGCGCTTCATCGACATGATCTTTCCCCTGGACATCGACTACATCGAAGTGGTCCGGGGCACGAACGACCCTCGTTACGGGTTGCACAACATTGCGGGCAACATCAATTTCGCCACGCGCCAAGGCGGCAACTATGTCGATAGCCGGCTGACCTATGGCAGCTTCGACACCCGTGAAGTGCAGTTGGCGGTCGGGCACGAGGAGGGGAATTTTGCCCAGAACTACATCCTTGCCAAGCAGGACAGCAATGGCTACCGCGATCACAGCAACTCGAACAAATACGCACTGGGGGGTAAGTGGTTCGTCAGCAACGACGAGCAGAATTTCCGCATTGGGTTGATCGCGCGCTTGTACCATCACCAGGCCCAGGAGTCCGGGTTTCTCACCCGTGACCAGATGCACGCCAGCCGTACACAATCACCGGCCAAGAACGCCAATGACGGTGATGACCGCGACATGAAGCACCTCAGCCTGCACATGGATTGGCAGCTCAATGATGACTTGAGCCTTAGCAGCAAGCTGTATTACAACGGCTACAACGATGATCGCACCGTTACCTTCACGGACTATCGCCCAGGTAATGCGCCCCGTCAGCGTCGGCAATGGGACGAACAGCAGACGGGCATCCTCAATAACCTGACATGGCGCGTTAACGAGCACCTCACCCTCGATGGCGGCGTCAACTACGAAGAGCAGGACAATACCTACCGTCGCCAGCGCTACAGCTTCAGCGTTCCGACCCACTTCGATACCGTACCGGCCCGCGTGCAGAATGACGATCGCTATACCCTGCGCAACACCGGTGCCTATGTTCAGGCCGTTATCCAGCCCATCGAGTCACTGAAGATCATCCCGGCCATGCGGGTGGACCAGTTCACCGGTAGTACGCAGCTCTTGGGTGGCGTCAAAGGCTCGCTGCAAGACTACGGCTGGATCCGACAGCCCAAGCTGAGCGTGATTTATAGCGTTACCCCCGATATCGACGTTTACGCCAATTGGGGGCGTACCTTCCAGATACTCACCGGCTCGACCGAGCCCGCCTACTTGACCCCTGGGCAGCCTTCATACGACCCGTCGATCAACACAGGCAAAGAGGTCGGTATGAAGTTCAGACCGTTCGAGGGCGCCCAAGCGCGAGTGGCGATCTGGCAGCAGGATGCTACCGATGAAGTGGCAAACATGCCCAGCACCGGCACCACGGTCGGGTTGGGTGAAACGCGCCGTCGCGGCGTGGATTTGCAGATCAATGCTCAACTGGATGATCAGTGGGCTGTCTATGCCTCCCACGCCATCCAGGAAGCAAAGGTGGTCAAAGCGTTTTCTGCCGCAGGGCAATCACTCTCGGGTAAGGAAGTGTTCTCCACGCCTCGGTACGTGAGCACCGTGGGCGTCGATTATCGTTATAACGATGACTGGAAGTTCGGTCTGCAGGGCAGGGCGCAAGGGAGCTACTACATCGACGAGCTCAATGAGCAAGGCAAATACGGTGGGTTTGTCGTTGCGGACGCCAGCGTCAGCTACCGCATCACGTCCGCTGCCAGCGTTGATGTGCAGGTCAAGAACCTGCTGGACCGCAAATATGAATACGTCTGGTACGACAACTTCTTCTGGGGCGGTGACGACCAGGCGATGTTTTCGCCAGCACCTGGTCGGTCGGCATTCGTTTCCCTGAATCTGAAGCTGTAGACCTCGGCTTAAACTTTCGTTTTACAGACAGCTCCTACAGATGGTCTACGCTGAACCGGTGGCTTTCGAAATGTCTTGGGTCTTGCCCCGTACATGGGAAGGAAGGGTTTCATGCTTGCTCAGCTTCCGCCGGCTTTGCAGAGTCTACACCTGCCGTTGCGTCTCAAATTGTGGGACGGTAACCATTTCGACTTGGGCCCCAGCCCGCAAGTGACCATCCTGGTCAAGGAGCCTCAGCTCATCTCCCAGCTCACCCATCCAAGCATGGATGAGTTGGGTACTGCTTTCGTGGAAGGCAAGCTCGAACTCGAAGGCGACATCGGTGAGGCCATCCGTGTCTGCGATGAACTCAGCGAAGCACTGCTACCCGATGATAGCGATCATGCTCCCCAGCGCCTGGCGCATGACAAGCGAACCGATGCCGAAGCCATTTCCTACCACTACGATGTGTCCAACGACTTTTACCGGTTATGGCTGGACCAGGACATGGTTTATTCCTGCGCCTATTTCCGTGAGCCGGACAATACGCTGGAACAGGCCCAGCAAGACAAGTTCGATCATCTATGCCGCAAGCTGCGCTTGGCTGCCGGTGACTACTTGTTGGATGTGGGGTGTGGGTGGGGCGGTCTGGCGCGCTTTGCGGCACGTGAATATGGGGCGAACGTGTTGGGCATCACGTTGAGCAAAGAGCAGCTCAAGCTGGGCAGGGACCGGGTGGAGGCCGAGGGCCTGTCCGACAGCGTAGACCTGCAGATTCTTGATTACCGTGACCTGCCACAAGACGGGCGCTTCGATAAGGTCGTCAGCGTGGGCATGTTCGAGCATGTGGGTCATGCCAATCTACCGTTGTATTGCAAGACGCTGTTCGGCGCAGTGCGCGAAGGCGGCCTCGTCATGAACCATGGCATCACGGCCAAGCATGTGGATGGCCGCCCGGTGGGTCGGGGGGCTGGAGAGTTCATTGACCGTTATGTGTTCCCCCACGGCGAGCTGCCCCACTTGTCGATGATCAGCGCCGCTGTCTGTGAGGCAGGGTTGGAAGTGGTGGATGTGGAAAGCTTGCGCATGCATTACGCCAAGACCCTGCATCACTGGAGCGAGAACCTGGAAAACCAACTGCACAATGCAGCTGCGCTGGTCCCTGAAAAAACATTGCGTATCTGGCGCCTTTATTTGGCAGGTTGCGCGTACGCGTTCGAGAAAGGCTGGATCAACCTGCATCAGATATTGGCGGTCAAACCCTACGCGGATGGGCACCATGACCTGCCTTGGACGCGTGAGCACCTTTACCGCTAGCGCTTACCAAAGGTGTGCCAAGCGTGACCGACCTCACTTCAACAGTGAGGTCGTCCTTGGCGCGCCTTACAATACCGGTGAAATCAACCTTGCGATGCGCATGCCCACTTGTTGTAACCGATGGGTGGCCTCTGTTTCCTCGACCGTAATCTCCCGCGCGTTGGCAAAGTCTTTGTTGAGCATGCGTTCGACCGTATCGGCGAATGCCTTGTCGATGGTGAGCAACGTGATCTCGAAGTTGAGACGGAACGATCGATTATCCAGATTGGCGCTGCCGACAGCACTTATGTCGTCATCCACCAACACGACCTTCTGGTGCAGGAACCCAGGTTGATAACGGAACATGCGAACACCGGCGCGCACCGCTTCGAATGCGAACAGGCTGGAGGCGGCGTATACGATCTTGTGGTCCGGGCGAGACGGGATCAGGACACGCACATCTACACCGCGTAGTACCGCCAAACGCAGGGCGGCGAATACCGCTTCATCGGGTACGAAATACGGGCTGGTTATCCAGACTCGATGCTTGGCCGAGTGGATTGCTTCCAGAAAGAACAGCGAGCAGGTTTCCTTGGAGTCTGCAGGGCCGCTGGCCAATGCCTGGCACAGCACGCCGTCATCGGGGTAGGTGTCCTGGAGGATCAGGGGAGGCAATTGCCGGGTTACCCAGTACCAGTCTTCAGCGAACGATTCCTGTAGGCACGCTAGCACTGGCCCGCTGATTTGCACGTGTGTATCTCGCCAGGGTGAAAGCTTGGGGTTGGCCCCCAGGTACTCGTCGCCGACATTGTGACCACCTACAAAGCCGACCAACCCATCTACCACGACGATCTTGCGGTGATTGCGGAAGTTGACTTGAAGACGATTGAACAGGCCCCGACGGGTAGCGAATGCATGTATCTGCACACCTCCCGCACGAAGCTGCTGGCTGTAGTGGCGGGGCAGGGAATGGCTGCCGACACCGTCATACAATACAAACACCTGAACGCCTTCGGCCGCCTTGCGCACCAGCAACTGTTGTAATGCTCGCCCAAGGTCATCGTCATGGATGATGAAAAACTGCACCAGTACGACGCGTGTCGCTTTATCGATGGCTTCGAAAACCGCCTCGAACGTGCGCTTGCCGTCAATCAACAGCTCGACCTGATTGTTGGCCAGACATGGCATTCGACCGAGTTTGGGCATGGCGCGCAAAGCGGCGTAGCTGTCCGATGCGCGCGCGGCCAGCGCTTCTTCGACCCATGGGCGCCAATTCAAACTGGCCATGGCGACATGCATTTCCTGATTGGCTTGGCGCCTGGCCTTGATGTAGGCATTGAAAGAGCGCGCACCGAATATCAGGTAAGGGATAAGCGTCAGGTAGGGAATGAAAAAAAGTGGCATTGCCCAGGCAATGGCGCCTTGAGCAGTACGGACTGTGAACAACGCATGCAGCGCGGCGATAATACCCAGCAGATGAATCACGCCGAGTAGGTAGCCAAAAAAAAGGGGGCTGTGGTAATCCATATGCATCCTGCTCGTTGAATACACCTTAGGTAACAGAACACGAACGTGGTTCGCCTGCAACAAGCGGTTCGTTTCAACGTCTAACCCAAACATCGTCGGGATGACCGACATTTCCAGGAGTGTGATTTCCATGAAAATTCGTATGCCGTTGCTGGCGCTGGCCTTGTGCGCAGGCAGCGTCACAGCCCAGGCCCAGATGCTTCAACCCGGCTTGTGGGAGCTGACCACCAGCAATATGCAGGTCGACGGTAAGCCGCTACCTGATATGGATTTCATGCTCAGCCAGTTGAAGAACCTACCGCCCGATCAACGGGCGATGATGGAAGGCATGCTTGCCAAGCAAGGTGTCACTGTAGGTGGTAAAGGGGTGCGCTCCTGCCTCACCCCTCAGCAGGTGGCAACCAACGACATTCCGCTGCAGGATCCAAAGTCCGGCTGCACTCAGAAGATCACTGACCGCACCGGTAACGTTTGGAAGTTTCAATTCAGCTGCCCCAAAGCCCAGGGTAATGGCCAGGCCACCTTCCTGAGTGACAAGGAGTTCACCACCCAAGTGAGTGGCACGTTCAATGCGTCCGGTGTTCAGCAGCAGGGCAGCATGAACACACGTGCGGTATGGCTGGGCAATGATTGCGGTACGGTCAAGCCTCGGACGTGATGTTCCACTGCCACTGGCCAGTTGCTACGGCGTCGTGGGCATGCAGACTTTCAGCATGTTCCACGCGCGTCTTGAACCCTTTAATCCATTCGATAGTGCTTAGCGCTTGATACAAGCGTCTCGCTGCGTCCTCGCAAAACATCAGGTTCTGTCCGTTCGCCAACGCAAATGCTTGTTCATCGGCGCGCTTTACCGCAGTTTGTACCGCGGTGCCCAAGGCTTGCTCGGCCGCATCTATGACCTCGGTTATGGGAAGCTCAGGATGATTATCCTCAAGCCTAACGCTTATCTTTGCCATGCTCCTCTGGCTATGAGGCGTTGCTACGATGCCCTCCGAAGTCCCCAACCATGCCAATACCTCTTCGCTGTCCAAAGTTCCTGAGCCGAATCGAGCGTGGAACCGTTGCTGGATAAGCTGTCGAGCGAGCGCTGCCGAGCATGGGCATGTAGACGAATAAGGCACTAAAACAGATAGTTCCACGTGGAACATTTCACGTTCGATCCGTGCATCGATCTCGACGTCATAGCTTTTCCACCCAGCTAGAGGGCTAACCAGGGCAGGCCGCCTGAGTAAGTGTTGGAAGCTCAGGCGCACATATGCCGCAGATGATTGCCCAGCATGGCTGCTGAGAAAATTCGCCAAAAGGCGACGTAGCGATAGCGGGCGCAGCGGCTCATGCTCAAGATCTTCAAGCGCTAGGTACAGACGCGACATGTGTATGCCGCGTGATCTGCCATCAACCAGATTCACGCCAGCATCTACTGTAGCCGCTACCTGACGACCTCCAATCTGCATTGGCATGGCTATCCCACACATCCCTACCCAGTCCAACGGTGTGGTGGAATTCAAGTGCTGTGCAGCGACGTCAGGAAGCTGGGGGTGGAATTGGGACATGGGATTTCCAAGGCTATGCGTGTATGTGGAACATTGCGTCCACTGCTGATGGGTCATGTGAGGTAACGGCGGAGCCGTTAGCACTGCGCTGTGAAATGAGCTGGTTAATTTCCAGTCCATTGCACCGAGCATTCGTCAGGAACCGCTTGGCTAAATTGTATTGTTACTTTATAACATTATGCAATGCATCGTTTCGAATGCGCCTGTGTGATGAGGTTTTGCCATGTCCAATCGTCTTCCTGTCACTGTGCTCTCCGGTTTTCTGGGCGCAGGCAAAAGCACGCTTCTCAACCATGTGCTGCGCAATCGCGAGGCGCTTCGTGTCGCGGTTATCGTCAATGACATGAGTGAGATCAACATTGACGCCAGCGAAGTTCAGCGCAATGTCACCCTTAACCGCGCCGAAGAAAAGCTGGTGGAAATGAGCAATGGCTGCATCTGCTGCACGTTGCGTGAAGATCTGCTTGAAGAGGTTGCACGGCTGGCCGAGGCGGGGCGCTTCGATTACCTGCTGATTGAATCGACCGGTATCTCAGAGCCGTTGCCTGTGGCTGAAACCTTTACCTTTCGTGATGAGCAAGGCCGCAGCCTGTCGGATCTGGCGCGTCTCGACACCATGGTCACCGTGGTGGATGCCTTGAATTTCATGCGGGATTACCAAGCCGCAGAGAGCCTGGAAAGCAGTGGCCAGACATTGGGGGATGACGATGAACGTTCGATCAGCGACTTGCTGATCGAGCAGGTAGAGTTCGCTGACGTGTTGCTGTTGAGCAAAATCGATCTGGTCAGTCAGGCCGAGCGGGAGGAGCTTTCAGCTATCCTCCGGAGCCTGAACCGCCGAGCCCAGATCATTCCCATGGTCATGGGTCAGGTTCCCCTTGCCAGGATTCTGGACACTGGCTTGTTCGACTTCGACCAGGCGGCGCAAGCGCCTGGCTGGCTGAAGGAGCTGCGCGGTGAACATACACCGGAAACAGAAGAATATGGCATCCAAGCCACTACCTGGACCGCACGCCGGCCTTTTCATCCGCAGCGGTTCCATGACTTTGTACACACACCCTGGAGTAATGGCCGGTTACTGCGCTCCAAAGGGTTCTTCTGGTTGGCGAGCAAATATAAAGAAGCGGGCAGTTGGTCCCAGGCAGGCGGCATGATGCGCCATGGGCTGGCGGGTCGTTGGTGGTGTTTCGTTCCCCGTGAACAGTGGCCTGAGGATGTGGATAACGTTGCTGCCATTCTTGAACATTGGTTACCGGATACTGGCGACTGCCGGCAGGAATTGGTGTTCATAGGGCAAAATATGGACGTGGCGAAATTATCCACAGCCCTTGATCAGTGCCTGTTGACGGATGAAGAAATGGCACTCGAGCCCATGGGTTGGCTGCGTTTTCCTGACCCATTCGGCCCCTGGGACGAACAGGTGGCAGCGTGAGTACGTCAGTGGCTGTGGATATCCGCCAGGTGTTTGGACACACGCCTCAATCAATGGCAGAAGTCCTGCAAGAGGGTGTCAACCTCGCAGTCTGGCAGCGGCAACTTCCACCTCAGCTGCAAGACTTTTCAGAGGTTGTGGCGGGGCTTGGAGGATCGATAACAGACCAGCGTGTGATCGAGGTCGACGAGCATCAGGTCCCAGTGATTGAGGGGCTGCTGTACGAGGCTGTGGATATCCACGGCTATGACGCTTTCGTCGCGGATGTCACGTGGTTGGTTTCGGCTTATAGCTGTTTGCTTGGAGCGCATCGCGTAGGTTTGCGCATACGTGCACTGACCAGTCCGATGTGCCCACGCTTTCATGTGGATAACGTTCCACTGAGGCTAATTACCACTTACGCGGGTCCGGGGAGTGAATATCTACCGGAGCAGGCAGTAGCGCGAGTTGCGTTGTCCACAGGCAATGCTGCTGTGGATAAGGTGATGCGACTGAATACAGGTGACGTTGCCTTGTTCAAGGGCGAGCGCTGGGAGGGCAATGAAGGCGCAGGCGTCGTACATCGTTCCCCGTCAGGTCCACCGCGACTGTTGCTTACGCTTGACTGGCTAGCCTGACAGCGCATAGTTGAGCAAACCGCCTGCTTGAAGAACCATCATGCTTCGCAATATTCCCACCCATGTCATTGCTGGCCCGCTGGGGGCCGGCAAAACGACGGTGATTCATCACCTGCTACAGCAAAAGCCTGACCACGAACGCTGGGCCGTATTGGTCAATGAATTCGGGGCAGTAGGGCTGGATGCGGCACTTTTGTCCACAAGACAGAACGGCATCTCGATCGCCGAAGTAGCAGGAGGCTGCCTGTGCTGCGTCAATGGGGTTCCGTTCCAGGTAGGGCTGGGTAGGCTTCTGCGCCAGTGCAAGCCGCACAGACTGTTCATAGAGCCCTCCGGGCTGGGCCATCCTCTTCAATTGCTTGATCAATTGGCCCAAGCGCCTTGGACTAATGTGCTGACAACTCAGCCGTTGATAGTCGTCACCACACCCGCATCTCTGCGCAGTGGCAGGCCGTTACCGACGGCTCAATCAGCCGCGTTGGAAGCCTGTGAAACCCTGGTTATCAATAAGTCGGAGTCTGTGGATAAAGATTTCAAGCTGTTGATAAATAAAGAATTCCCAGGGAAAAGGCTGATATGGACGACGCAAGGTCAGCTTCCTTTCAATAGTCTGCCTGTCTATCAAAACAAGATTGTTGACAGCCCTGATAGCGATATCGGGATTGTCGACAATCCACCGAATGCCATGCGTGCTCTTTGGGCGGACCGGCGCGAGCCGATACGCCAGGTAGTTCAAGGAGAGGATGGGTGGAGCATAGGCTGGCGCTGGCACCCCCAGCAGCGCTTTTATCCACAGGCCATAGATGAGCTATTGAAGTCGCTGAAGTGGAGGCGTGCCAAGGGTGTTATCCACACAGCACAAGGCAGATGCTCGTTCAATGCACTCGAAGGCAAGTTGGCGCCCTGGCAGCCCAGTGAATGGATAGCCGACAGTCGCCTGGAATTGATTTTCGAGAGGCCTCAGCCTGTGGACGAGTTGGAAGCCCGCTTGCAGAGCTGCCTCATGCCTTGATCAGTTGTGCCAACGGTCATGTTGCTGGCGCCACTGCTGCATTTCGATCACATTGTCCGCCCGCGGGGGCGTCTTGATTTCGAAGGGGTAGGGTGCCAGCTCTATCTGCATGCTGTGCGCGCCGAACTGAGTCACGGTACCAGGGTGACGTTGCTCCCCTGTCACGGTAAATTCGAAGCCATAGAGACGTGCCAGGCGCTTGCGACCCTTGGCATCACGCACGAAGGCAATACGTTTGAGCGCGACGGCGTCATCGAGCAACTGAAGGTCAAGCTTTGCGCAATGCTGTTTGACCCTTTCCAAGGCCTTCTCGCGCAGACCGTGGTTGTGCCACAGCCAAGCGCCTGCCGTGGCCATCACCATCAGGACTAACAGGTTCTCCAGGGTCAACATGTGCGTAGGCTCCAAACCGATCGATTCAGCTTAACTGCGTCCCTGGCCTGTCGTACAGGTGGCAATCACGTTCATACTGCGCGTTGCATGATTCTTGAACAGCTTTGGAAATGACTCGCATGAAACGTACCCCGCACCTGCTCGCCATCCAGTCCCATGTGGTGTTCGGCCACGCCGGCAACAGCGCTGCGGTATTCCCCATGCAGCGTATCGGCATCAATGTGTGGCCGCTCAACACGGTGCAGTTCTCCAATCACACTCAGTATGGCCAGTGGAGCGGAGACGTGCTTGCTCCAACGCAAATTCCAGCGTTGGTGGAAGGCATTTCCAACATCGGTGAGCTGGGGGAGTGTGATGCCGTGCTCTCGGGCTACCTCGGCAGTGCCGAGCAGGGGCGCGCGATTCTGGAAGGCGTGGCGCGAATAAAGGCCGTCAACCCGAGGGCGTTGTACCTGTGCGATCCAGTCATGGGCCATCCTGAAAAGGGGTGCATCGTATCGCCACAGGTTAGCCAGTTTTTGCTGGAACAAGCGGTCACAAAGGCTGACATCCTGTGCCCTAACCAGCTGGAGCTGGACAGCTTCTGTGGCCGGCGCGCGGCATCACTGGAGGATTGCGTAGGCATGGCTCGCAGTCTTCTGCTCAAAGGGCCCAAGGTTGTGCTGGTCAAGCACCTGGCTTACCCGGGGCGCGCAGAGGACCAGTTCGAGATGCTGTTGGTGACGGCCGAACACAGCTGGCATTTGCGCCGCCCGCTGCTGGCCTTCCCCAAGCAACCGGTAGGCGTGGGTGACCTGACTTCCGGTTTGTTCATGGCGCGGGTGCTGCTTGGCGACAGCTGGGAACAGGCATTCGAGTTTGCAGCCTCCGCCGTACATGAAGTACTGCTGGAAACTCAGGCCTGCGCCAGTTACGAGCTGCAGCTGATACGTGCCCAGGACCGCATCGCCCACCCGCGCGTACGTTTTGAAGCGAGGTTGTTGAACGCCTAGACGCCGTCGGTTTTCAGGTTCTGATAGCGCTTTTCCAGTTCCTGGCGAATCTGCCGTCGCTGCTGGCCTTGCAGGAATCGGCGTTTCTCTTCGCTACTCTGCGGTTGACGCGGGGGAACCGAAACTGGCCGTCGATTATCGTCCACGGCCACCATGGTGAAAAAGCAGCTGTTGGAATGGCGCACCGAGCGTTCACGGATGTTCTCGGTAACGACCTTGATACCGACCTCCATGGAAGTATTGCCGGTGTAGTTCACCGACGCCAGGAAAGTGACCAGCTCGCCTACATGCACCGGCTCGCGAAAGATGACCTGGTCGACTGACAGCGTGACTACATAGGAGCCTGCATAGCGGCTGGCACACGCATACGCGACTTCGTCGAGGTACTTGAGCAGCGTTCCGCCATGTACGTTGCCAGAGAAATTCGCCATGTCGGGTGTCATCAAGACGGTCATGCTCAGCTGGGCGTTTCCAGGTTCCATAAAATGCTCACGGTAAGAGTGTGCGCAATCGCGCCAAAGGCTAGCAGGCGCTCTGTTCTGTTGAAGCGACAGCCTGCGTTTAACGAGACGCTCCCATGCTTTGAAGCGTCACGCTGTTTATGCCAGTGACGGCCTGATAGCAGTCGATCTGTTTCATCATATTGCATCGACAGTTCATGGGAAGGCGCGATGTTAATCTGAGTACGCCCATGCAACATGGGCACGCTTTCAATGAATACAGTGTGTACTCGCTGCTTGCTTGGGCCCGCCTCGGCGCAGGCGCGACCTGCCCGTTAGCACAGCCCAAGACGAGAGAAGGAGAATCACGTCATGCATGCCATCAGCTTCATTCAGGACCTGGCGGTCATCATGCTGGTTGCAGGCGTGGTCACCATTGTTTTTCACCGTCTCAAGCAGCCAGTGGTGCTCGGTTATATCGTCGCCGGTTTCATCATAGGCCCCCACACGCCCCCCTTCGGCCTGATTCACGACGAAGACACCATCAAAACGCTCGCCGAGCTTGGCGTGATTTTCCTGATGTTTTGCCTGGGCCTCGAGTTCAGCCTGCGCAAGCTGTTCAAAGTTGGCGCCACGGCCTTCATAGCAGCTTTTCTGGAAATCGTATTGATGATCTGGATCGGCTTCGAGATTGGGCGTTGGTTCGGCTGGAACACCATGGACTCCTTGTTCCTGGGCGCCATTCTCGCCATTTCCTCGACCACGATCATCGTCAAGGCCCTCAATGACCTGAAGATGAAGAACGAACGGTTTGCACAGCTGATATTCGGTGTGTTGATTGTCGAAGACATCCTGGGTATCGGCATCATCGCACTGCTGTCGGGTATCGCCGTCAGCGGCACCGTCAGTTCGGGGGAGGTCTTTTCAACCGTCGGCAAGCTGTCCTTGTTCATGATCGTTGCCTTGGTGATCGGCATTCTTCTGGTACCGCGCGTACTGGCTTATGTGGCCAAGTTCGAAAGTAACGAGATGCTGCTCATCACGGTGCTGGGTCTGTGCTTCGGATTCTGTCTGCTGGTCGTGAAACTCGAATACAGCATGGTCCTGGGGGCTTTCCTGATTGGTGCCATCATGGCCGAGTCGCGGCAGTTGTTGAAAATCGAGCGTCTGATCGAACCTGTCAGGGATTTGTTCAGCGCCATATTCTTCGTCGCAATTGGCTTGATGATCGATCCGCAGGTATTGGTCGACTACGCTTGGCCGATTGTGGTCATTACCTTGGCCGTTGTACTGGGCAAGATGCTGTCCTGTGGCATGGGCGCTTTCATCGCGGGAAACGACGGGCGCACCTCGTTGCGGGTGGGTATGGGCCTGTCTCAGATCGGCGAGTTTTCATTCATCATTGCGGCCTTAGGGATGACCCTGCAGGTCACCAGCGACTTCCTCTACCCGGTGGCGGTCGCCGTCTCGGCCATTACCACGCTACTGACACCGTATCTGATTCGTGCCGCTGATCCGCTGTCGATAAAACTGGGTAACGTAGTGCCTGGGCGGCTGGCTCGCGTGCTGTCCTTGTATGGGGAGTGGCTGCGCAACATCCAGCCTCAGGGCCAGAGTGCCCTGGTGGCGGCGATGATACGGCGCATATTGTTGCAGGTCGGCGTGAACCTGGCGTTGGTCATCGCCATATTCTTCAGCGGCGGTTACTTCGCAGGGCGGCTTGGCACTTGGCTCAGCCAGTGGATCAGCGATGTGAGCCAGCAGAAGGCGGTGATCTGGGGGGCTGCATTACTGCTTTCGCTACCTTTTCTGATCGCGGCTTACCGCAAACTCAAAGCGCTATCGATGCTGCTGGCCGAAATGGGCGTCAAGCCTGAAATGGCTGGGCGCCATACTCAGCGCGTACGGCGCGTGATTGCTGAAGTCATTCCGCTGATTTCGCTGCTGGTGATCTTTTTGCTGCTGTCGGCGTTGTCGGCGAGCATTCTACCCACCAACGAGCTATTGCTGATCATTGCCATCGTGGCAGCGGTGGTGGTCGCTTTGTTATGGCGTTGGTTCATCCGGGTGCATACACGCATGCAGATTGCGTTACTCGAAACGCTGGAGAACAATCGGGACAACGGCCACTGACCCCAGTGGCGTCTGCTGCAGACGGGCCGTAATCACGGCCCGCAAGGTCCTTCGACCGAGGTGGGGGTGAGGCTGATCAGCTCTCTAACCACACGTCCCGTGCCCAATGCCAAACCGATTCCCAGCTGTCCTCACCGACGAGTTCCTCATCGGCATCCCACAGCACCACGGTGCCATCTTCCTCGACGCAATAGTAATTGTCGCCATCCTGGCACAGCGGAATCAGTTCCCGAGGCACCCCGGCGTCCCAGGCATTTGCAGCAACGTCCGGGAGGTAGGTGTGTGACTGAGGGTCAGTCACCGTGACAGGTTCCAGCGAGCCATAGACCACATCGCTGACGTTCAGCAGGAACTCCTTGAACACGAACGGAATGTTGATGAACAGCTGCTCTTCGATTTCAACCAACTGATCCTCGTCTGGAAGCTCAAGGGGGACCGGTACTGGCTCGTTGGCTTCACGGAGTTGTTCAATCACTTCTTCCACGATTCACTTCCTCTGACCTAGATGACAACGCTGCGGGTTATACCCTAGTAGTGCGCTATGGCAAAAGCAAAAACCCCGGTAGGCCCGGAATGCTGTTCACTTGAAATGGTTGGGGCCGCTTTACGGCCCATCGCGGCACAAGGCCGCTCCTACATTGACCGCGTGGCACCCGAATTGACGGCATCACGAGACCTTACAGGAGCGGCCTTTTGCCGCGATGGGCTGCAGAGCAGCCCCAAAAGTAATAGCTTACGGATACGCCCGTGGTTTTTGGACCGGATTAACCGTTTTGACGGATACCCGCGACCAGCCAAGGCTGGTTCTCGCCCTTGGCACGTACCATGTGCCAGCTTTCGCTGAACTGTTCACCTTGGTCGAAGCGCGAGTTCTTCGATACGCCGCGGAAGGTGAGAGTAGCGTCAGTACGGTCGTCACGCTCATCGACGCCGTCCAGCTGTACATCGAGGTTGTCGATGTAGGTGGACTGGAAGCCATCACCCAGCTCGGCACGCTCGCGCTTGAGGAACTCGAGCATCTGCGGGGTCACGAACTCGGCGATCTTGTCCATTTCATTGGCGTCCCAGTGCTGCTGCAGCGACTGGAAGTGATTGCGGGCAGCTGCCAGGAAGCTTTGTTCATTGAACCAGGCTGGCGCGTTGATGACAGGCGATGGCGCTGCCGCCGGCGCAGTCGAACCGCCGAAAATGTTTGGCTGTGCAGGCTGACCCTGTGCTTCACGCTGCATGGGGGCATTGCCAGGCATGGCCATGTGTGGCTGCTGCTGACGTCGCCGTGCGGCGATGAAGCGGAACACCAGGAAGGCGATGAGCGCGATGATCAGGAAGTCCATGATCTGGAAGCCTTCGAAGCCGTCACCCATGAACATGGATGCCAGCAGACCACCGGCGGCCAAGCCCGCCAGAGGGCCCAACCAGCGCGAAGCACCGCTGGCGGCGGCCGGTGCGCGGCCAGGAGCGGTCGGCGCGGCGGCAGGCGTGTTCGGCGTAGCTTGACGGGTCTGGTGAATGGGCGCGGAGCCAGCGCTCTTGCCGCCGCCGAATCGCTTGGCGTTGGCGTCCAGGCTCAGCGTCAGGCCGACGCAGAGCGCCAGTGCGATGCTAAGAAAACGTTGCATAAATGGGATATCCCCTGTTGTGGATTGCACGCGCGTCATGGTGCACATGTTCCAAGGCATATGACCAGCGACATAATGTTTCGAGCTTTTGCTTGGTATGACCTATTTGAGCAAGCAACGGCGCAGGCGTTCAAACCTGGGTGCGCCCCTGGGCCGATGCTTGCCTTCAGATGGCTTCAAGCTTGGCGTAGCCCATCATCAACCACTTGCTGCCTTCGGCAAAATTGACCTGTACACGTGCCTGGGCCCCGGAGCCTTCGAAATTCAGGATGACCCCTTCACCGAAAACGGAATGCTGTACACGCTGGCCAAGGCTGAATGCGGTTTCGGGAATATCCGCATTGGCAAACAGGTGGCTGTTGAGGGCGGTCTTCGGGGTGCCGAACGGGCGGCTGACGCTGTTCGACAGACGTACCTCCTGCACCAGACCAGCAGGAATCTCGCGTACGAAGCGAGATACCTTGTTGTAGGTTTCACTACCGTACAGCCGTCTTGTCTCGGCATAGGTCATGACCAGCTGACGCATGGCGCGGGTGATGCCCACGTAGGCCAGGCGACGTTCTTCTTCAAGACGACCTGGCTCCTCCAGGCTCATCTTGTGCGGGAACAGGCCTTCCTCCATGCCCACCAGGAACACGTAGGGGAACTCCAGGCCTTTGGCACTGTGCAAGGTCATCAGCTGCACACTGTCCTCGTGCTCGTCAGCCTGCGTATCGCCGGCTTCTAGCGAAGCGTGACCCAGGAAGGCGGACAGTGGGGAGAGGTCGGCGTCTTCTTCGGTCGATTCGAAGTTGCGCGCTGCGCTAACCAGTTCCTCAAGGTTTTCCACCCGTGCCTGACCCTTTTCACCTTTTTCTTCCTGGTGATAGATGATCAGCCCGGATTGTTCGAGGGTGGTTTGCGTCATGGTATGCAGCGGCATGTCTTCGACTTTGGCTGCAAGCCCGTCGATCAGCTCGATGAATGCACCCAGGGCGCTGGCAGCCCGGCCCTTGAGCGCCTTTGCTGCGATCAGCTGGCACATCGCCTGCCACATCGATACCTGGCTGTGACGTGCATGCTCGCGAATGGCCTCGACGGTTTTCTCGCCAATACCGCGTGGCGGCACGTTGATCACGCGCTCCAGCGCGGCATCGTTACCGCGGCCTTCAATCAGTCGCAGGTAGGCCATGGCATTCTTGATCTCTGCCCGCTCGAAGAAGCGCTGGCCACCATAGATGCGGTACGGAATCCGCTCGCGCAGCAAGGCTTCCTCAAGCACCCGCGACTGGGCGTTCGAGCGATACAGAATAGCCATTTCGTCACGCGCGTTGCCTTGCTTGATCAGGCTTTCAATGGTCTCGACCACATAACGCGCTTCGTCATGTTCGTTGTAGGCGGCGTACAGCGTAATGGGTTCACCCTCACCCATGTCGGTCCACAATTCCTTGCCTAAACGCCCGCTGTTATTGGCGATCAGGGCGTTGGCAGCCTTGAGGATGCCACCGGTGGAGCGGTAGTTCTGCTCCAGGCGGATCGTCTCGGCATCTGGGAAGTCGGCCGTGTACTGGTGGATGTTCTCGATCTTCGCCCCGCGCCAGCCGTAGATCGACTGATCGTCATCACCCACCGCCATCAGGCTGTCACCACCGCGGGCCAGCAGACGTAGCCAGGCGTACTGCACGGCGTTGGTGTCCTGGAACTCATCGACCAGTACGTGACGGAAGCGGCGCTGGTAGTGGGCCAACAGGCCTGGGTGATCGCGCCACAAATCCAGGGCGCGCAGCAGCAACTCGGAAAAATCGATGACACCCGCGCGCTCGCAGGCCTGCTCATAGGCGGTATAGACGTCGCGCATGGTGGTCAAGAACAGGTCGCCGCCTGGCTGAATGTGCTGCGGGCGCAGGCCTTCGTCTTTCTGGCCGTTGATGAACCATTGAGCCTGGCGTGCCGGCCACTTCTGTTCGTCCAGCCCCAACTCGCGCATCACCCGTTTGACCAGGCGCTGCTGATCGTCGCTGTCCAGAATCTGGAAGTTCTGCACAAGCCCCGCTTCCTGCCAGTGAGCACGCAAGAGCCGATGCGCCAGACCGTGGAATGTCCCCACCCACATTCCTGCAGGGTTGATGCCCAACAGTTGCTCGATCCGGTGGCGCATTTCCGCAGCAGCCTTGTTGGTGAAGGTCACCGACAGGATCGAATGCGGCGATGCCTGCTCCACCTGGATAAGCCAGGCGATGCGGTGCACCAGCACACGTGTTTTACCGGAACCGGCGCCAGCAAGCACCAGTTGACGCCCGACCGTGGCCGCTACAGCCTGGCGTTGGGCGTCATTGAGGGAATTCAGCAGGAGGGAGAGGTCATCTGTGCTCATCTCGACATTCTAGGGGGAGGCCGAGCCAGGGGCAAACACCTACTGTATAAATGTTCACCTTCATCCCCTGCCGTTCATCGCGACCATCGCGCCCGGGTCAAGCCAAGGCTCGATCCTGGGCGTACGGGCCGCCTACATCAGTTGGGCGCTTGAATGTCCTCGATGGCGATCCGCAGGTTGTCACTTCCGTGAATGATTTCCAGCGTCTTGAAACCGCTCGCGCCCTCATGGACGTACTCAACGGTCTTTTCGGTCATCACTGACATGGCGATGACACCGGTGTCTACCAGCTTGAGTTCCAGGACCTCCCAGCCACCTCGGTGGCGTTTGACCGGTTCGACCAGCACTGGTTCGTACGCCGGGCTGGGAACGGTGACGACGCCGTGAACCCTGAAGGACGTTTGGCCGCCAGCGGTTTGGTTGTAAGCAACGAAGTTCTTGAGTGTGCTCATGGGAGCCTCCTTGATGATAAGTAGCGCAAACGCGCATCGCTACTGTCGCTGCTTTCAAGGAAACCTTCGATTGGGCAACGCTTCATGCATGCCAGTGTCTGCCGTGTCGGGCCAGTAGGCTATTGGCCTGCTCCGGGCCACTGCTCCCGGCAGGATACGAGCGCGGGGCCTGGAAATGCTCCTCCCAGCCTTCGATGATGGGGTCAATCCACGCCCAGGCAGCTTCTACTTCATCCCGGCGCATGAACAAGGTCGAATCGCCTTCGAGTACGTCCAGCAGCAAGCGTTCGTAGGCCTCCCAGCGGCGCGTCTGGCTGAAAACCTGGGCCAGGTTCAAGTCCAGATCGACCGGCTCCAGGCGCATGCCCTTGCCTGGGGTCTTGGTCATCATCCGCAGGCTGATCCGCTCGTCTGGCTGCAACTGGATCAGTAGCTGGTTCACCTGACCCCCTTCGAACAGTTCGTGCGGAACGGGTTTGAACTGGAGCACAATTTGCGAAGAACGCCTTGCCATGCGTTTACCTGTACGCAAATAGAACGGCACCCCGGCCCAGCGCCAGTTGTCGATGTGTGCTTCTATGGCGACAAAGGTCTCGGTGTCGCTGTCATTGTCGACGTCTTTTTCGAAGTAGTACGCGCATACCTCCTGACCGCCGATGTGCCCGGCACCGTACTGACCTCGAACGGTTTTCTCCTGAACGTCTTGCCCAGTAATCGGCTGAAGCGCCCGCAGTATTTTCACCTTCTCGTCACGCACTGCCTCCGCCTCGAACTGGGCCGGCGGTTCCATGGCTACCAGGCAGAGCAGCTGGAGCAGATGGTTTTGCAACATGTCGCGCATTGCGCCTGCACGATCGTAGTAGCCGCCACGGTTTTCTACGCCCAGCGTCTCGCCGACACTTATCTGGACGTGATCGACCTGGCCGTTGCGCCAGACGGGTTCGAGCAGTGCGTTGGCGAACCGCAGCGCCATGAGGTTCTGTACGGTTTCCTTGCCCAGGTAATGGTCGATACGAAAAACCTGTCGCTCTTCAAATACCGCTCCGATCGCTTCGTTGATGGCAGTGGCCGACGACAAGGACTGACCGATCGGCTTTTCCAGCACGATACGTGCTTCGCTGTCGGCGAGACCGGCGATGTGCAGATGACTTGCAATGGGAGCGAACAACGAAGGCGCGGTGGCAAGGTAGAAGATCCGCATCAGGCCCCCTGGCTCACCCAGGTAGCGCGCCAGCCGAACGAAATCAGCACTCTGTGTCGCATCCATCGCGAAATAGTCGACCCGTGCACAAAACCGACGCCAGATTTCTTCGTCAAAGTCGCGGCGAGCGATTTGTGCCCGACAATGTCGCTCTGCAAGTTTGAGGTAGTCATCGCGCAGCAGGTGGCGTCTGGCCAGGGCGATTATCCGCACGGCTGGGTCCAGACGGCTTTCGCGAAACAGGTGGTAGAGCGCTGGCAGCAACTTGTGCAGGGCCAGGTCACCCGTGCCACCGAAGACCAGAATGTCGCAAGGAATAGTCAAACCACCACGCTCCACGTTCGTTTAACTGGGCGGGTTGCCGTCCATGTAGTATAACTACAAGAAAGCTACAACCCGGCCAGTCGATCATAACCCGAGTCCAGCCCGTGAATCTGTTGCAACATATCGCCCAATCGCGCCACCTGCTGCGCAAATCGGAACTGAAAGTGGCCGATCATGTGCTGCTGGACCCAGCCGCCGTCATGCACAGCTCGATGGCAGACCTGGCCCACAGTGTCGGCATCAGTGAACCGACCATTGTGCGTTTTTGCAGGGCCATCGGGTGCTCGGGTTTCCAGGACCTGAAGTTGAAACTGGCGCAGAGCCTGGCCGCCGGGGCCAGTTTTGGTCAGTTCGCTATTCATGAAGACGACTCCGTCGCCGATTACAGCCTGAAGATATTCGACACGACCTTGCATACCCTGATGGAGGTACGCGAGCACCTTGACCCACAGGCGCTGCAGCAGGCCGTCAGCGCCATGGCACAGGCGCAGCGTGTGGAGTTCTATGGTTTCGGCGCATCCGGGGCCGTGGCAGCAGATGCCCAGCACAAGTTCTTCCGTTTGCTGCTCAGCGCGGCGGCGTACTCCGACCCGCACATGCAGGCCATGTCTGCGGTGACGCTCAAGCCTGGCGATGTGGCGGTGTGCATTTCGCAATCAGGCCGTTCGAAGGACTTGCTGATCACGGCCAACCTGGTCCGCGAAAGCGGCGCCAATCTGATCACGCTGTGCCCCAGCCAGACCCCGTTGGCCGAACTGTCCACGGTCAACCTGGCCATTGACGTTCACGAAGACACCGAGATCTATACGCCCCTGACCTCGCGCATTGCCCATCTGGTGGTCATCGACGTGCTGGCCATGGGCGTTGCCATGGCGCGCGGGCCAAGCCTGGTCAACCACCTCAAGAGCGTGAAGCGCAGCCTGCGTAGCCTGCGACTGTCGCCCAAGTCGATCAAGGCTCATGACGACTGAGGCCTGCTTCGGTTCTTCGAGTAGAAGCCATCATCGGTCACGACGCTGTCATCATCGCGCCTCCAAACGGTAAAACCGCTGGGTCAGTCTGAGCCTTCCGCATCCTTTCTGGGAATCAGGCAATGGCTCGTGACCACGACGGTATCTACCAACCTAACGCCAAGGCTCGCAAGCAGCAGGAAAAGGACCAGCGACGCATGGCGTATCGCCGCGCCATCGAAAGCTACTGTGACCAACGGCAGCTCCTGCGTGATGTCGCCGATTACCCTGACTTCGAAGGGCTCACTGCCTGGCAGACAGCGGCACCGACTGACCTGAAAATCGCTCGACCAATGCGCTGATCAGTGACCGCTCGCTGCGTATGAACGCCTGAAAGGCGAGTGCGACCGGCGATTGCCGCTTGGCCTTGGATTGAACGACGCACCAGCTGCGGTACAGCGGTAATTCTTCGACGGGCAGTTCGATTAGGTTTCTCGTGGCCAGCTCCATGTTCACGGCATGGCGGGTCAACAACGCGATGCCCAGCCCGGCGATCACGCATTCACGCTGGGCATCGGCCGAGGCCACTTCGAGGGTTTGCGTGAAGTGCACGCGCTTTTCCTTGAAATATTCCTCACAGGCCTTGCGTGTGCCTGAGCCTTGTTCGCGTACCAGCAGCGTGTGGGGCTCGAGGTCCTGCAGGCGCAGCTGCGGCAGCCTGCACAGGGCATGCTCGGGCGGTGCGACGGCGATGATCGGGTTGTTCAGGAACGGCAGGAAGTCCAGCCCCATGTCCTGCGGCACCATGGACATGATGATCAGGTCATCACGGTTATCGGACAGCCGCCTGATGGCCTGTGCCCGGTTGACCACGGTTAAGGTCAAGTTGACCTCCGGATGGCGCTGCTTGAATGCCGCGAACAGATGCGGCACGAAGTACTTGGCGCTGGACTCGATCGCCAGCTTCAACTGCCCTTGCAAAGACCCCTGCATGTCCGACAACTGCATATCCAGGCTTTCCAGACGCCCGAAGATGTCGTGACTGGCGCGTTGCAGCGCTTCGGCGGCTTCCGTGAGGTACAACTTCTTGCCCACGTATTCGAACAACGGCTGGCCAATCAGCTCTTCGAGTTGGCGGATCTGTAGACTAACGGCGGGTTGCGTGAGTGCCATCTCTTCGGCCGCGCGGCTATAGGAGCGAAGGTCACACACCTCATTGAAGATCTGCAACTGGCGCAATGTCATACGCATCAAGGACTTACGCATTTTATTCGTCTCGTCGGCAATACCTTGTAACTTCACTATAAGCTTTTTCTAATACTGCCCCTAACAAATATTGATTTTTGTTTATCGACCTACAGCGCTAGGGTGAATCTGCGACTGGCCAAACAACAACGGGTCACGCGCCGACCGGTAGAACCGTGTCGACTGTTCATACGGCTTTGGGAAGAATCCAGTGATAAAAAAAATCCTGATCGCCAACCGAGGTGAAATTGCAGTTCGGATCGTGCGCGCTTGCGCCGAAATGGGCATCCGCTCGGTAGCGATCTTTTCCGACGCCGACCGGCATGCGCTGCATGTAAAGCGTGCAGACGAGGCTTACAGCATTGGCGCAGAGCCACTGGCCGGTTATTTGAACCCGCGCAAGCTGGTGAACCTGGCCGTGGAAACGGGCTGCGATGCCCTGCACCCTGGCTATGGTTTTCTCTCGGAAAACGCGGAGTTGGCCGAGATCTGCGCCGAGCGCGGGATCAAGTTCATCGGGCCCGCTGCCGACGTCATTCGCCGCATGGGCGACAAGACCGAAGCGCGCCGCACCATGATCGCCGCAGGCGTTCCGGTCACCCCTGGCACAGAGGGTAACGTCGCCGACATTCACGAGGCGCTCAGTGAAGGCGACCGCATTGGTTATCCGGTCATGCTCAAGGCGACGTCGGGCGGTGGCGGCCGTGGTATCCGCCGCTGCAACAGCCGTGAAGAATTGGAGCAGAACTTCCCGCGTGTGATCTCCGAGGCCACCAAGGCATTCGGTTCGGCAGAAGTGTTCCTGGAAAAGTGCATCGTCAACCCCAAGCACATCGAGGCGCAGATTCTCGGCGACAGCTTCGGCAATGTCGTGCACTTGTTCGAGCGCGACTGCTCCATCCAGCGGCGTAACCAGAAGCTCATCGAAATTGCTCCGAGCCCTCAACTCACGCCCGAGCAACGCGCGTACATCGGCGACCTGGCAGTGCGTGCAGCCAAGGCGGTGGACTACGAGAATGCCGGTACCGTGGAGTTTCTGCTGGCCGATGGCGAAGTGTACTTCATGGAAATGAACACACGCGTGCAGGTCGAGCACACCATCACCGAGGAAATCACCGGTATCGATATCGTGCGTGAGCAGATCCGCATCGCATCGGGCCTGCCCCTGTCGGTGAAGCAGGAAGATATCCAGCACCGTGGTTATGCCCTGCAGTTTCGGATCAATGCCGAAGACCCGAAGAACAACTTCCTGCCCAGCTTTGGCAAGATCACCCGTTATTACGCGCCGGGTGGCCCAGGTGTACGTACCGATACCGCCATTTACACCGGCTACACCATTCCACCGTTCTACGACTCGATGTGCCTGAAGCTGGTGGTGTGGGCATTGACGTGGGAAGAGGCCATGGATCGCGGCCTGCGGGCCTTGGATGACATGCGCGTTCAGGGGGTCAAGACCACCGCGGCGTACTACCAGGAAATCCTGCGTAATCCGGAATTTCGTAGCGGTCAGTTCAACACCAGCTTCGTTGAGACCCACCCGGAACTGACCAACTATTCGATCAAGCGCAAACCCGAAGAGCTGGCCCTGGCCATCGCTGCCGCCATCGCCGCCCACGCAGGCATTTGAATACAGCTGCACGCTGCGAACCCAGATTGCCAGCCGGCGCCAACGCGTCTGTGCAGGCCGACTGAGGCGCGAAGCTTGCCGCGACGAGGAGATAACAATGTCCAAGAAGATTCACGTAACCGATACGATCCTGCGCGACGCCCACCAGTCCCTGTTGGCCACCCGCATGCGCACCGAAGACATGCTGCCGATCTGCGAGAAACTCGACAAGGTCGGTTATTGGTCACTGGAAGTCTGGGGTGGCGCCACCTTCGATGCTTGTGTGCGTTTCTTGAAGGAAGACCCGTGGGAGCGCCTGCGCAAGCTGCGTGCAGCACTGCCCAACACGCGCCTGCAAATGCTGCTGCGCGGCCAGAACCTGCTGGGTTACCGTCACTACAGCGACGATGTGGTCAGGGCATTCGTCGCCAAGGCCGCCGTCAATGGCATCGATGTATTCCGCATCTTCGACGCCATGAACGATGTGCGTAACCTGCGTGTGGCCATCGAGGCGGTCAAAGCCTCGGGCAAGCACGCCCAGGGGACCATCGCCTACACCACCAGCCCGGTGCACACCATCGAGGCGTTCGTGAATCAGGCCAGGCAGATGGAGGCCATGGGTTGCGACTCGATCGCCATCAAGGACATGGCCGGCCTGCTCACCCCGTTTGCCACCGGCGAGTTGGTCAAGGCACTGAAAGCCGAGCAGTCGCTGCCGGTCTTCATTCACTCGCACGACACCGCGGGCCTGGCTGCCATGTGTCAGCTCAAGGCTGTGGAAAACGGCGCTGATCATATCGATACCGCCATTTCCAGCTTCGCCTGGGGCACCAGCCATCCGGGTACCGAGTCCATGGTGGCGGCGCTCAAAGGCAGCGAGTTCGATACCGGGCTGGACCTGGAGCTGCTGCAGGAGATCGGCCTGTATTTCTATGCCGTACGCAAGAAATATCACCAGTTCGAAAGCGAGTTCACTGCCGTGGATACCCGCGTGCAGGTCAACCAGGTCCCAGGCGGCATGATTTCCAACCTGGCCAACCAGCTCAAGGAGCAGGGCGCGCTGAACCGCATGAACGAAGTGCTGGCGGAAATCCCGCGTGTGCGTGAAGACCTGGGCTTTCCACCGCTGGTTACCCCCACTTCGCAGATCGTCGGCACCCAGGCATTCTTCAACGTACTGGCCGGTGAGCGCTACAAGACCATCACCAACGAGGTGAAGCTGTACCTGCAAGGCGGTTACGGCAAGGCGCCGGGGGTGGTCAACGAGCAACTGCGTCGGCAAGCGATCGGCAGCGAAGAGGTGATCGATGTACGCCCGGCCGATCTGCTCAAACCGGAGATGACCAAGCTGCGTGCCGACATCGGGGCCCTGGCGCGCTGTGAAGAGGACGTGCTGACGTTCGCCATGTTCCCGGACATTGGCCGCAAGTTCCTGGAAGAGCGCGAGGCCGGCACCCTGGCCCCCGAAGCGCTGCTGCCTATCCCTGAAGCCGGCGCCGTTTCCGCCCCGGGCGGAGAAGGCGTACCGACCGAATTCGTGATCGATGTGCACGGTGAAACCTACCGCGTGGACATCACCGGTGTAGGCGTCAAGGCAGAGGGCAAGCGTCACTTCTACCTGTCGATCGACGGCATGCCGGAAGAGGTGGTGTTCGAGCCGCTCAACGAGTTCGTCAGCGGCGGTAGCAGCAAGCGCAAGCAGGCCAGCGCCCCGGGCCATGTCAGCACCACCATGCCTGGCAACATCGTCGATGTGCTGGTCAAGGAAGGCGATACGGTCAAAGCCGGGCAGGCTGTGCTCATCACCGAGGCGATGAAAATGGAAACCGAAGTGCAGGCGGCTATCGCGGGCAAGGTCGTGGCCATCCACGTGGGCAAGGGCGATCGCGTGACGCCGGGCGAAATCCTGATCGAGATCGAGGGCTGAACCTGATCCCTTGACCATGGGTTAACCTCGGGGGAGCGCAATGCTCCCCTTTTTTATCAGGGTACGTTGCTTCAAGGGCTTGCCAGGCGGCATGCCTCGAGCGTTCGCAACTGACCTGCCGGGCTTTGGTTCTCAGCGCTCAACCAGCGCTCGAAAGCGGCGGCCACCTGCGGCCACTCGTCATCGGTAATCGAATACCAGGCGGTATCCCGGTTGTGATCCTTTACCACCAGATGCTTTCGGAACACGCCTTCGAAAACGAAGCCCAATCGCTCAGCTGCGCGTCTGGAGCGAGCATTGGCGTTGTTGCACTTCCATTCGAGGCGTCGGTTACCGAGCGCAAAGCCAAGTCTTGCCAGCAGATACACCGCCTCGGTGCTCTTGGGCGTTCGCTGCATCGCGGCTCCGAAGGCAACGTGACCAATCTCGATGCGACCATGATCGGGCACGATCGACATCAAGCTGAGCAGCCCTTGCGCCTGGCCCGAGGTGCGATCGATGACGGTGAAGAACAGTGGGTCTGTACCCGCAGCGTTGACTTGCAGCCAACGGTCGAACCCTGCGCGCTCGGCAAATGGGCCATAAGGCAGGTAATCCCACAGCGCTGGATCGGCAGCCGCACCTTGCAGCACCTCCCATAGATCGTCGCCATGCCGTGCAGGCTCGAGTTTTTCCAGGCGAATGAAATGCCCATCGATAGGCTGCGCCGTGGGCGCGCTGGCCGGCTTCCAGTTCAATGTATCGCTCATGCTGGCCTAGACCCCTTTACGGAATTGAATGAACCCTGAGCGCTCGGCTACCCGCTCATACAGGTCGATGGCAGTGGAGTTGGTTTCATGGGTTAACCAGTGCACCTTGGTGCAGCCGTCCGCGCTCGCCGCCTGATAGACGTGCTGAATCAGTTGGCGGCCAATACCCAAGCCACGCTGCTCGCCAGCCACGTACAGGTCTTGCAGGTAGCAGGCATTCTCGATGCTCCAGTTGGAACGATGGTAGATGAAGTTGACCATGCCCACCGCTTTCTCATCCAGCCAGGCGAGTGCCGAGTGCGTGGGCTCGCGAGTATCGAGCAGACGCCCCCAGGTCGTGAGACTGACCGTCTCGGACAGTTCTGTCTTGTAGAACTGCAAGTAGGCCTGCCACAGGGCAAGCCAAGTGGCGTGGTCGTTGGCAGTTACCGGGCGTAAGGTAATGTTCGTCATGGGCTATCCCTTGGCAGCTGGCACGTGTGCGCAGCCTGTTCGATTGCAGGTATAAGGGTGATGCTATGCACAAGATTGGCTCTCGGTAAGAGCCATTTACTTCGCTTTTGATAGAGCCAATGCCGTGAGCGAGTTGCATCACGATCTTTCCTTCGACCCTGCCGGGATCACGCTAGACCGCCGTCTGGGGCTCAGCCAGCAGTTGTATCAAGCCCTACGGGAACGAATGCTCGATGGTCGCCTGGGCAGCGGTACTCGGCTGCCTGCAACCCGGGAAATAGCCAGGATGTTGGGCATTTCGCGCAACAGCGTTGTCCAGGCCTACGAGCAGCTTCACGCGGAGGGTTTCATCGAGTCGCGGGTCGGTGATGGGACCTATGTAGGAACATCGAGCAAACTGTCCACACATCTATCCACAGGCTTATACCCTGGGTTATCAACAAGGTTATCCACAAACTCTTCGTTTGACACTGAGGATTTATCCAGTTACAGCCGTGCTGATACCGCCTTGCAACTGCTCGAAAAACATCATCTGGCACCCCCCAGAGGTGGCAAGCCACGAGCGTTTCGCGTCGGCCTGCCCGCGTTCGACCTATTTCCTTTCGACGTCTGGGCCAAGCTGCAAGCGGCTTTCTGGCGTAATCCGTCTCCAGCCAGGTTGAGCTATGGGGACCCGGCGGGTGAACCCGCCTTGCGTGAGCTGATCGCTACTTACATGCGCCGTTCGCGAGGGCTGAATTGTACAGCTGCACAAATTGTGATCACCCATGGCGCACAGGACGCCATCAGTCTTTGTTCACAGTTGCTGCTAGGCGCTGGCGATACCGTGGCTGTGGAAAACCCGGGCTATCGCGCCGCAGGCCATGCCTTTGCTTTGAGCGGAGCTGAGGTAAGGGGTATCGCCGTTGATGCACAGGGAATGGATTGCACCGAGCTCGAACGGCTGGAAAAATGTCGGCTGGCCTACGTGACTCCGGCTCACCAGTACCCGACAGGTGTCACCATGAGCCTGGCCCGACGCCTACAGCTGCTGGCCTGGGCCCGCCGTACCCAGGGCTGGATCATCGAAGACGATTACGACGGCGAGTACCGTTACAGCGGTGCGCCCCTGGCGCCCTTGGCTGCGCTGGACCAACATGGACGGGTCCTGTACGTCGGTACCTTCGGCAAGATCGCTTTCCCAGCCCTGCGCCTTGGTTATCTTGTGTTGCCGCCCGCATTGGCCAAACCCTTCAGCCAGGGCAGGGCGCTGGCCTCCCGGCATTCGGAAATCAGCAGTCAATGCGTGATGGCGGAGTTCATGGCGCGTGGGCATTTTCAGCGGCATATAAGGCGCATGCGCAAGGCCGCCCTTGCACGGCGCGACGCGATACTGGCCGGGTGGCCTACCGGTATCCAAGGCATGGGCGCCATGCCGGATATCGCAGCTGGCCTGCATGTCACACTGGCTGTGGATAACGTCAGCCGGGAAAGGGCGTTAGTGGCCCAGGCCGAAGCAGTTGGCGTGGAAGTGACGCCCTTGAGCCATTTTTGGCTGGATGACAGCACGTGCCCTGTGGATAAACGGGCAGGGCTGGTAGTGGGCTTTGCGGCAGTGCCTGAAAGGGAAATCGCCGAGGCCTTGCTGAAGCTACGCAAGGCCTGGCGGTCTTGAACGGCGCACCGTGAAGAGCGGCTGGGGCCACGACCCCAGCCGCAGGTGGTCATGATCCGGACTTGATGCGTGTCCATGCCCGTGTGCGTGCGCGCTCTGCATCGCGAGCCAGTGGCTTTAGCGTATACAGCTTGGTCATTGCATCGGCGGTTGGATACAAGTTGGGGTTGTTGCGAATCGCTGGGCTCACCTTGTCCGTAGCGTCTTTATTCGGGTTCGGATAGCCCACGAAGTCACTGATCGGCGCAATCACTTCAGGCCGGAGCAGGTAATTGATAAAGGCGTGAGCGTCCTGCGGATTGGCAGCATTTTTTGGAATTGCCAGCATGTCGAACCAGATCGGCGCCCCTTCCTTGGGCAGGCGCATGTCCACCACGACACCGTTGTTGGCCTCGCGGGCACGGTTGGCAGCCTGCGAGAAACTGCCGCTGTAGCCCACAGCGACGCAGATGTCACCGTTGGCCATGTCTGCCATGTACTTGGAGGAGTGGAAGTAGGTGACGGATGGGCGAATTTTCAGCAACAGGGCTTCGGCTTTCTTGTAGTCCTGCGGGTTTTCGCTGTTGGGCGGCAGGCCCAGGTATTGAAGGGCCAGCGGCATGATCTCGGAGGGTGAGTCGAGCAGGGCCACGCCACATTGCTTGAGCTTGGCGATGTTCTCTTCCTTGAAGATCAGGTCCCAACTGTCCACAGGTGCGTTTTCCCCCAACGCAGCCTTGACCTTGGCCGGGTTGAAGCCGATCAGTATGGTGCCGTACATGTACGGCACGGCAAAGCGGTTACCGGGGTCGTTGGCTTCGATCAACTTCATCAGGGCCGGGTCCAGGTGCTGCCAGTTCGGCAGTTTGCTGCGATCGAGCGGCTGGAATACGCCGGCCTCGATCTGCTTGGCCAGAAACACGTTGGACGGTACCACCACATCGTAACCAGAGTTGCCGGTCAGCAACTTGGCTTCCAGCGCTTCATTGGTGTCGAAGATGTCATACACCAGCTTCACACTGCTGTCCTTCTGAAAGTCGGTCAGCGTCTGCGGGGTGATGTAGTCGAACCAGTTGTACACGCGCAGCGTGCGCTGTTCGGCCTGGGCGGGCAGGGTGCCTGCGCACAGTACCGCAGCGACGAGAGGGGCGAGTAGCTGTTTGATCGTGGCCATTATCGAGCTCCGGGTTGTGCGCGCTGGAAGCCTTCGAGCACGTTGACGGCGTTGATGCCGATTTCTTCCACGGCATAGCCACCTTCCATCACGAACAGGGTGGGCTTGCCGAGCTGCGCGATGCGCTTGCCCATCTCCAGGTAATCAGGGCTGTCGAGCTTGAACTGGGAGATCGGATCATCCTTGAACGTGTCCACCCCCAGCGACACCACCACTACCTCAGGCTCATACGCGGCGATGCGTTCGCAAGCGTCTTCCAGGGCTGCGCGCCAGGTCGACCAGTCACTGCCTGCCGGTAGCGGATAATTCACATTGCAGCCCTCGCCGGCACCCGCCCCGGTTTCGTCGGCATAGCCCAGGAAGAAGGGGAATTCGTCCTGAGGATCACCATGGATGGAGGCGAAGAAAACATCGGCGCGGCTGTAGAAAATGTCTTGGGTACCATTGCCGTGGTGGTAGTCCACGTCGAGGATGGCAACCTTTGCCCGTCCTTGGTCGATGAAGGCCTGGGCAGCGATGGCTGCATTGTTCAGGTAGCAGTAGCCCCCCATCACGTCGCCTGCCGCGTGGTGCCCCGGTGGACGACACAATGCGAACGCGGCGTGGGCACCCTGCTCGATGGCCGCTTGCGCCGTGAGCGCGACCTGGGCTGCGCTGTAGGCGGCCTGCCAGGTGCCTGCCGTGATCGGAGCACCTGCATCGAAGCTGTAGTAACCAAGCTCGCCGTGCAACCCTGTAGGCTTGACCGCCCGCAGCGTGCGAGCAGGCCAGGTATAGGGGAGCAGATCGCCCTCCTGGCCCATGGCTGCCCAGCGCGCCCAGGCGCCTTCGAAGAAGTCGAGATAATCGGCGCTGTGCACGCGCAGCAATGGCGTACGGCCAAAATCATCAGGGCCTTTGACCTCACCCAGCTCGCGTTTGCGGACTTGGGCCAGGACATGGTCGGCACGCGAAGGCATCTCGAAGCAAGGCATGAGCTTGCCATCGATCAGCTCGCAGCGGCCATGGTGCAGGCGGTGATCATCGGAATAGATCGTCAGCATTGTTGTTCTCCGGTGGGTACTGGCGTGCCTTCATTGTCACGAACGGGCCGCTCAGCGAGAACATCTGAACCGGCCAAAAGGGGATAGATATGGCCAACGTCGAACACCTTCATCGTGTGAGGCAGCTACCCTAGGCCTACCAGCAGGCTTACCCGCGAAACCGAGTCGGCGCCACGCCACTCCAGCGCACAAAGGCGTGACGGAAACTGGCCGTCTCGCTGTACCCAAGCGTTTCGGCAATGCGGTGGATCGGCATGTGCCCGTCGGCGAGCAGTTCCTTGGCCCGTTCGAACTTCAACTCATCGAGCAATTGCTGATAGCTGCTGCCCAGCGCCTGCAGGTGACGGCGAAGTGTACGGGACGAGCAATTCATCTGCCGTGCCAGGCCCTCCAGGCCCGGCGCCGCTTCCAGTTGGTTGACAAGCAGTTGGCGAACGCGCCCCAACCATGCCTGCCGGCCGGTGAATTCTAGGTTCAGGCGTCGGCATCGCTCCTTCATGGCCTTGTGGGTGATCGGGTCGGCCAGAGGCAGTGGCGCGTTCAGCCAGTGCCGCTCGAAGGCGAAGGCGTTGTCAGGCGAGGCGAAGGTGATTGGGCACTGAAACAGGCGCCTGTAGCGCGCGTGGTAACCCGGGCGCAGGTGCTCGAAGCGCGCCCCAAGCAGCGGCAGATCATGGCCTAGCAAGTCGTCGCAGATGACCTTCAACGACACCAGGCAGAATTCGGCGTTGAAAGCGCTCAGCGCAGGACTATCCCGGTAATCGCTGGCGCTGAGCCAGACACGGTGGCCGTCGTCGAGCAGGCGCAAGGTGAAAACTGTTCCCAGCAGTGCCGGATACTGCAATGCCAGGCCCAGGGCGTCACCCAAAGTGGCACTGGACAGCAGCGCGTACCCCAGCATGCCGTAGGCAGACACGCGCATGCGCTGGCCCAACTCCAGGCCAATGTCCTCCCGGCGGGCCACGGCGTTGGCACAGACCTGCAGTTCCTGCTGGGTCGTGATGCGTGCATCGGCATGGCCAAGGTCCGCTGGGCCTATGCCGCTGCCGGCTAGCAGCTCCGAGGCCTCGCAGCCTTGGGCCTGAAAGACGTTGAGGATCAGCGAAACCGCGTTGAGGGTAGTCAGGTGGCTGTGCAGCATGCGGAGTGGTCCCGTGGGTCTGGGACGCATTATCGAGCAAGTTGTATGCCGAGTGTCGTCGATGGCTGCCAATCGGCACCGGGCGGGCAAAAAAAAGCCCGAAGCATACGCCCGGGCTTAGGAAAGGTTGAGAGGTGTCTAGTCCCTCGACCTGGTGAGACGGTTACAGCGTTCTGGTCAGGCCTTCAGCGGAACCAGACGCGGGGCGATCATGTTTTCCGGACGCAGGATGTCGTCGAGCATCGCGTCGTCCAGCAGCTTCTCTTCACGCACCAGCTCAAGCACACCGCGGCCGGTTTCCAGGGCAACGCGAGCGATACGGGTGGCGTTTTCGTAGCCGATGTAAGGGTTCAGGGCGGTGACCAGGCCGATCGAGTGCTCGACCAGTTCACGGCAGCGCTGTTCGTTGGCGGTGATGCCGACGATGCAATGCTCGCGCAGCATGTCCATGGCGCGTTGCAGCAGGCGAATCGAGTCGAAGATCTTGTAGGCGATCAACGGCTCCATCACGTTCAGCTGAAGCTGGCCTCCTTCGGCCGCGACGGTCAGGGCCAGGTCGTTGCCCATGATGGCAAAGGCCACTTGGTTTACGGCTTCCGGGATCACCGGGTTCACCTTGCCTGGCATGATCGAGCTGCCGGGCTGACGAGCCGGCAGGTTGATCTCGTTGATGCCGGTACGTGGGCCGCTGGACAGCAGGCGCAGGTCGTTGCAGATCTTCGACAACTTGACCGCGGTGCGTTTGAGCATGCCGGAGAACAGTACGAAGGCGCCCATGTCGGAGGTGGCTTCGATGAGGTCGGCAGCCGGTACCAGCGGCTGGCCACTGATGGTTGCCAGACGCTGTACAGCCAGGGCCTGGTAGCCCGGGTCGGCGTTGATGCCGGTACCAATCGCGGTGCCACCCAGGTTGATCTCGGTGAGCAGCTCAGGTGCCAGCGAGCGCAGACGCTGCAGGTCTTCGGTCATGGTGGTGGCGAAGGCGCGGAATTCCTGGCCCAGGGTCATCGGCACGGCATCCTGCAGCTGGGTGCGACCCATCTTCAGTACGTGGTCGAATTCCTTGCCTTTGGCGGCGAAGGCCTGGATCAGGCTCTCAAGGCTGGCCAGCAGGGCGTCGTGACCCAGCAGCAAGCCCAGGCGAATAGCAGTGGGGTAGGCGTCGTTGGTCGACTGCGCCATGTTCACATCGTTGTTGGGGTGCAGGTACTGGTACTCACCTTTCTGGTGACCCATGGCCTCCAACGCGACGTTGGCGATGACTTCGTTGGCGTTCATGTTGGTGGAGGTACCGGCACCCCCTTGGATCATGTCGACCACGAACTGCTCGTGGTAGTCGCCCTTGATCAGACGGGCGCAGGCTGCACTGATGGCAGCGTGCTTGGCATCGCTCAGGTGGCCCAGCTCACGGTTGGCGTCGGCAGCGGCCTGCTTGACCATGGCCAGGGCCACGACCAGCTTGGGGTAGTGCGACAGAGGAACGCCAGAGAGGTGGAAGTTGTTGGCAGCGCGCAGGGTCTGGATGCCGTAGTAGGCATCGGCAGGAACTTCAAGTGTGCCCAACAGATCTTTTTCGACGCGGAACGATGCAGCAGCGGACATGATAAATATCATCTCGAGTTTGACCCGGCACATGCCGGAATGGCGCCAATCCTAGGCCCTAAGGTGTTTTTGCGGCCAATGCTGTTGCACGCTAACCTATGCACAAACGGCATAGTGATAGATGTGACGCCGATTGATTTTCGAGCGTGTTCCATTTTGGTGCACGGCAGGGGAGCGGCCCGATGAACCTAGAAAGCAAATGGCTGGAGGACTTCAGTGCCCTGGCCTCGACCCGCAGTTTTTCCCAGGCGGCGGAGCGGCGCTTCGTAACGCAGCCGGCCTTCAGCCGGCGGATTCGTAGCCTGGAGGCGGCCCTGGGCCTTACCCTGGTCAACCGATCCCGCACCCCCATCGAGCTGACAGAGGCGGGCCAGCTGTTTTTGGTAACGGCCCGCACGGTTGTCGACCAGCTGAGCGAAATTCTTCGCCATTTGCATCATCTTGAAGGTGGTCAGGGCGAAGTGATTCAAGTGGCAGCCGCGCACTCGCTCGCATCGGGCTTCTTCCCACGCTGGGTGGCCCAACTGCGCAACGATGGGCTGAACATCGCCACCCGGCTTGTTGCCACCAACGTCGGCGATGCAGTGCATGCCTTGAGGGAAGGCGGCTGCGACCTGATGCTAGCGTTCTACGACCCTGACGCAGCCTTGCAGATGGATGCCGAAATCTTTCCCTCGCTGCATATGGGCACCACCGAAATGCTGCCCGTTTGTGCCGTGGATGCAGAAGGCAAACCGTTGTTTACCCTGGAGGGTGAAACCAGCGTGCCATTATTGGCCTACAGCGCCGGTGCCTTCCTGGGTCGTTCGGTGAACCTGCTGCTGCGCCAGCGCAATCTGCGTTACACCACCGTCTATGAAACCGCCATGGCTGACAGCCTCAAGAGCATGGCCCTGGAGGGGATGGGGGTGGCATGGGTACCGCGCCTGTCCATGCGCGGCGAACTGGAGCGTGGAGAACTTGCGATCTGTGGTGGCAGCCAGTGGCACGTGCCGCTGGAAATTCGCCTGTACCGCTGCGCCTTGGTCCGCAAGGCCAACGTCCGTTTGCTGTGGCGCAAACTGGAGTCGACCGGCGTTCAGGGCGAGGCATCAATTTGAAGTGTATTTCAGATAATCCGCGATTCTTGTCGCTGTAGCCATAGCCGTTAGAGCGGGAAAACTTGTCCCGCGAGACAGCTTGCCCTTTGATCCGGCATGTGCTTATGGGGGTGGGCGCTCCCTCCATGAATACGCTACAATCCTGCGCCTTCGGCCGACCCGGTCGATTCATAATCCGTATGACGAGCCACGCCGGTCCACCTGCGTGGCTTGTTGCTTTTAGCGCGCCAGAAGGCGCTTGCAGGAGAGGCTCGACGATGAGTGCACTGGTTGGCGTGATCATGGGCTCCAAGTCCGATTGGTCCACCCTTAGCCACACCGCCGATATGCTGGAAAAACTCGGCATTCCTTACGAGGTGAAGGTAGTTTCCGCCCACCGTACGCCGGATCTGCTGTTCCAGTACGCCGAAGAGGCTGATGGCCGGGGCATCGAGGTGATCATCGCCGGTGCCGGTGGTGCAGCCCACTTGCCTGGCATGTGCGCGGCCAAGACCCACCTGCCGGTGCTGGGCGTGCCAGTGCAGTCGTCGATGCTTTCGGGCGTTGATTCGTTGCTGTCGATCGTACAGATGCCTGCCGGCGTGCCGGTTGCCACCCTGGCCATCGGCCGCGCGGGCGCAATCAATGCCGCGCTGTTGTCGGCCAGCATCCTTGGCGCCAAGCACCCTCAGTACCACGCGGCGTTGAAGCAGTTCCGCACGGAACAGACCGACACCGTGCTGGACAATCCAGATCCGCGTCAGGCTTGAGGTTCAACCCATGAAAATCGGTGTAATCGGTGGCGGCCAGTTGGGCCGCATGCTAGCACTGGCGGGTACTCCGCTGGGCATGAACTTCGCCTTCCTCGACCCGGCGCCCGATGCCTGTGCCGCCTCTCTGGGCGAGCACCTGCGCGCGGGCTATGGCGACCAGGAACACCTGCGTCAGCTGGCCGATCAGGTTGACCTGGTTACCTTCGAGTTCGAGAGCGTTCCGGCCGAGACCGTGGCGTTTCTTTCGCAGTTCGTGCCGGTGTACCCAAGTGCCGAGGCCCTGCGCATCGCCCGTGACCGCTTGTTCGAGAAAAGCATGTTCCGTGACCTGGGGATCCCCACCCCCGCGTTCGCCGACATCCTGTCCCAGGCAGACCTGGACGCCGCAGTGGCGAGCATCGGCCTGCCAGCGGTGCTCAAGACCCGCACCCTGGGCTATGACGGCAAGGGCCAGAAAGTCCTGCGCACCGCGCAAGACGTGGTCGGCACCTTTGCCGAACTGGGCAGCGTGCCGTGCCTGCTCGAAGGCTTCGTACCCTTTACCGGTGAAGTATCGCTGGTCGCGGTCCGGGCCCGCGATGGTGAAACGCGGTTCTATCCGCTGGTGCACAATACGCACGACAGCGGCATCCTGCACCTGTCGGTCGCCAGTCAGGCGCATCCGTTGCAAGCGCTGGCTGAAGACTACGTCGGTCGCGTGTTGCAACAACTCGATTATGTCGGGGTCATGGCGTTCGAATTCTTCGAGGTCGACGGTGGGCTCAAGGCCAATGAAATTGCACCGCGCGTGCACAACTCCGGGCACTGGACCATCGAAGGCGCCGAGTGCAGCCAGTTCGAAAACCACGTGCGTGCCATCGCCGGTTTGCCATTGGGTTCGACTGCCAAGGTCGGAGAGAGCGCCATGCTCAACTTCATCGGTGAAGTCCCCCCAGTGGAGCAGGTCGTGGCCATCGACGACTGCCACCTGCACCACTATGGCAAGGCGTTCAAGGCCGGACGCAAGGTTGGCCATGCCACATTGCGGTGCCAGGACATGGTCACACTCGAGCACAAGATTGCGCAAGTCCAGGCGCTGATCGGCAACTGATCGAGCGCCAATTCGAACTTCTGCATCCGGCTGGCCCTCTGAAGTGGCAACAAGCCAAAGCGCTGCCTAGGCTTTGGCTTGTTCCATCTTTACTGCAAGGGGATTGCCATGGGTATCATCGGAACCATCTTCATCGGCCTCATCGTCGGCCTGCTGGCTCGTTTCATCAAACCGGGCGACGACAGCATGGGCTGGATCATGACCATCCTGCTCGGTATCGCGGGCTCGCTGTTGGCCACCTATGGCGGTCAGGCGCTTGGTATCTACCAGGCAGGTCAGGCAGCCGGCTTCTTTGGCGCACTGGTAGGCGCCATCCTTCTCCTGGTGATCTACGGATTCATCAAGAAACGCTGAATACTGGTTAGAATGCCGGCAATTCATCCCGAGTTGCCGAGCATTCCATGCGTGCCTTCTTCATTGCCCTCCTGTTGTCGGCCAGCTCCCTGGCCCATGCCGAATTGCCCGAGACCGACTGGCTGGAACTGATGCCCAAGTCGGACCAGAAGGCGCTCGAGCAGATGCCCGAAATCGACCATAACTCTCCCGAAGCCATGGGCACCTTCACCGCCAAAGGTGGCTTGAAGCAGAGCAAGGGGCTGCCGGCGGTCATGTACTCGACGAAAACCGTGCCCGCCCTGAACGGCAAGAGCATTCGCCTGGGTGGCTACCCCGTGCCGCTTGAAAGCGATGCCAAGGGCCACAGCACCTTGTTCTTCCTGGTGCCATACCCAGGTGCATGCATCCACGTCCCGCCACCGCCACCCAACCAGCTGGTGTTGGTGCGCTATCCAAAAGGGCTGAAGATCGATGACATCTACACGCCGCTGTGGGTCAGCGGCACGCTGAAGGTGGAAAAGGTCAGCAACGACCTGGCCGACGCGGCCTATGCCTTGGACGCCGCGAAGGTGAGGGTAGTGGTGGACGCCGATCTTTGAGGCGTGTCCGAGTGGCTAGTCGCGCGGGGTCACTTCACAATCGATCCTGACCCCCAGCGAACTGCTGGCCCCGGGCTGCAACTGCACCACGTCGTCCCAGACGTTCGCCGTCTCGATGCACAGCATGCGTTGCCAGCCGTCATCGGCCATGTCCGGCAATTCCTTGGCCCGTGCGGTCCAGGGGTTCCAGATCACCGCCGAGCGGGATCCACTGCTGGTCAGGATGATCCGCCTGCCCCAGGCCGGGTCGACGATGCTCAGCGTTGGCGGCGTATCCAGATAGATCCGGTCCGTCTCGCCGGTAAACGCCAGCGCACCCTGCTGCAGGCGCTGTTGCCAGTCGGCCAGGGTTTCGATGTAAGCCAACCCCTCGACACCGTCGACCTTGGCCTGGCGCACATCACTGACGGCAAAATAATTGTGCAGGGCCTGGCTGATAGTGACCGGGCTATCGCCAAGGTTGCGGCTGGTCAGTTGCAGCGTCAACGCCTCGTCCAGCACGACCACCAGCTTCAGCGCCACGGTGTGCGGCCACCCGGGCAATCCACCTTGCGCTTCGGCCATTTCGAACTCGATCCGCAGGGTTTCGCCCACTTCCTCCAGGCTCAGCAATTGCCAGTCACGCGTGCGGACAAGGCCGTGGGCTGGCGCTTGTTCCGCGTGGTACATGGACTGGACGGTTTCAGGGTTGCGCTGCAGGTCGCCAAACCATGGCCAGCACACAGGCGCCCCTGCCCGAACCGACTTCCCCTGGCGGAAAATGGCCTTGTCGCTCAACCACAGCAACGGCGGCTCGCCTGTGCGCTGGTAGCTGAGGACCTGTGCACCCTGGCGGGCGATCAGTAGTTCGGCGAAGCTACTGCAGATACGCCAGCAGTGAAGCTCGCCATGTTGCTCGGTCGTTACCTGGAAGGTGGCCATTGTGTCATCTCATTGGTTGCCAGTGGGCCTTGGACCCGGGCGCAGGCAATGAGTTTACCGCCGGCAGGCCTCAGCGACGAGGGACGGAACGGGTGCGGCCGCTGCCATCGATTGCGACGAAGACGAAGACGGCTTCGGTCACCTTGCGCCATTCGCTGGACAGTGGATCGTCGCTCCATACCTCGACCATCATCTGGATGGAGCTGCGCCCGATCTCCAGCGTCTGGGTATAGAAGGACAACTGTGCGCCCACGGCCACCGGTACCAGAAACGCCATGCGATCTATCGCCACGGTAGCGACGCGGCCACCGGCAACACGGCTGGCCATGGCGGTACCTGCCAGGTCCATCTGGGCGACCAGCCAGCCGCCGAAGATATCGCCAAAGCCGTTTGTTTCGCGTGGCAGTGCGGTGATCTGCAAAGCAAGGTCACCCTGCGGAATTGGATCTTCTTGTTCGAGCTCAATCATGCGGTGGGGCCTCTGACCCGTGACGCTTTTCCTGGATGCGGCGCTTAGGCCGGTAAACGATTCAGCTGACAACATACTACGCCGATTCGTATGACGAGACGGCCGTGGGAAATGCTTCGAAACCGTCTGAGTATAGTGACCGGAGTTTTCGCACAATATCCCACGCTAGCAGGACACATTTCGTACGAAACGCCAGTATATAGAGCATCTACGCAAGCGACGACCATGCGTTCTTGCAGGTCGGTATGGATTGCGTGTCGCTTTCAGCCGCGTTCGGCAATTTGCTATCTTCGCCTTCGCCTTGAACAAGCCGCATCCCGTGTGGCCTTGCCCTATAAAGAGAATAACCGTGATGACTTCCGCGCCGAGCAGTATCGAGCAGGCCCCGCGGCCGCTGACCCGCAGTGACTACAAGACCCTTTCGCTGTCTGCGCTGGGCGGGGCGCTGGAGTTCTACGACTTCATCATCTTCGTGTTCTTCGCCACCGTGGTCGGCAAGCTGTTCTTCCCAGCCGACATGCCAGAGTGGCTGCGGTTGATGCAGACGTTCGGCATTTTTGCCGCAGGCTATCTGGCGCGGCCCCTGGGCGGCATCATCATGGCGCATTTCGGCGACCTGCTGGGCCGCAAGAAGATGTTCACCCTGAGCATCTTCATGATGGCCCTGCCCACCCTGATCATGGGCCTGTTGCCGACCTACGCGCAGATTGGCCTGTGGGCGCCGATCCTGTTGCTGTTGATGCGGGTGATCCAGGGGGCGGCCATCGGCGGGGAAGTGCCGGGCGCCTGGGTATTCGTCTCGGAGCACGTGCCGGCGCGCAATACCGGCTATGCCTGCGGCACGCTCACTGCCGGTTTGACGGCCGGTATCTTGCTGGGCTCGCTGGTCGCGACCTTGATCAACAGCGTCTACAGCGCTGAAGAAGTGGCCAGCTATGCCTGGCGAATTCCGTTTCTGCTGGGCGGTGTGTTCGGTCTGTTTTCGGTCTACCTGCGCCGTTGGCTGCATGAAACCCCGGTGTTCGCAGAAATGCAGCAACGCAAAGCCTTGGCCGAAGAGCTGCCGCTGCGGGCGGTGCTGCGCGATCATCGCGGGCCCATCGTGCTGTCCATGTTGCTGACCTGGATGCTGTCGGCAGGCATCGTGGTGTTGATCCTCATGACGCCAGCCTTGTTGCAGAGCATCTACCACATCAGCCCTACCGACTCGCTCAAGGCCAACAGCCTGGCCATCGTGCTGCTGAGCCTGGGTTGCATTGGCGCCGGTAGCCTGGCCGATCGCTTCGGCGCGGGCCGTGTGTTCGTGGTCGGCAGCCTGATGCTGTTGGTCAGTTCCTGGGCGTTCTACCACAGCTTGCCCACACGGCCCGAGCTGTTGTTCCCGTTGTATGCGGTGACCGGCCTGTGCGTGGGCGTGATTGGCGCAGTGCCCTACGTGATGGTCAAGGCATTTCCGGCTGCGGTGCGCTTCAGCGGCTTGTCGTTTTCCTACAACGTCGCCTACGCCATTTTTGGCGGCCTGACGCCGATGGCGGTAACCGGGCTTCTGAAGGTCAGCCCCATGGCGCCCGCTTACTATGTGGCTGTCCTGTGCATGGTCGGCTTTTCGGTAGGTCTGTACTTGCTCGCCAACAAGCGTTGAATCGCCTTGGCCACTGACACTTGCTCCCTGTAGCAGCGCTTCGACACGATGATGGCATTTCATCCAATTGTCACAATCAAGTCATATCGTGTTCATGCGCGCTGCAGATACTGGCCCCCGTTCCCTCTCTGCACCCCCATTCCAGCTAGGAGCAAGGCATGAAATTGAAGCGTTTGATGGCGGCCCTTACCTTTGCCGCCGCTGGCGTTGCAACCGCCAACGCAGTGGCCGCTGTCGATCCTGCTATCCCGACCTACACCAAGACCACGGGTGTTTCGGGCAACCTCTCCAGCGTCGGCTCCGATACCCTCGCGAACCTGATGACCCTGTGGGCCGAGGCCTACAAAAAGGAATACCCGAACGTCAACATCCAGATCCAGGCAGCGGGTTCGTCCACTGCGCCACCGGCGCTGACCGAAGGCACCGCCAACCTCGGCCCCATGAGCCGCAAGATGAAGGACGTCGAATTGCAGGCGTTTGAGCAGAAGTATGGCTACAAACCGACTGCCATTCCGGTTGCGGTCGACGCCCTGGCGGTGTTCGTGCACAAGGACAACCCGATCAAGGGTCTGACCATGGCCCAGGTCGATGCCATTTTCTCTTCGACCCGCCTGTGTGGTGGCAAGGCCGAGATCAAGACCTGGGGCGATGCCGGAGTAACCGGCGACCTTGCCAACAAGCCGATCCAGCTGTTCGGCCGTAACTCGGTGTCCGGCACGTATGGTTACTTCAAGGAAGAAGCCCTGTGCAAAGGTGACTTCAAGCCCAACGTCAACGAGCAACCTGGTTCCGCCTCGGTGGTGCAGTCCATCAGCTCGTCGCTCAACGGTATCGGCTACTCGGGTATCGGCTACAAGACGGCCAGCGTCAGGACCGTGCCGCTGGCCAAGAAGGAGGGCGGCGAGTTCGTCGAGGACAACGAGACCAACGCCCTGAACGGCAGCTACCCGCTCTCGCGCTTCCTGTACGTTTACGTCAACAAGGCGCCGAACAAGCCGCTGGCCCCGCTGGAGGCCGAGTTCGTGAAGCTGGTACTGTCGCAGGCCGGCCAGCAGGTGGTCGTCAAGGATGGCTACATCCCGCTGCCTGCCAAAGTCGTCGACAAGACCCTGGCCGACCTGGGCCTGTCCCACGCCGGCAACGTCGCCAAGCAGTAATCGAACCCTGCAGGGGCAAGCCGTTGGGCTAGCCTCTTCAGCACTCCCAGCCCGGGGCCAGCCTTACTGTGCTTCGGGCTTTCGTGCGTCACTGCATTGTCATGTTTTTGTCATACGGGACCGCTAGGGTGTGCCCCATGAATGATCTGGCCAACTCCACAATGACCCAAGATTCCCAGCCTGCACGCATCGATTTCAACACGCCGGAGTTGCAGCGCAAGCGACGCCTGCGTGCGCTCAAGGACCGCCTGACGCGCTGGTATGTGCTGGTGGGCGGGCTGGCTGTGCTGGCCGCGATCACCTTGATCTTCTTTTACCTGGCGTATGTGGTCCTTCCGTTGTTCCAGGGCGCGGAACTGACCAGCAGGCAGGCATTGCAACCTGCCTGGCTCAAAGAGGAGGCGGGCAAGCCGTTGATGATCGCCCTCGAGGAGCAGAACCTGGTTGGCATGCGGGTTTCGGACCAGGGCCAGGTGCTGTTCTTCGACACCAAGACCGGCGAAGCGCTCGAGCGCGTCGACCTGCCCATCCCTGCCGGCGTACAGGTCTCTTCGATCGGTACCGACCAGCCAGGCAGCTCGATGGTGATGCTGGGGTTGTCCAATGGCCAGGCGTTGGTGTTCACCCATACCTACAAGATCACCTACCCCGACAACAAAAAAACCATTACGCCGACCATCGACTACCCCTATGGCAAACAGCCTTTCGTGCTGGATGAACAGGCGCGGGTGCTGGAGCACGTCAGCGCCAGCGTCAATGGCGACACGCTGTTGCTGGCTGGCTCCACGGGGGCGCACCTGCAGGTCATCGCGTTGACGCGCAGCGAAAACATGATGACCGCCGAAGTCACGACCGAGCAGACCCGCATCGAGCTGCCGCAAATGACCGAAACGGTGAAGAACATCTTCATCGATCCGCGCCAGCAGTGGCTGTACGTGATCAATGGTCGTGCCACCGCCGACGTGTTCAGCCTGCGCGACAAGAGCCTCAACGGGCGCTACACCCTGGCGCAGAGCGCTGATACCGAAGTGACGGCCACTGCGCAGCTGGTAGGCGGCATTTCACTGATCATCGGTGACTCGCACGGTGGGCTGGCCCAGTGGTTCATGGCCCGTGACCCAGATGGGGAGTCCCGTTTCAAGCAGATTCGTACCTTCCAGCTGGGCACCTCGCCCATCGTGCAGATTGACGCCGAAGAGCGCCGCAAGGGCTTCATCGCCCTGGACGCAGAAGGCAAGCTGGGTGTTTTCCACAGCACGGCGCACCGCACCCTCTTGGTCGAGTCCGTGGCCCAGGGCCCGGGTATCCTTGCCCTGTCACCGCGCGCCAACCGGGTCATGATCGAAGAGCCCGGCAGGTTGCTGCCATTGAAGCTGCACAACCCCCATCCGGAAGTGTCTTTCAGCGCGCTGTGGGGCAAGGTGTGGTACGAGAATTACGACGCGCCCAAGTACGTGTGGCAGTCGACCGCGTCCAATACCGATTTCGAGCCCAAGCTGAGCCTTTCGCCGCTGACCTTCGGTACGCTCAAGGCTGCCTTCTACGCCATGATCCTTGCCGCGCCGCTGGCCATTGCCGCCGCGATCTACACAGCCTACTTCATGGCCCCTGGCATGCGCCGCAAGGTCAAGCCGGTGATCGAACTGATGGAGGCGATGCCCACGGTCATCCTGGGGTTCTTCGCGGGGCTGTTTTTGGCGCCGTACCTGGAAGGCCACCTGCCAGGGGTCTTCAGCCTGTTCCTGCTCATGCCGGTCGGCATCCTGCTGGCAGGGTTCACCTGGAGCCGGCTGCCTGAATCCATTCGCCTGCGGGTACCGGATGGCTGGGAGGCGGCCATTCTTATCCCGGTCATTCTACTCACCGGCTGGTTTGCCCTTGGCATGAGCCCGTACCTTGAAAGCTGGCTCTTTGGCGGCGACATGCGCCTGTGGATCACCAATGACCTGGGTATCACCTATGACCAACGCAATGCACTGGTGGTCGGGATCGCGATGGGTTTTGCCGTCATTCCCAACATCTACTCGATTGCCGAGGACGCCGTCTTCAGCGTGCCGCGCAGCCTGACGCTGGGCTCCCTGGCACTGGGTGCAACGCCTTGGCAGACCCTCACCCGGGTAGTGATCCTGACCGCCAGCCCCGGCATCTTCTCGGCGCTGATGATCGGCATGGGTCGGGCCGTCGGTGAAACCATGATCGTGCTGATGGCCACCGGTAATACACCGGTGATGGAGATGAACCTGTTCGAAGGCATGCGCACGCTGGCTGCCAACGTAGCGGTGGAAATGCCGGAATCCGAAGTCGGGGGCAGTCACTACCGGGTGCTGTTCCTCGCCGCGTTGGTGCTGCTGATGTTCACCTTCGTCATGAACACCTTGGCCGAGCTGATTCGCCAGCGTCTGCGCAAGAAATACTCGTCGCTTTGATAGAAAGGTAGCGATCCGTGAAAAAGGATTCCCTCAAAGGCTGGTTCAAGAGCGGTGCCCCCGGTGTATGGATGAGCGGTGGCGCGGTGGCCATGGCGGTGATCATGACCGTTGGTCTGCTGGCAGTGATCGCCGTACGCGGCCTGGGGCATTTCTGGCCGGCCGATTTGATCCAGGCCACCTACGCCGTGCCGGGCCAGGCCCAGCAGACGGTCATCGGTGAAGTGGTACAGCAGGAAGAAGTGCCGCGTGCGCGCCTCAAGGGCGCCGGTTTGCCCGTGCCCGACCAGGGCCCGGAGTTCATGACACGCGAATTGATCAAGGTCGGAAACCGGGACCTCAATGGCAGCGACTTCACTTGGGTCGTGGGCGACTGGCTTGTCGATCAGCAGCGCCCCGAACAGCTGATGGCCCTGGAACGCCGCGAGTGGGGCAACTTCTATGGCTATCTGGTGAGCGTCAAGGAACAAGGCCGAGTGGTGGCGCAAGGGGCTGCGGCCTGGGGTGAGCTGCAAGCGCGCCTGGCCCGGGCCAGCGAGCTCAACAAGACGCTGCAAGCGCTGGAGAAGAAAGACATCGGTGCCATCAACCATGGCCTGGAGCGGTTGCGCCTGCAGGCGCGCAAACTCGAGCTCGAAGGCAAGCTGGACGCAGCGGCCCAGGCTGACATCGAGGCTGACCGCGCCGAGCTCAACAGCCGCTACAAAGCCATCGAAGATCGCCTGACCACGCTTCATCGGGATTTTGCCCGCGACACACTGGTGGCGCGCGATGGCAATGGCCGTGAAGTCGAGATCAACCTCAGCAAGGTGGTCCATGCCATCCAGCCCAACGGCATGTCGACCCTGGCCAAGCTGGGGGTGTACTTCGCCAAGGTGTGGGAGTTTCTCAGCGACGACCCGCGTGAGGCCAACACGGAGGGCGGTATCTTCCCGGCCATCTTCGGCACGGTGATGATGACCCTGATCATGGCCGTGATCGTCACGCCATTTGGCGTGCTGGCAGCGGTCTATCTGCGCGAGTATGCCCGGCAGGGGCCGGTGACACGCCTGATCCGCATCGCCGTCAACAACCTTGCCGGTGTACCGGCCATCGTCTACGGCGTTTTCGGCCTGGGCTTCTTCGTGTACGTGCTGGGCGGCTCGATCGATCGCCTGTTCTTCGCCGAAGCCTTGCCGGCGCCCACCCTGGGCACGCCGGGCCTGTTGTGGGCGTCACTGACACTGGCATTGTTGGCCGTGCCGGTGGTGATCGTGGCCACCGAGGAAGGGCTGGCGCGCATTCCGCGCACCCTGCGCGAGGGTTCGTTGGCCTTGGGTGCCACCAAGGCCGAAACGCTGTGGAAGATCGTTCTGCCCATGGCCAGCCCGGCCATGATGACCGGCATGATCCTGGCCGTTGCTCGCGCCGCGGGTGAAGTCGCACCGCTGATGCTGGTGGGCGTGGTCAAGCTGGCGCCGTCGCTGCCGGTGGATGGCAATTACCCCTACCTGCACCTGGATCAGAAGATCATGCACCTGGGCTTTCATATCTACGATGTGGGCTTCCAGAGCCCGAACGTGGAAGCGGCGCGGCCACTGGTGTACGCCACGGCACTGCTGCTTGTGATGGTCATCGCGACACTGAACCTGTCGGCCGTGTGGATCCGTAACCACCTTCGTGAGAAATACAAGGCGCTCGACAGCTGAGCCAGGCGTCGAACGTTCAAGCGGCGTCGCCGGCGCGAGGCGTCCGCTTCGTCCCAACGTGCTACTGGCGGCCATACGCCGGCAGCTCCCAATGGAGTGAGACCATGCAGCAACAACCGCCTAACCACGGCATCGACATGTCCGCCCTGGGCCGCAGCAAACAGGGCCTGCGCCTGGCCGAGGAAACGGTTGCCATCGAAGTGCCTGGGCTGAGCCTGTTCTACGGTGACAAGCAGGCCCTGTTCGATGTCAGCATGAATATTCCCAAGCAGCGCGTGACGGCGTTCATTGGCCCGTCCGGCTGCGGCAAGTCCACCTTGCTGCGCACCTTCAACCGCATGAACGACCTGGTAGACGGCTGCCGTGTGCAAGGCGCCGTCAACCTGTACGGCCATGACATCTACCGCAAGGGCGAGGACGTAGCCGAGCTGCGTCGCCGCGTGGGCATGGTGTTCCAGAAACCCAACCCCTTCCCCAAGACCATCTACGAGAACGTGGTCTATGGCCTGCGGATTCAAGGCATCAATAAAAGGCGGGTCCTGGACGAGGCCGTAGAGTGGGCCCTCAAGGGCGCGGCACTGTGGGACGAAGTCAAGGACCGTCTGCACGAGTCGGCGCTGGGTCTGTCCGGTGGGCAGCAGCAGCGCCTGGTCATCGCACGCACCATCGCGGTAGAGCCCGAGGTCCTGTTGCTGGACGAGCCTTGCTCGGCGCTGGACCCGATTTCCACGCTCAAGGTCGAAGAGCTCATCTACGAGTTGAAAACCAAGTTCACCATCGTCATCGTGACCCACAACATGCAGCAGGCGGCCCGGGTATCGGATTACACCGCCTTCATGTACATGGGCAAACTGGTGGAATTCGGCGACACCGATACCCTGTTCACCAACCCCGCCAAGAAGCAGACCGAAGACTACATCACTGGCCGATACGGCTGAAGAAGCACCGCGCACTGCTGCTCGCCGGGTGGAGGCACTCGGCGTAGGCAGGGGCACGCCTCGAACGACTTGAAGCTCGCAGCCAGCAGCTTCGCGGAGCCACAGCATGATCAACAAAGAAAGCCTGACGCATCATATTTCCCAGCAGTTCAACGCCGAGCTCGAAGAGGTTCGCAGTCACCTGCTGGCCATGGGCGGGCTGGTCGAGAAACAGGTCAACGATGCGGTCACTGCGCTGATCGAGGCCGATTCCGGCCTGGCTCAGCAGGTGCGCGAGGTCGACGAGCAGATCAACCAGATGGAGCGCAACATCGACGAGGAATGCCTGCGCATTCTGGCGCGTCGCCAGCCGGCGGCATCGGACCTGCGCCTGATCATCAGCATCTCCAAATCGGTGATCGACCTTGAGCGTATCGGTGACGAATCGACCAAGATCGCCCGGCGGGCCATCCAGCTCTGCGAGGAGGGTGAATCCCCGCGGGGCTATGTAGAAGTTCGGCACATCGGCGATCAGGTGCGCAACATGGTGCGCGACGCACTCGACGCCTTCGCCCGCTTCGATGCCGACCTGGCCTTGTCGGTGGCTCAATACGACAAGACCATCGACCGTGAATACAAGACAGCCTTGCGCGAGCTGGTGACCTACATGATGGAAGATCCCCGCTCGATCTCCCGTGTGCTGAGTGTCATCTGGGTCCTGCGCTCGCTGGAGCGCATCGGCGACCATGCACGCAACATCTCCGAACTGGTGATCTATCTGGTGCGCGGCACCGATGTACGCCACATGGGCCTCAAGCGCATGACCGCGGAGGTGCAGGGTCGAGCCAGTGTCGATGGTGAAATACCTAATGTTCCAGCCGAGGCGGACGATAAATAAAGTTCTCTCCGAGCATCGGCGCCCGGCTTGTGCCGGGCGTTTTCGTTAGTCCGCCTGGAGGTGCCAGAGACCATCGACCGGCTGTAGATGACCCGGCGTAACACACAGGTGGTAGCAAGTGGCCAGTAAATGGCAGTAGGCTAGTCGGGTTCAGAAGGAGTATCGATGAGTAAAGTGAATGTGCTGGTGGTGGATGACGCGCCATTTATCCGTGACCTGATCCGTAAGTGCCTGCGCAACGCGTTTCCTGGCATGACCGTGGAGGATGCCGTCAACGGTCGCAAGGCCATGACCCTGTTGGGCAAGGAAGCGTTCGACCTGGTGCTGTGCGACTGGGAAATGCCGGAAATGTCGGGCTTGGAGCTGCTCACCTGGTGCCGTCAGCAACCTGAGCTGAAGGGCCTTCAGTTCATCATGGTGACCAGCCGTGGCGACAAGGAAAATGTCATCCAGGCGATTCAGGCCGGCGTGTCGGATTTCGTCGGCAAGCCGTTCACCAACGAGCAGTTGCTGACCAAGGTAAAGAAGGCCTTGGCCAAGATCGGCAAGCTCGACAGCCTCATGAGCCCAGGGCCTGCACGGGCCAATGCCGCGTTCGCCAATGACTCGCTCAACGCCCTGACGGCTGGGCGGCCCGAAGCCGTCAAGGTGGCTGCGCCAGCACCTGTTCCAACCAAGGTGGCCGCCACCCCTGGCAAACCTAGCGTAGCGACACCCGCACCCAGCGGTCGCGGCCAGGGCCAGCTGCGTTTGGCGAGCGGCATGCAGGCCTGCGTGATCAAGGCGTTGAGCCTGAAGGAAGCCCTGCTGGTCGTGCGGCGCAGTGAGACACTGCCGCAGGTACTCGAAGGCGCTGTGCTGAACCTGGAGCAGGGCGAAAACGCAGAGGTGGCGCGTTTGAACGGTTATCTGCACGCGGTGGCGGCCTTCGAGCCCAAGCCGGATAGCGACTGGCTGCAATTGACGTTCAAGTTCGTCGATCAAGACGCCCAGAAGCTGGATTACCTGTCCCGCCTGATCGCCCGCGGCACTGCCCAGAAGCATTTCACGCCAGGGGCCTGACGGGCCGCCGCAACAGCAAGCTGGCCAGCAGCATCCGACCAACTGTCATGGTGAACAGGGTGCCTGCTGCTAGGCTTGGACAGGTCCTCCACTGTCAAAAAGCCATCATCATGCATCTGCGCTTTCTGCTGCTGTGTACGTTAACCCTGGTCAGCGCCTCTAGCCTGGGGGTGACACTGCACCCCGTCACCGACGAAACGGGCAGGGTTTCCTATGCGCAGCGACCCGGCCCGGGCATCAAGCCCACGGTCGTGGATGAGTCCACCGTGGAAATCAACGAACACGACGTGCGCCTCAACGCGATCGTGTTTCAGGGCGGTGTGAGCTTCTCGGCCCGCAACGAATTGCCAGTCGCGGTGCAGGTGGAACTGCGCCTGGATAATCTGGTGAATGCGCAGGGTGGCGATGCGCCGCGAACCGTGCGGCGTCTGTTGCCGCCGCGATCGACGCAAGTACTCAGCATCGTCCGGGGACAGCCAGGCAAGTTGCTCAACTACCGTTCGACGCTGCTGCAAGCCATGGGCGACCCCGGCAAGCGCCCGCAAGGTTATCGTTATGCGTTTCCATGGGTGGGTGGGCCGTTTCGGGTGACCCAGGGGCCCAATGGCAGGTTCAGCCACTTCGGGCCCAAAGGGCGCTATGCAATGGACATCGCCATGCCCGAAGGCACGACCATTGTGGCGGCACGCGAAGGGGTGGTGGTGAGCACGCGTAGCGAGCAGAGCGGGCGAGGGGACAATCCCTCGGGCAACTTTGTCCGCATCCTGCACCCTGACGGCACCATGGGGGTGTACCTGCACTTGATGAGGGGGTCGATCGTGGTCGCGTCTGGGCAGCGTGTGCGCCAAGGGCAGGTGCTGGCCAGGTCGGGCAACACGGGTAACAGCACCGGGCCCCATCTGCACTTCGTGGTTCAGCGCAACGTGGGGCTGGCGCTCGAGTCGATTCCCTATCGGTTCGACCGGCCGATCAGTGGGCTGCCCGACTACACCGCAGGCAACCCCTGATCAGGGGTGGACCGAGCCAGGGGTTTTATAAGCTCAGTCCAGCTTGAGCACTTTGGCCAGCACGATCTTGGGGCCTTTCATCTTCTTGACGATGATGCGCAGCCCTTCGACCTCGAGCACTTCTTCTTCTTCCGGTACGCGCTTGAGCGTTTCGTAGACCAGGCCGGCCAGTGTTTCTGCCTCGATATGGTCCAGGTCCACGCCCAGCAAGCGCTCGACCTTGAACAGCGGGGTATCGCCGCGCACCAACAGCTTTCCTGGCTGATAGGCCAGGATGCCGCGCTCGGTCTTGCGGTGTTCGTCCTGGATGTCGCCCACCAGCACTTCCAGCACATCCTCCATGGTCAGGTAACCGATGACCTTGCCATCGGCCTCCTCGACCAGCACGAAGTGCGCACCGCCCTTGCGGAACTGCTCGAGCAACTGGGACAGCGGCATGTGCCTGGAAACGCGCTCCAGGGGACGAGCCAGGTCTTCCAGGTCAATGGTTTCTGGCAGGTGCTCGAGTTCGGCGAGTTCGAGCAGCAGGTCCTTGATGTGCAGCAGGCCCGTGAACTCCTCACGCTCGGTGTCGTACACCGGGTAGCGGCTGAACTTGTGACGACGGATCAGGGCCAGTATCTGCTTGAGCGGGGCATGGGCATCAATGATGACCATGTCTTCGCGAGAGTTGGCCCAGTCCACCACCTCCAGTTCACCCATTTCCACGGCGGATGCCAGCACGCGCATGCCTTGATCGCTTGGGTCCTGGCCACGGCTGGAGTGCAGGATCAGCTTGAGCTCTTCCCGGCTGTAATGATGCTCGTGGTGCGGGCCGGGTTCGCCTTGGCCGGCAATGCGCAGGATGGTGTTGGCGCTGGCATTGAGCAGGTAGATGGCCGGGTACATCAGCCAGTAGAACAGGTACAGCGGTACTGCGGTCCACAGCGACAACAGTTCCGGCTTGCGAATGGCCCACGATTTGGGCGCCAGCTCACCGACCACGATGTGCAGGTAGGAGATCACGAAGAAGGCGACGAAGAACGAGACGGCCTTGATCAGCTCGGGGGTATCAACGCCAAAGTAGGCCAGCAGCGGTTCGAGCAAGTGCGCGAAGGCCGGCTCGCCCACCCAGCCCAGCCCTAGCGAAGCCAGGGTGATGCCGAGCTGGCATGCCGAGAGGTAGGCATCGAGCTGGTTGTGAACCTTGCGCAGAATGCTGCCGCGCCAGCCGTGCTGCTCGGCGATGGCGTCCACGCGGGTTGCGCGCAGCTTGACCATGGCGAACTCGGCGGCGACGAAGAAGCCGTTGAGCAGCACCAGGACCAAAGCAAAAATGATCATGCCGAAATCGGCGAACAGGGAGGTGAAGCTGATACCAGGGGAAGGGTCCATGATGGAGTTTTTACGGGATCCGTCTTGAAGATGAGAAAAGTGCCGGCTCCAGCCGGCGCAAGGGATCAAATGTAGCGGCTAGGGCCGCAAAAGCAAAGGGCAGCCCATTGATCGGTGCTGCAAAGTGGCCCGAACGGCCTCAAACCGTGCCCGTGATCTGTTGCGCCGCTGCAAAATGGCAGGTGAAGGTGCTGCCGTGGCCTGGCACGCTGCTGATCTCCAGGCGCCCGCGGTGGCGCATCAGCACATGCTTGACGATGGCCAGCCCAAGGCCCGTACCACCGGTATGGGACGCACGGCTCGAATCCACCCGATAGAACCGCTCCGTCAGCCGTGGCAGGTGCTTGGCATCGATGCCGGGCCCTGAGTCCTGCACCGACAGATGGGCGCCCTGGGCATCGGCCCACCAACGAATGCGAATGCTGCCCTCGTCCTGCGTGTACTTGACGGCATTGAATACCAGGTTGGAAAAAGCGCTGCGCAATTCCGACTCGCTGCCTTTGAGCCAGATGCCTGGCTCGGCTTCCAGGGTGATGCGCTGATTGCGGGGCCCGGACAACGCCTGCGCGTCCTGCTTGATCGCATTGAGCAGGGTGTCCACGGCCACTGGCTGGTTGTCGGATGGGTAGTCGGTGGCCTCCAGCTTGGCCAACAGCAGCAGGTCGTTGAGCAGCGTTTGCATGCGCGAGCCCTGTTGGCTCATCTGCTGCAACGCTCGACGCCAGCGGGGGTTCACGTCCTCGACGTTATCCAGCAGGGTTTCCAGGTAGCCGGCGATCACGGTCAGCGGCGTTCGCAGTTCGTGGGACACGTTGGCCACGAAGTCCTTGCGCATCTGTTCGAGCTGGTGGATGCGGGTCACGTCCCGAACCAGCATCAGGTGCTCGTTGTTGCCGTAGCGTGTGATGTGCAGTTGCACCCGCATGCGATCGTTGATGGGTGAGGGAATCTCCAGTGGCTCGACATAGTTCTCGGCTTCGAAGTATTCCTTGAAGCGCGGATGTCGCACCAGGTTGGTGACCTGCTGGCCGCCGTCCTGGGGTGTCTTGAAGCCCAGGAGCGTCTCGGCTGCGCGGTTCCACCACTCCAGGTTGCCGTGGCTGTCGAGCATGATCACCGCGTCACGTAGCGCCGCGGTGGACTCCTGTACCCTGTCGATCACTGCTTGAAGCCTGCCACGCACACGCTGATCCCGGCGTTGCAGATGGTAGATGCTGTCGAATACCTCGCCCCACAGGCCATAGCCGTCAGGCGGTGCTTCGTCCGGTTGGTGATTGCGCAGCCAGGCATGCAGGCGTAGCAGTTGCTTGAGCGTCCAGCCCAGGTAGAGGGCCAGGCCAATGGCCAGGCTCCAGCCATAGTAGCCACTGATCAGGCCACCGATCAGGCAGAGGGTGATCAACAGCAGCAGGTGGCGGATCAGGGTCGCATGCCAGTTCTGGTTCAATTGGGGATCCTTCGAATCCAGCGATCAACAGCAAGTACGAACCTGCACGCAGAAGCGGATCGGTAGCGCGTTCACGTCCATTCGACGGCCTTGAGCCGAGAGCTGCGTTTCAGGTCAGACCTTGGTCGAAAAGCGGTAGCCTGTGCCGCGCACCGTTTGTACCAGATTTTCATAGGCCTCACCCAGCGCCTTTCGCAAGCGGCGAATGTGGACATCGACCGTGCGTTCCTCGACGTAGACATTGCCCCCCCAGACCTGGTCCAGCAACTGGCCGCGGGTATAGGCGCGTTCCTGGTGGGTCATGAAGAATTGCAGCAGGCGGTACTCGGTAGGCCCCATCTCGGCCGGCTTGCCATCGATGGTGACGCGATGGCTGATAGGGTCCAGCAGCAGTCCGCCGACCTCGATGGGTGTCTCGCCATCACTGGGGCCGGTGCGTCGCAGCACTGCCTTGAGGCGGGCCACCAGTTCACGCGGCGAAAACGGCTTGGTGATGTAGTCGTCCGCACCCACTTCCAGGCCTTGGATCTTGTTGTCTTCCTCGCCCTTGGCGGTAAGCATGATGATCGGAATGTCCCCGGTCAGCTCGTCGCGCTTCAGCCGCCGGGCCAGCTCGATGCCCGAGGTGCCGGGAAGCATCCAGTCCAGCAGGATCAGGTCCGGCTTACGGTCGACGATGATGGCATGGGCCTGTTGGGAGCTTTCTGCTTCCAGGCACTCATAACCTGCCATCTCCAGGGCCACGGCAATCATCTCGCGGATGGGCGCCTCGTCGTCGACGATCAGAATATTCCTGCCAGCCATGCTCAAAACCTCTCCTGGATTCGCTGTCTTGGCCCCGCATTAGATAACGGAATTATTGCAGCTGTGTGACAGGGTATTGGCGGTTCTCGCGACATTCAATGACTGGGCTAGGCTTCACAGGGCGGCGGTTGCGCCTGCAACCGAACCTTTTCCTCACGATACGGTGAATCCAATGACACGACATACGCTGAGCTGGATGGCCCTTTGCGCGGCCTTTTCGCTACCGGGCATCGCCTTGGCCGAGCCGGCCATGGAAAAGGAGGGCATGTGGGTGAATGACCAGGGCATGACGCTCTATACCTTCGACAAGGACACCGGTGGCAAGTCGATGTGCAACGGCGAGTGTGCTAGCAATTGGCCGCCCTTGATGGTCAAGGCCGAGGATCAGGCAGCCGAAGGCAAATGGACCGTGGTCATGCGTGATGACGGCAGCAAGCAATGGGCCTATGCCGGCAAGCCGCTGTATACCTTCGTCAAGGACAAGCAGGCGGGGGACAGGCACGGTGACGGGATCAAGGACGTCTGGCACATTGCCAAACCCTGATGGGTTAGCCACACGGCCTCTCACCTGAACAGGTCGCCATGCGGTGTGAACCACGCGGACCTTGCTGAGGCGGTACCGCGCCTCAGCGCACCGCTCAACGCAGCGCGTAATCCAGTACCACGCCCATGAACACCAGCAACCCGGCCCAGTGGTTGTGCAGGAACGCCTTGAAGCATGCCTCTCGGTCCAGGCGGCGTGTGGACCAGAATTCCCAGACGAAACAGCACGCGGCGCCCAGCAGGCCCAGGTAGAACCAGCCGCCGAGGGCGAAGCTGCTGCCGGCCAGCATCAGGCAGCCCAGCGAAAGCCCCTGCAAGCTCAGGATGATCACCCGGTCAGCCTCGCCAAACAGGATGGCCGTGGACTTCACACCGATCTTCAGGTCATCGTCGCGATCGACCATGGCGTAGTAGGTATCGTAAGCCACCGTCCACAGCAGATTGGCGATGTACAGTAGCCAGGCGGCGGCCGGCAGCTCACCTCCGGCCGCGGTGAAGGCCATGGGAATGCCCCATGAATAGGCGGCGCCCAGCACCACTTGTGGGTAATAGGTGTAGCGCTTCATGAAGGGGTAGCAGAACGCGAGCGCGACCGCCGCGAACGAAAGCCAGACGGTTTCGCTGTTGGTGCACAGCACCAGCAGGAAACTCACGCCCACCAGGACGGCAAACAGCGTCAGCGCTTCGCGTGGGCGTACACGCCCACTGGCCAAAGGTCGATCGGCGGTGCGCTTGACGTGCCCATCCACTTTGCGGTCGGCAAAATCATTGATGCAGCAACCTGCGGCGCGCATGAGCACCACACCCAACCCGAAGATCAGCACATTGGCCAACGTCGGTGAACCCTGACCGGCAATCCACACCGCCGACAGGGTTGGCCAGAGCAGCAGATAAATGCCGATGGGCCTGTCCATACGGCTTAGCTGGACAAAGTCCCAGGCGCGCGGGTGAAGGCGGTTCAACGACTTGAGCAGTTGCACGTACATCAACGGGTATCCTCGCGTGCCGCCTGCCACAACGCCGGCAGAAATACTTCGGCGACAAGCAGGTCGAGTCCATCTCGGGAGAAGCGTGAACGGCGTCCCCACAGGCCTGGGCTTGCGACTTCAGCGGGCAGCCAGGTTTCGGGGTAATGGCATGCCTGCAAGGGGTGGCGGGTGAACGCTCGGTCGCAGAACAGCAGCTCGCCCAGCGAGCGACTGCCGAGCGACTCGAGGTCCAGGCCGCCACGTTCCAGCGCCACACGGCTGGCCACGCTGCGGGCAAATACCCACGGCTGGCCATGCCCGCGCAGGAACACCTCCCTGACCCAACCTTGGGCGCCGGGTGCGATACCAAGGGCCAGGCATTCATCTTCGCGCAGCGGCTGCCAGCCTTCGAACAGTGGCGTTACGCAGAAATCGTCGCCGGACAGTCGAGTCAGCCGACGTGTGAGCGAGCCCTCATCGAATAACCAGTCCAGCATGGAGGGGGCGAGGCTGGCCTGCACCTGTGGATACGCTAGCCACGCGACAGCGGCTGCGTGCGGGGTTGGGTACGACACGTCGGTCTGCTTGTTACAACCAAAGAGGCCGCGAGCTTAGCATGAATGCCCCGACTGCTTGCATACTGCCGGCAGGGCCGCTACAAAGCCTTTCGATTGCACCTTGGCCCGTGAAGAGGCCGCAAGTTCAAACCCAAGCCGAGCCTGAACCGAGGAAACCCGTTCCGATGAAAAAGTGGCAATGTATTGTCTGCGGTCTGATCTATGACGAAGCCGATGGCTGGCCGGATGATGGAATCGCACCCGGCACGCGCTGGGAAGACGTACCCGAAGACTGGCTCTGCCCGGACTGCGGGGTTGGCAAGAGCGACTTTGAAATGATCGCCATCGGTTGATCGAGGAAACCCCTATGACGCCTCCTATAGTCATCATCGGCACCGGGCTTGCGGGCTACAACCTCGCCCGGGAATTGCGCAAGTTTGATGCGCTCACACCCGTGCTGATGATCACTGCCGATGATGGGCGGTCCTATTCCAAGCCCATGCTTTCGACCGGCTTTGCCAAGCAGAAGGACGCCGAGGGGTTGTGCATGGCCGAGCCCGGCGCCATGGCCGAGCAATTGAACGTCGAGGTGCGCACGCATACGCGCATAACGGGTATCGACCCAGGCCACAAGCGCCTGTGGATCGGCGAGGAGGCAGTGCCCTATCGTGACCTCGTCCTGGCGCTGGGTGCACAGACCATCAGCGTGCCTGTCGAAGGGGATGCCAGCGACCTGATGTTCCCGATCAACGACCTTGAAGACTACGCGCGCCTGCGTGCTGCGGCTGACGGCAAGCAGCGGGTGTTGATCCTGGGCGCCGGTCTTATCGGCTGTGAGTTTGCCAACGACATGCGTCTTGGCGGCTTCGAGGTCGACGTGGTCGCGCCCTGCGAGCAGATCATGCCCACCCTGTTGCACCCGGCGGCGGCACAGGCGGTACAGGGCGGGCTGCAGGGTATCGGTATTCGTTTTCATCTCGGGCCCGTGCTGACGCGCTTGCAGCGCCAGGGTGACGGCGTGTGCGCACAGTTGTCCGACGGCCAGGTCATCGCATGCGATCTGGTCGTGTCGGCCGTAGGCCTGCGCCCCCGAACGGACCTGGCTGCCGCAGCGGGCCTGCAGACGGGGCGGGGTATCCGTGTGGACCGGTTTCTGCGTACCTCTCATGCCAATATCCACGCCTTGGGCGACTGCGCCGAGGTGGACGGCATCAACCTGCTGTACGTCATGCCGTTGATGAGTGGTGTTCGAGCACTGGCGCAGACGCTGACAGGCACCCCCACTGCCGTCAGCTATGGGCCCATGCCCATCACGGTCAAGACGCCTGCCTGTCCTCTGGTGGTTTCGCCACCACCGAATGGACAAGTCGGGACGTGGCAGGCGGAGGGGGAGGGCAATGACGTCAAGGCGCTCTGCCATGCAGCCGATGGCCAGCTGATCGGGTACGCCCTTACGGGCAATGCCGTGATGGAACGACTGACCCTCAATCGCCAGCTGCCACCGGTTATGGCGTAAATGGCGCCCGAACTGTCGTGTATGCCTTTTTTGCGCATGCATTATGGCCGTACCGATACTGGCGCGGTACTCAAGCGCGTGCCATTCTCACACTCGTCTGCTGCGGCTTAGAGCCTGTGGCGCCTTGAACGCTGCCCACGAGGCGGCACGGCATAACAACAAGAATCCCGTCAAAGAGGCTTCATCATCATGCGCAAACCAGAACTCGCCGCTGTCATCGCCGAGAAGACCGACCTGACCAAAGACCAGGCCAACCAGGTGCTGAACGCGATCCTCGAAAGCATTACCCAGGCTGTGAACAACGATACAGTGACGCTGGTGGGTTTCGGCACCTTCGAGAAGCGTCATCGTGGGGCGCGGACCGGTAAAAACCCGCAGACGGGTGAGCCCGTCAAGATCAAGGCAAGTAACACGGTAGCCTTCAAGCCAGGCAAGAATTTGCGCGACAGTATCAACGTGCCTGCCAAGCCTGCCAAAAAGACGAAATAACCCAGGCCTGTCAGCGTCATGACGATCGAACGGGCGCTGACAGCGCCCGTTGCCGTTGCATGCGAAAAAAGATTCGTTGAGCCCCTGCAAAGCATATAAAGCGGATAAACTGGCGCTCACAGTCACTTTTTATACGAGACGCTTGAATGAAGTTCCGCTTACTTCTCTGGGTCATGGGCCTGCTGATGGCCAGGGCAAGCCGAAACAATCCGGCTTTCCAGCAGCAGCTCAAGGGCAAGGATCTGGTATTCCAGATGCAGACCCTCGATGGCAAGATCGTCCGTCATTTCATCGTCGCCAACGAACGCATCCGTAGCAAAAGTGGCGCGTTCGCGCAGCCTGCCTTCGCCATCGCCTTCAAGGACGCTGCCTATGGCTTCACTACCTTGCAGGCGCGCAACAAGCAGCTGGCATTCATGCAGGGCATCCAGGACAAGGCGATCCAGATCAAGGGCAACCCGGCTTTGGTGATGTGGTTTCAGGGCCTGATGAAGTACCTGAAACCAAAAAAGAAGCATTGACCGCGCAGGGGCCGAGCTAGCGCCCCTGTCAGTCAGTGCGGCGCCGCGAACTGAGAGGCAAGCTCGCGCAGCAAGGCCTCGGCATCGAGTACCTTGTTTACGGCATCCTCGGCCTTGTCGCGGGAAAGCCCGAGCCGCTCAAGCAATGCATCGGGAATCTCCTCTTTCGGGCCCGAACCGATACCCCGTGAGCGAAGCAATCGGGTGGCGAGGAAAACCAGGTTGGGAAAGGCTGCATAATCGCCGTCGTAGGTGGGGTCATGCTGGAAGCGCAGCGCCGTGGACAACTCCTCGGGCATGTCCCATAGCTTCATCAGCCAGGCACCAATCTGCTCGCGGCTGATTCCCAACAGGTGGCGCTCCACATAGGTGTGGCATAGATGTGGGTTGACCTCCAGGTGCCGGCAGATCAGCGAAAAATGCGGCGGAAACACATGCGCCAGCAGCAAGTACCCGAAATTGTGCAGAAGGCCGGCAAGGTAGGTGAGCCCTGCCTCGGGTCGTTCGGCACGGGGCATTGCACGAGTGAGACCCTCGATGACAGCTGCCGTGTAGATAGAGTGCTGCCAGTAAGGCGTCGCTTGCTGAGGCTGGTCCTTGGGCAGGCTGAGCGTCTTGCCCATCGCTAGGCCCAAGGCCAGGTTGATCACCAGATCGAAACCCAGCACCCTGACAATCGCATCTTCGACCGAGCGTACCTTGCCGGGCGAGGCGTAATAGGGCGATGCCGCCCAGCTCACGACCTGCGCCGCCAGTGCCGGGTCGGTTTCCACCACGCCGGTGATATCGTCGATGCTGGCATTGGGGTCGACACGCAGCTTCATGATCTTCTGCGCGGTATCGGCCAGAGGCGGAATTTCAATGGTTTCTTCGAGCCGCTTCTGAATGCGTCGCGCAGTGAAGGCCTGAACTGCCTGGTTGATCTCGCGGGTGTCATCGTCCGGGCGGTCCAGGTTGAGGGTAATGGCCTGCACCTCCTGCCCGAAGGCACTGGCGCTGGCTTTGCTCAGCAGGCGTTTGAACGGGTCACGGTCGATGGCCAGCAGCAGGCCCTCTTGGCCTGACTGGATGAATACGGTCGCCGGTTCGAGCAGGCTTTTTTCGTACTGGCAAGGTGAGCTGGTCAGCGCCGGTATGCCCGGGAGAACCTTGAGATGGTGTTTTTCCAGCATTTGGCGCAAGCGGGGCACCGGCACAGCGGTGAGCGTGCGGCCGGTCAGCTCGGTAAGCCGGCTCAGGTCCAGCAGTTGGCTTTGCGGCAGCAGCACCATGAGTGCGCCCACCTCGTCGTCCAGTAGCACCGCCTGCACACAGGCCTGAGCCGGCGGGCGTGAATGTGCCAACACCTCACGGTAGGCGACGCCGAGCTTGTCGAGCAGCAACCGGATAACCGACGGTGTTTGTGGGGTTGCGGTGTCCAAGGCAGCTTGAGTCATGGTCCGTGTCCACTGATTCCTAAAAGCGAAGTATAACCAGCCTCGCCGGGAGGCTGGATCCATTGACCACTTGGGTCAGACTTGGCCGTACTGCTGCCCGTGACGCAGCCAGCGTTCAAGCAAGGGGCTGACATGTTCCGGCCAGCGGGCCACCAATGCCTGGGCTGCATCACGAACGGCCGGAAGCAGGTCGGCATCGCGCATCAGGTCAGCGACCTTGAACTGCAGCAGGCCCGTCTGGCGCGTGCCGAGCATCTCGCCAGGGCCGCGCAGCTCCAGGTCCTTTTCCGCGATGATGAAGCCATCGTTGGTTTCGCGCATGATGCCCAGGCGTTCGCGGCCCACCTGTGACAAGGGCGGGTGATACAGCAGGACGCAGTGGCTGGCAGCGCTGCCACGGCCCACCCGCCCACGCAACTGGTGCAGCTGGGCCAACCCCAGGCGTTCCGGGTTTTCGATGATCATCAGGCTGGCGTTGGGCACATCGACGCCGACTTCGATCACGGTCGTGGCAACCAGCAGTTGCAGATCACCGGCTTTGAATTGGGCCATGATCTCGGCTTTTTCTGCCGGTTTCATGCGCCCGTGAATCAGCCCGACCCGCAACTCGCCCAGGGCGCTGCCAAGTTCCTCGTAAGTGCTCTCGGCGGCCTGGCAGGTCAACTCTTCAGACTCTTCGATGAGGGTACAGACCCAATAGGCCTGACGGCCTTCAGCGCAGGCAGCGCGTACCCGTTCGACCACTTCGAAGCGGCGGCTGTCGGCCACCAGCACCGTGTTGACCGGTGTACGCCCGGGAGGCAATTCGTCCAGCACGGACGTATCCAGGTCAGCATAGGCGCTCATGGCCAACGTACGCGGAATGGGCGTCGCCGTCATGATCAGCTGATGCGGACACAACTCGCCATTCACACCCTTTTTGCGCAAGGCCAGGCGCTGCTGGACGCCAAAACGGTGCTGCTCGTCGATGATGGCCAGGGCGAGGTGCTTGAACTTGACCTCTTCCTGGAACAGGGCATGGGTACCCACCACCATTGGCGCACCGACGGCGATCTGCTCCAGTGCACTGGCCCGGGCCTTGCCCTTGAGCTTGCCAGCGAGCCAGGCGACTTCGATGCCCAGTGGCTCCAGCCAGCGCTTGAAGGTGATGTAGTGCTGCTCGGCAAGAATCTCGGTAGGCGCCATCAGCGCAACCTGGTAACCCGCCTCCAACGCCTGAAGGGCTGCCAGTGCCGCAACCACGGTCTTGCCGGCCCCCACATCACCTTGAACCAGGCGCAGCATGGGTTCGTGCTGGCTGAGGTCGTAGGCAATTTCATTGGCGACCCGCTGCTGCGCCCCGGTAGGCTTGAAGCCGAGATTGGCCAGGTACTCGTCCTGCAGGCGCGAGGGCTTGGGCAGCACCGGCGCGCGCAGGCTGCGCAGGCTTTCGCGCAGTCGCTGCTGCGACAGCTGGTGGGTCAGCAGTTCTTCGAATGCCAGGCGGTGCTGGGCCCAGTGGTGGCCTTCGGCAAGCTCATCGAGGTCGGCGTCAGCCGGCGGGTTGTGCAAGTAACGTATGGCATCGTCCAGCGGGGCCAGCTGATAATCGCGTGCAAGCTCCTCGGGTAGCCAGTCCGGCAAGCTGCGCGGCCCGAGCAGGGCGAGGCTCTGTTGGCAGAGCAGGCGCAGCCGTTGCTGGGTGAGCCCCTCGGTGGACGGGTAAATCGGGGTAAGCGTCTGTTCGACCGGCGGCGGCGGTTCGTCGCCGTTCAGTGCACGGTATTCCGGGTGATAGATCTCCAGGCCCGACGCGCCCGGCCGGGCTTCGCCGTAGCAACGCAGGTGGGTGCCGCGTTTGAGCCCTTCCTTCTGTGCGTTGCTGAAATGGTAGAAGCGCAGGCTCAGCACGCCGCTCCCGTCGCCGAGACGAACGACGAGGCTACGTCGCTTGCCCATGGTCACGTCCGCGCCGCTGACCACGCCCTCGATCACCGCATCCTGCCCCGGCCGGAGTTGCCCGATCGGCACCACGCGGGTGCGGTCCTGGTAGCGCAAGGGCAGGTGGAACAACACATCCTGCAGGTTCTCCAGGCCCACCTTGGCAAGCTTCTGCGCCATGGCGTCTCCGACACCCTTGAGTACCGTGACCGGTACCTTCGACAACTCACTCATGGCTCAGGCAGTTTGCTCAGTGGGCGTTTTGGCGACCGAGCACAGGCGGATCGAGTCGGCAAGAATCTCGATGGCTTTGGGCCGCGGGAAACTGGCGCGCCACGCGATCGCCACGGTACGAAATGGCGCTGGTGCAGTCAGCGGGCGCACCTCGATCACGCCCGGTGCATAGTGATGGCTGTGCACGGCCGACAGCGGCAGAATAGAGACCCCCAGCCCAGAGGCCACCATGTGGCGAATGGTTTCCAGCGAACTGGATTCGACCGTGGTGTGGCGTGCGCCTTCACCGCCCTTGTTCAAGGTGGGGCACGCCTCCAGCACCTGGTCGCGGAAGCAGTGACCCTCGCCCAGCAGCAACAGGCTCTTGTCGTTGAGCGATGCCGCATCGATGGTTTTCTTCGCCGTCCATGGGTGGTCGGCTGGCATCAGTGCGCAGAAAGGCTCGTCGTAGAGCGGCAGGGTCAGCACGTCGGCCTCGTTGAAGGGGAGGGCGACGATCACCGCATCCAGTTCACCGTTACGCAGCTTCTCACGCAGCACATGGGTGAAATTTTCCTCGATGTACAACGGCATCTGCGGTGCCACGCGGTGCAGCTGTGGGATCAGGTGAGGAAAGAGGTAAGGGCCGACCGTGTAGATCGCGCCCACCTTGAGCGGAGCGGTCAATTGGTTTTTGCCGGCCTGTGCCAGCTCGCGGATGCCCTGAGCCTGTTCGAGGACTTTCTGAGCCTGGGCCACGATGCCTTCGCCAACTGGCGTGAGGCGCACCGCGCTCTTGCTGCGCTCGAAGATCAGTACGCCGAGCTCATCCTCGAGCTTCTTCACACCCACCGAAAGGGTAGGCTGGCTCACGTGGCAACGCTCGGCTGCATGGCCGAAGTGCTGTTCCTGGGCGAGTGTGACGATGTAACGGAGTTCTGTGAGGGTCATAACGTGCGTCCATGAAGTTGCGAGCCCAGCATAGCGGCTGCAATCGATAGACGCACGTTATCAGACTTGCCGATTTGTGACAGAAACAAAAGCGTCAGCGGCGGTCCAGTGAGTACACGAACGGCGCGACGACTTCGATCGTCCCGTTGTTCAGCAGCTCAGCCGGCGGTTTGGGCACCTTGCCCGCTCGCCGAATCATTTCCATGGTCGCCCGGTCCAGTGACGCGCTACCCGACCCCCCGGCCAGTGAATACGACACGACCTTGCCCTCGGCATCGACCACGAAGCGCAGGCGATTGATGCCCTGCAAGCCTCTGCGGCGCGCGTCTTCCGGGTATCGCTTGTACTTCGCCAGGTGGCGCAGCAGGTCACTCTGCCAGGTCGGCAGTGCGGTGCTGTTGGATGCGACGCTCGGTGCCGGTGCTGCGGATTTCTGCGGCGGCGTATTGCTGGGTGGTGCGTCTACCGTTTCCTTGGTAGGCGGCGCTTCCTTCGGCGGCTCAGGCTTTTTCTCAGGCTTGGGCGGCTGTGGCTTGGCCTTCGGCTTGGGCGGCTTGGGAATGGCGATTTTGGGTTTAGGGGCTTCCACTACCTTCGGCAGCGGGGGTTCTTCGACCGGCGCCGGTGGTTGGGGAACTGCTTTGGGAGGAGGTGGTGGCGCAGGCTCCGGCAGTGGTGCCAGCTCGACCATCATGGCTGCCGGGGGCAGCTCGATGGCCTGGGGCACCGACCAGTTGAGCATGAGCAGCACAGCGACGGCATGGACACCCAGCACGAGCGCCAGGCTGCCGCTGTAACGCGCCAGATTGTGCCGCGTCTTCGTCATTTCTTGGCTGCCGTCTCAAGACCTACCAGACCGACTTTGAGGTAGCCGGCCGCGCGCATGTTGTTCATCACTTCCATCAGGTCACCGTAATCCACGCCTTTGTCGGCCTGGAAGAAAATGGTGGTGTCCTTGTCACCCTTGGTCTTGGCGTCCAGCATCGGGCCAAGGCGCTCGGGCGCCGGAACCGGGTCATCACCGACATAGAGCTTCTGGTCGGCCTTGACGCTGACGAAGACAGGCTTCTCGGGCCTGGGCGCCGGCTTGGCCGTCGAGGCAGGCAGGTCGACCTTGATGTCGACCGTGGCAAGGGGCGCTGCGACCATGAAGATGATCAGCAGTACCAACATCACGTCGATGAACGGCGTCACGTTGATTTCGTGGTTTTCGGCGAGGTCGTCGCCACCTTCGTTCAGATGCAGGCCCATGGCTTACCCCACTTTCACCATGTGCGGGGCGGCGCGATCGCTGCCCTGATGGTCCAGGTCACGGCTGACCAGCAGCAGTACCTGGGCCGACGCGTCGGACACCTGCGCCTTGTAGCCGGCGATAGAGCGGGCGAAGACGTTGTAGATGACCACGGCGGGGATGGCGGCAACCAGGCCCAGTGCAGTGGCCAGCAGCGCTTCTGCAATACCCGGGGCGACCACGGCGAGGTTGGTGGTCTGGGTCTTGGCGATGCCGATGAAGCTGTTCATGATGCCCCACACGGTGCCGAACAGACCCACGAAGGGCGCAGTGGAGCCGATGGTGGCCAGCACGCCCGTGCCGCTGCTCATGTTACGTCCGCTGGCGTGGACCAGTCGTTCCAGACGGAAGCTCACGCGCTCCTTGATGCCTTCCTTTTCACGGGCATTGGCCGACAGGCGCATTTCCTCGAGCGCATCGTGAACCAGGGTGTGGGCCAGGGTGCCTTCCTTGTTGGAGACTTCGCTGGCTTCCTTGAGGCTGGCCGATTTCTTCAGGCGGGCGATTTCCCCGCGCAGGCGGCGCTTGGCACCCATCAATTCGAAGCCTTTGGCGATCCAGATGGTCCAAGTGATGATCGAGGCGATGGCCAGGCCGATCATGACGGCCTTGACCACGACATCGGCGTTTTTGTACATGCCCCAGGGCGACAGGTCATGGGCCATGCCGAGCGAGGTATCTTCCACCAGGGCTTGCACGTTAGGGTCTGCAGCAACAGGAGCCGGTGCGACGGTACCCGGTGCCGCTTCGCCGGCCGGAGCGCTAGCGGGCGCTGCAGCGCTGGCCGCCGGGGCCGTTACCGGAGCGGTGGCATTGGGCTCATCGGCCATGGCGACCGGGGCCAGCGCCAGGCTTAGAATCAGCGCAGCGGTGGCGCGCCAGGCGCGCGATGGGGTTGGCGAAGCGGAAGGTTGGGTACGTGTCATGCTGGCCGGACCTGATGAAGATGATGGGTGAGCGTTCTTCAAGGCCTCGAGGCAGGCCGAGAACAATTTGGCCGCCATTATTGCAAGTAATTCTTGTTAACAAAAGTAATATTGTTGCTTTTTCTCCTGCAGGCGGGCTGAGTAATCGGCCCTAGAGGGCTTCAGATGTCTGACTTGAGTGTGTTGATCGTAGGATGTGGTGACGTCGGTAGTCGCCTCGCGCGACAAATGCTTGCGCGTGGTTGGCAGGTCAGCGGTTTGCGCCGTTCGGTGGCGCAGTTGCCTGAAGGTGTAGTGCCGATCGCGGCTGATCTGTCGGACCCGACCATTCCAGCCGCCTGGCCTGAGCAGGCACCTGACTACCTGGTGTATTGCGTGGCTGCCAGCCAGCATGACGAGGCAGGTTATGAGGCGGCGTATGTCCAGGGGTTGCGTCATGTGCAGCGCTGGCTGGCCGAGCGAGGGCAACGACCACGACGCCTTTTGTTCGTATCCAGCAGCAGCGTATTTGGGCAAAAGGGGGGCGAGTGGGTTGATGAGCAATCGGCCACCGAACCTGACGGCTACTCGGGGCGCATCATGCTCGAGGCTGAAAGGCTGGCGTTATCCGGTGCTGTCCCAGCCAGCGTGGTTCGCCTGACCGGCATCTATGGCCCAGGCCGCGAGTGGCTGTTGCGTCAGGTGCGTCAGGGTTATCGCGTCGCCGAGCAACCGCCTTTGTATGGCAACCGCATTCATGTAGACGATGCTGCCAGTCTGCTGGCATTCCTGCTGCAATGCGACAGCGAAGGCAAGGCGCTGGACGATTGCTACATCGGCGTGGACGACAGCCCGGCGCCACTGGCTGACGTCGTAACTTGGCTGCGTCATCAGTTGGGGGTCACGCAGTGGTCCGATGAGGAGCGAGTGCGTCGCACGGGCAGCAAGCGCTGCAGCAACGCCCGCGCACGGGGGCTAGGCTGGTCGCCGCAGTACCCCAGCTACAAGGAAGGCTACGGGGCAATCCTTGGGCAGTGATCGCCTGGCTGACGCTCAGGTAGCCTGCGTGCTACCTGAGCGCTGACTGGACGGGTAGGGTCAGTTGTGTTGCAGGAGCCACTGACGCTTGCCGGCGGCCAGCATCGGCATTTCATCCGGCTGGGCGCGGTTTACCGCCTGGAAGATTTCCAGCTGGTTGCCATTGCGCTTGATGATGAATGGCGCCCCGCGCTGGTTGCGCTCCAGCCATAGGCTGTCATTGCTGCCGCCCATCGTTGCGCAATCACCGGCCAGGCACAGGGCAAAGCGATCCGGACCAGGTAGGCCGGTGACGTTGCCGCTGTCGCTGAACGTCACGTTGGCACCCTTGCCTGGGCCCTCCATGATCGTCCAGGCGCCGCCGAGCCAGGCCTGATACAGCGCCTGCTCGAAGCTGCTTCCCAATGGCGCATTGTTGCCACTGGGCGTCTTGGCGCGCTCAAAGCGCTGTTTGGCGCCCTGCTGGTCGACCGTTTGCAGTTCGTCGCCGTCCAGCGACAATTGCTCGGTGGCACCGCCTTCGAAGGTGGCCAGCCACTGCTTGTCATTGGCGCTGAGCTGACCGTCCGAGGCCTCGAACCCATTGCTGTAGCTGGCGCGCTGGGTGGCAACATCGAGCTTCCACTCGAACACCGGGCCATGCTCGTTCAGGGCCTGGCGAAGGTTGCCTTGCTTGACGGCCGCAGTGATGGCGTCCTGATTGATCCAGGTGCCGTTGAAGTCTTCAGGTTTGTGGCTGGCGCAGCCGCCCAGAACCAGGGCTGCCAGCGTGAGAGGCAAAGCTATGCGCATGACGGGAACCTTTCAGGAGAGAGAGGGCGGCGAGGGCAATGCTCGCCGCCTGGGGCATCACTCGATGACGAGGATGGCGTCCATCTCGACCTGCGCGCCTTTTGGCAGCGCGGCTACGCCAATGGCGGCGCGAGCGGGATAAGGCTGCTCGAAGTAGCGACCCATTACCTCGTTGACCTTGGCGAAATGGCTCAAGTCGGTCAGGAAGATGTTCAGCTTGACGATGTCCTTGAACGAACCGCCTGCTGCTTCGGCCACAGCCTTGAGGTTCTCGAACACCTGGACGGTCTGGGCCTCGAAGCCTTCGACCAGTTCCATGGTCTTGGGGTCCAGCGGGATCTGGCCAGACATGTACACGGTGTTACCGGCCTTGATCGCCTGCGAGTAGGTGCCGATGGCGGCAGGGGCCTTGTCGCTGTTGATGACGGTCTTGCTCATGATGACTCCTTGCGGTTGGCGGACTACGTACGCATGCGGGTGATGCGAACTACACCAGTCAGGGTACGCAGCTTCTTGATCACACGCGCCAGGTGCACGCGGTCGTGCACGCTGACCACCAGTTGGACCACGCTGATACGGCCGTCGCGTTCGTCCATGCTGATCTTCTCGATGTTGCCATCGGCCGCGTTGACGCTGCTGGCCAGCAAGGCGATCAGGCCGCGCTGGTGCTCCAGCTCTACGCGCAATTCGACGTTGAATTCGCCAGTGATGTCCTTGGCCCAGGAAAGCTGGACGCATTTCTCGGGATTGTGACGAATTTCACTGATGTTTCGGCAGTTCTCAAGGTGCACGACCATACCCTTGCCCGCCGAAAGGTGGCCCACGATCGGGTCGCCCGGAATCGGCGTACAACACTTGGCATAGCTGAGCACCAGGCCTTCGGTGCCGCGAATCGCCAGCGGGCCTTCAGGGGCCGGCAGTTGCTCGCCTTCTGCAGACAGCAGGCGGCGAGCGACCACGTAGGCCATGCGGTTGCCCAGCCCGATGTCTTCGAGCAGGTCTTCGATCAACTCCAGGCGGTATTCGCTGAGGATGGCCTGCACGCGCTCGCGCGGAATCTGTTCCAGCGCGCTGTCGAAACCGGTCAGCACCTTGTTGAGCAGCCGCTCGCCCAGACTGATGGATTCGGAGCGGCGCTGCTGCTTGAGCGCATGGCGAATATGTGTGCGCGCTTTGCCGGTGACCACGAAATTGAGCCAGGCCGGATTGGGTCGGGCCCCTGGTGCGCTGACGATCTCTACCGTCGAGCCACTCTGCAACGGCTCGGAGAGCGGTGCCAGGCGCCGGTTGATACGGCAAGCGATGCAGCTGTTGCCGACGTCGGTGTGCACCGCGTAGGCGAAGTCCACGGCAGTGGAGCCCTTGGGCAGCTCCATGATGCGGCCTTTGGGCGTGAAAACGTAAACCTCGTCCGGGAACAGGTCGATCTTGACGCTCTCGATGAACTCCAGCGAGTTGCCTGCACGCTGCTGCAATTCAAGAATGCCTTTGACCCACTGCCTGGCACGGGCATGGTTGCCCTTGGGCTGCTCATCCCCATTGGCCTTGTACAGCCAGTGCGCAGCGATACCGTTGTTGGCCATCTCTTCCATTTCGCGCGTACGGATCTGGATTTCGATGGGCACGCCGTGCATGCCGAACAAGGTGGTGTGCAACGACTGGTAGCCGTTGGCCTTGGGAATGGCGATGTAGTCCTTGAACCGCCCTGGCAGCGGCTTGTACAGGTTGTGCACGGCACCGAGGACGCGGTAGCAGGTATCGACCTTGTCGACGATGATGCGGAAGGCATACACGTCCATGATCTCGTTGAAGGCGCGACGCTTGCCGCGCATCTTCTTGTAGATGCCATAGAGGTGTTTTTGTCGACCACTGATCTCGCCTTCGATACCGTCGGCAGCCAGGCAGTTGGCCAGCGACTGCTCGATCTTGGCGACGATTTCCTTGCGGTTGCCCCGTGCACTCTTGACGGCGCGATGGATCAGCGACGAGCGCATCGGGTGCATGGCCTTGAAGCCAAGGTCTTCGAACTCGACGCGTACCGTGTGCATCCCCAGGCGGTTGGCGATGGGGGCGTAGATCTCGAGGGTTTCCTTGGCGATCCGGCGCCGTTTCTCGCCGGACAGCACTTCCAGGGTGCGCATGTTGTGCAGGCGGTCGGCCAGCTTGACCAGGATCACGCGAATGTCGCGTGCCATGGCCATGGCCATCTTCTGGAAGTTCTCGGCTTGCGCCTCGGCCTTGGTTTCGAAGTTCATCTGGGTCAGCTTGCTGACCCCGTCCACCAGCTCGGCAACCGTCTCGCCAAATTGCTGGCTGAGGGCTTCCTTGGCAATACCAGTGTCTTCGATCACGTCATGGAGCATGGCCGCCATCAGGCTTTGATGGTCCATGTGCATGTCGGCAAGGATGCTGGCCACGGCCAGCGGGTGCGTCACGTAGGGCTCACCGCTGCGACGACGTTGCCCATCGTGCGCCTGTTCGGCGTAGAAGTAGGCGCGCCGTACCAGGTTGACCTGTTCGGGGCCTAGGTAAGTCGACAGCCGTTCGGCCAAGGCCTCTATACCCGGCATGGCTTAGCCTCCTGCCGAGATAGGGGGCCTTGCGCCTCGCGACGTCGACCGGGCATCAATCAGACAGCCTCGTTCGACTCGTCCTCGAACGCGGCAAAGACCGGATCCTCGGTGACAATTTCTTCAGCGGCGATGAATTCGTTGGTCACGATGCCTTCGGCGATTTCGCGCAGGGCGACGACGGTAGGCTTGTCGTTTTCCCATGCAACGCGTGGCTCTTTACCGCCGGTCGCCAGCTGGCGAGCGCGCTTGGTCGAGAGCATGACCAGCTCAAAACGGTTATCCACGTGTTCCAGGCAGTCTTCAACAGTTACGCGGGCCATGGTCTTCCTCAGTAGCAAATGCGGTAGGCGTGCAGCCCATTAGTGGGCAGGCGGACTCGATAGTATAAAAATTCACCAGCCAATAGGGAAGCGCTGTTTTGTCGAGCGTCGCCGTGCGGTGCGGTGCGAATCATTCAGGTACTTCGATGCATGTCCGCGTTTGCCAGGCCTGATCATACCGCTGGAACGCAGTGCAAGGACCGCCATAGACGCCTTGCAATGGCCCTGACAATAACCTCAGAGCATTGCGTCACGCAACCGTGGGGTGAGCTCCTCGAAGAGGGTCTGCACCGAGCGCAGCGCGCGGCAGTCCGGTCGGGTCAAGAGCCACAACTGGGTGTCGCAACCCGGCAACGGCCCGCTGAGTGCATCGACCCCTGGCAGGCTATGCACCATGTAGTCCGGCAGCGCTGCCACGCCCAGGCCAGCGGTGACCAGTTGGGCAATGGTGGACATACCGCTGCACTGGTAGCGCGGGCTCAGGCCAGGGTGTTGCTGGTTGCGCCAGACCACCGTCGGATGGTCCTGCATGGCGTCATCCGGCGCGATCCATGGCACCGCGCTGGCGCTTTCACCGAGGCGGTCGCGCCAATGGGGTTGGCCGCATATCACATAGGAAGTCGAACCCAGGTTGCGCCCCACCAGGTGCTCGGGCGGCGTGTTGGTCAGGCGCAGGGCGATGTCTGCGTCTCGCCGGCTGAGGTTGGCGAACACATTGGAGGTGCCCATCTCCAGCGACAGCGCGGGGTAATTCTGCATGAAGTCGGCCAGTGCAGGCAGCAGCAGGCTGTGCATGACGGCCTCCGTGCAGGTCAGCCGCACGGTACCACTGACGACCTGTTCACCGCTGGTCATGGCAATGCGCGCCGCCTCGAGTGCCTGTTCTGCGCGCTCGGCCTGCTCGGCCAGGGCCTGTGCAGTGTCGGTGGGCAAGTAGCCTTTGCGGCTCTTGACGAACAGGGCCGTGCCCAGCGCTGATTCCAGGCGACGTATCGACCGGAAAACGGTCGACACGTCCACCTTGAGCAACTCGGCCGCCTTGGCCAGAGAGCGCCCGCGTTCCAACGCCAGGACCAGCGAAAGGTCGGCATGGGTAATTTGATATTGCATCGGTGCACGCTCTCGTTGCCGAATTGCCAATGTCTGTTGCGTCAGGGCCATTTTATAGTGAAACGACCCCCGGGAATCAATGCGCCCGCTGCGGTTACCGATCCCCACGATGGGAAAGTGAAAACAACAACAGCTGCAACCATCGTCGCCTACCAGGCGCCAGCCGTCTCTCCACATCGCCGCAGCCAAGCAAAGGATGTACAGCCATGACGTCGCTAGCCCCGTGCGCCCGCTTCTCACGCGAGATGAATGACTTCCTGCAGGCACACCCCGACACCCAATACGTCGACTTGCTGATTGCCGATATGAATGGAGTCGTGCGTGGCAAGCGCATCGAGCGGGCGAGCTTGCACAAGGTGTATGAGCGAGGTATCAATCTGCCAGCATCGCTGTTTGCGCTCGACATCAACGGCGCTACCGTGGAAAGCACTGGACTGGGCCTGGACATGGGCGATGCCGATCGCATCTGCCACCCCATTGCCGGTACGCTTGCGCATGAACCTTGGCAGAAGCGCCCCACCGCCCAGTTGCTCATGACCATGCACGAACTGGACGGCCAGCCGTTCTTCGCCGATCCGCGCGAAGTCTTGCGTCAGGTCGTGGGCCGGTTCGAAGCGCTTGGCCTGACCCTGCGCGTTGCATTGGCGCTCGAGTTTTACCTGATCGATCAGGACAACCTCAATGGGCGACCGCAGCCGCCGCGCTCGCCGTTGTCCGGAAAGCGTGCGCATTCGACCCAGGCCTACTTCATCGACGACCTGGACGAGTACGCCGACTGTTTGCAGGACATCCTCCAAGCGGCAAAGGCCCAAGGCTTGCCTGTCGATGCCATCGTCAAGGAAAGCGCGCCTGCGCAGTTCAAGGTCAATCTGCATCACGTGGCCGACCCTCTGAAAGCCTGTGATCAAGCGATCCTGCTCAAGCGCCTGATCAAGAACGTTGCCTACGACCATGAAATGGACACGACATTCATGGCCAAGCCCTATCCCGATCAGGCGGGCAATGCTCTGCATGTTCACCTGTCGCTTGTAGAAAAACACAGCGGCAAGAACCTCTTTGCAAGCGACGACCCGCTCAGGTGCGAAGCGCTGCGCCATGCCATCGGCGGTGTACTGGAGACACTTCCCGCGTCGATGGCCTTCCTGTGCCCGAACATCAATTCGTATCGCAGGTTCGGCGCCCAGTTCAATGTGCCAAACGCCCCAGGCTGGGGCTTGGATAACCGTACCGTGGCCCTGCGTGTGCCCACAGAAAACAGCCACAGCGCCCGCCTGGAACATCGCGTGGCAGGTGCAGACGCCAACCCTTACCTGACGCTTGCGGTGATTCTTGCTGGCGTTCACCATGGCCTGACCCATCAGATCGAGCCGCAGGCGCCCATTGAAGGCAATGCCTTCGAGCAACTGGAACAGAGCCTTGCGAACAACCTGCGCGACGCGTTGCGCGCGCTGGAAGACAGCGAAGTGCTCAAGCGGTACATCAGTGCGCATTACATCGACATCTTCGTGGCCTGCAAGGACAGCGAGCTGGCCGAATTCGAGGTGTCGATTTCCGACCTCGAATACAACTGGTACCTGCACACCGTGTAGCGCCAAGGCGCCTGCATGAAGCCAAGGGAAGGTATTGCAGCGGGCTTTGAGTGGGCAGGCCTTGGCGAGAGGCTTGTTAAAAACAATTCCAACACTACGGCTGATATTCATGAGCGATTACACAGAAGCCGGCCGCCCACCCAATGTGGCGGCTGGCGAAAGCATCCAACAGGGTGGCAAGGGCCTGGCCAAAGGCCGGTTAGGGCTGTTGGCCAGCGTGGTGCTGGGCATCTCCACCATCGCCCCGGTCTACACCCTTACCGGCGCCTTGGGCCCGACCGTGCGCGAGGTCGGCGCTCACCTGCCGGCGGTGTTCATCGTCGGGTTCCTGCCCATGCTGCTGGTCGCCCTGGGCTATCGCGAGCTGAATTCGGCCGAGCCGGACAGCGGTACGTCGTTCACCTGGTCGGCGCGAGCCTTCGGCCCGATGATTGGATGGATCGGCGGTTGGGGGCTGGTGGTGGCGACCACCATCGTGCTGTCGAACCTGGCCGGTGTGGCAGTGGACTTTTTCTACCTGTTCCTCGGCCAGATCACAGGCAACCCTGGACTGGCGGCGCTTGCCGACAACTTGCTGATCAATATCGTGACCTGTTGCGTGTTCATCGCCTTGGCCGTGTGGATCTGTTGCCGGGGCATGACCACGACCATGACCGTGCAGTACGGTCTGGTGGCGTTGCAACTGCTGGTACTGGTTGGTTTCGCCTTCGCAGCATTCGGCGAAACGACGGCGCCACCGCCCCTGGCATTCGATTTCGCCTGGTTCAACCCGTTCGGGGTCGAATCCTTCTCGGCGTTCGCCGCCGGGCTGTCGTTGTCGATCTTCATTTTCTGGGGCTGGGACGTATGCCTGACCGTCAGTGAAGAATCGGTAGGCAGCGAAGAGGTTCCGGGCAAGGCGGCCACCTGGACCGTGTTGTTGATTCTGGGGCTGTACTTGCTGACGGCCATTGCCACGTTGCAGTTCGCCGGCATCAGCGAGTCGGGGCTGGGCCTGAACAACCCGCGCATCCAGGAAAACGTGTTCGCCCATCTGGCCGGCCCGGTCATGGGGCCGCTGGCGATCCTGATGTCCATCGCGGTACTGGCCAGCACCGCTGCTTCCCTGCAATCGACCTTCGTTTCGCCTGCGCGCACCTTGCTTGCCATGGGCTATTACGGGGCGGTACCGCAGAAGTTTGCCAAGGTCTGCCCGCGCTCGCAGACGCCGCGTTACGCCACGGTATGCGCCGGGGTGGCCGCCGGGCTGTTCTACGTCACCATGCGCACGCTCAGCGAAAACGTACTGGCCGACACCATCACCGCCCTGGGCATGATGATCTGCTTCTATTACTCACTCACGGCGTTCGCCTGCGTCTGGTATTTCCGCAGCAGTCTGTTCGGCAGCCTTCGGCATTTGCTCATGCGCGGGCTATGCCCTTTGGTGGGCGGTGTCATCCTGTCGGTGATCTTCGTGCGCACAGCCATCGACAGCGCCTCGCCGGACTTCGGCAGTGGCTCGCACGTCGGCGGGGTCGGGCTGGTCTTCGTGATCGCGGGGATTATTTCCGTCCTGGGGATCGTGCTGATGCTGATGTCCCGGCTGCGAGCCCCCGCCTACTTCCTGGGAGCCACGCTGCGTCAGCACGCTACCTTGCCGTTGCAGGACTGACCAGGGCCACTACCTGCGACGTGCAGAAGATTGCGCGAGGGCCTTCCGGAAGGCCCGCGCGCGTCAGCCGATCAACTGCTCGAGCAGCGCCCCATGGCGGTGTTGCTGCTTCTTCAGGAGCAGGCGATTGGCGCGGAACACGGCTTTCAAGTCCGCCAGTGCCGTATCGAAAACATCGTTGATGATCACGTAGTCGTACTCGTCGTAATGCACCATCTCGCTGACGGCCTCTTTCATGCGCCCGGCGATGATCGCGTCGCTGTCCTGGCCGCGGCCATCGAGGCGCTCGCGCAATGCGGCCTGGCTTGGCGGCAGGATGAAGACCGACAACGCCTGTGGCATCAGCTTGCGTACCTGCTGCGCGCCTTGCCAGTCGATTTCCAGGATCAGGTCGAAGCCTTGGTCCAGCGTCTGCTGCAATGCACTGCGAGAGGTGCCATAGAAGTTGCCGAACACCTCGGCATGCTCCAGAAAATCGCCCTGTTCGATCAGTGCCCTGAACGCGTCATGCTCGACGAAGTGGTAGTTCACACCATGCTGCTCGCCAGGACGCATGGCCCGGGTGGTGTGCGAGACGGAAACACGAATCTGCTTGTCGTCCTGGGTCAGGGCGTTGACCAGGCTGGTCTTGCCGGCGCCGGACGGAGCGGAAACGATATAGAGGGTGCCGCTGGTGTGGTTCATGGTCGGTGTGGCCTTACTCGATGTTCTGTACTTGTTCACGCATCTGTTCGATCAGGACCTTCAGGTTGACCGCCGCCTGCGTGCTGCGGGGATCGAAGGCTTTGGAACCGAGCGTGTTGGCTTCGCGATTGAGCTCTTGCATCAGGAAATCCAGGCGGCGCCCGGCGGCACCTGCACCCTTGAGTACGCGCCGTACTTCGGCGACATGGGTGTCGAGGCGATCAAGCTCCTCGGCCACGTCGCTCTTCTGGGCCAGCAGGACCATTTCCTGCTCCAGGCGCTGCGGGTCGATTTCGGCCTGAAGGTCGTTGAAGCGATCCAGGATCTTCTGGCGTTGCGCGGCCAGCATCTGTGGCACCAGCGCTCGCAGCGTCGTGACCTCTTCGGCCATGCTGTCCAGGCGCTCGTTGATCAGACGGGCCAATTCCTGGCCTTCGCGCTGACGCCCGGCCTTGAGTTCGGCAAGCGCGTCGTTGAACAGCGCCATGGCTTGGGCATTGAGTGCCTGTGGGTCGCTGGCGTCAGCGACCAGTACGCCCGGCCAGGACAGCACTTCCAACGGGTTGAGCGGCGCCGGCTGCTGGATCAGCGCTGCCACTTGCTCGGCGGCGGCCACTAGCTGCGCAGCGCGCTCGCGGTCGACCTGCAACGGCTTGCCGCTGCTGTCCTCGTTCAGGCGCAGGGTGCATTCCACCTTGCCTCGGGAAAGGCCTTGGCGCAGGCCTTCGCGCACGCCACCTTCAAGGTCACGCAGGGCGTCGGGCAGACGCAGGTGCGGTTCCAGGTAACGATGGTTGACCGAGCGCAGCTCCCAGACCAGGGTGCCTTGGCTGCCGGCGCGCTCGACCCGCGCAAACGCGGTCATGCTGTGCACCATGGGGGTACCTCGCATAAAGATTGGACATGGCAGCCTGCTGGCTGCGAGGCGCAGGATTGTAGCGCACTGGGGCCTTGCGACCCAATGCGCCAGTGCGCCTGAGCGACGGACAGGACCGTCGCAAATGCAGGCGCGCACGACCGTCAGCGACGATAGGCGTGTCCTCACTAGGCTACGGGCTCTATAATGCCTGCCAGATTCAATGTCCCAGTACAGGTATCCCAGATGAAACGTCCAAGTGGTCGCGCCGCCGATCAGCTCCGCTCGATCCGCATCACCCGCAACTACACCAAGCACGCCGAAGGGTCGGTACTGGTCGAGTTCGGTGACACGAAAGTCATCTGCACGGTCAGCGTGGAAAACGGCGTGCCGCGCTTTCTCAAAGGCCAGGGCCAAGGTTGGTTGACCGCCGAATACGGCATGCTGCCGCGCTCGACGGGCGAACGTAACCAACGCGAAGCCAGCCGTGGCAAGCAAGGCGGTCGCACGCTGGAGATCCAGCGCCTGATCGGCCGCTCACTGCGCGCAGCGCTGGACATGAGCAAGCTCGGTGACATTACGCTGTACATTGATTGCGATGTCATCCAGGCCGATGGCGGCACCCGTACAGCCTCCATCACCGGTGCCATGGTTGCCGTCTGCGATGCCCTGGCCGTGATCAAGAAGCGTGGTGGCCTGAAGGCGGGCAACCCGCTCAAGCACATGATCGCCGCCGTGTCGGTGGGCATGTATCAGGGTGAAGCGGTGCTCGACCTGGACTACCTGGAGGACTCGGCAGCCGAAACCGACCTGAACGTGGTCATGACCAGCGCTGGCGGTTTCATCGAGGTGCAGGGTACGGCAGAAGGTGCGCCGTTCCAGCCAGAAGACTTCAACGCCATGCTCGCCCTGGCGCAGAAGGGCATGGATGAGATCTTCCAGCTGCAGCAAGCCGCGCTGGCAGACTGAACCTGATCAGGAGGGTGCAGGCATGACCGATCCGAATCTTTCGATCATCCCGCCCAGTGCCGAGGTCAGGCAGTGGGCGATGCTCTGTCACCTTTCCGCGCTCCTTGGCCTGGTGATCCCGCTCGGGCACCTGCTGGGGCCGTTGGTGCTGTGGCACCTCAAGCGCGAGCAGGACCCGTTCATCGATGCGCAAGGCAAGGAAGCGCTGAATTTCCAGATCAGCGTGACCGTGGCAGGGTTCATCTGCCTGCTGCTGATATTCGTGGTGATCGGGCTGGTGCTGTTTGCCGTGCTGTCAGTGGCGGTGATGATTCTGATCGTCATCGCTGCGGTACGCGCCAACGAAGGCAAGCCTTACCGCTACCCGATGATCTGGCGGCCGATCAAATAGCCAAGTGGGGCTGCAAGGCAGCCCCACTGGTTGTTCAGATAGTCAGCGTCCAGTCGTAGTCGACGATCAATGGCGCATGCTGGGAGAAGCGCGGCTGACGTGGTAAGCGCGCGTTGCGCACGAAGCGGCGCAGGCCTGGGGTGAGGATCTGGTAGTCGAACCGGTAGCCCAGGTTCAGCATTTCGGCCTGCTCGTTGTCCGGCCACCAGCTGTACTGGTCACCCTCACGGCTGACTTCGCGCAGGGCATCCACGTAACCCATCTCGCCGGTGATGGCATCCATCCAGGCACGCTCTGGCGGCAGGAAACCCGGCGACTGCTGGCTGTCACGCCAGTTCTTGATGTCGAGCTTCTGCTGGGCAACATAGAACGACCCACAGTAGATGTACTCACGGCGCTTGCGACGCTGCTTGTCCAGGTACTTGGCGAAGTCGTCCATCAACTTGAATTTCTGGTTCAAGTCTTCATCCCCGTTCATGCCCGAAGGCAGGAGCAGGCTGGCAATACTGACTTTGTCGAAATCTGCTTGCAGGTAACGCCCGTAACGGTCGGCTGTCTCGAAGCCCAGGCCGGTGATGACTGCCTTGGGCTGCATGCGCGAATAAAGGGCCACACCACCTTGGGCAGGCACCTCCGCGTCGCAGGCATAAAGGAAATAGCCATCGAGCTGGAAAGCTGGGTCATCGAGTTCAAAGGCCGAGGCGCGGGTATCCTGAAGGCAGATGACGTCGGCATTCTGGGCCTGTAGCCAGCTGAGCAAACCACGCTCGGCCGCAGCCTGAATGCCATTAACGTTCACACTGATGATCCGCATAAATGGCCCCATAAATCTCGTGCGTGTATGATACCCGAGCTCAACCCATTTAGCTAAATCCGTGGTGTCCGGGACTTTCCATGCAGCCGTATCAGCGCGACTTCATCCGTTTTGCCATCGATCGCGGGGTCCTGCGTTTCGGTGAGTTCACTCTCAAGTCCGGGCGTACCAGCCCGTACTTCTTCAACGCTGGCCTGTTCAACACAGGTTCGGCACTGGCCGAGCTGGGGCGTTGCTACGCCGCCGCCATCGTCGACAGCAAGATCTCGTTCGACGTGCTGTTCGGCCCGGCCTACAAGGGTATTCCCCTGGCCGCGACCACTGCCGTCGCGCTGGCTGACCAGCATGGGCAAGATGTGCCCTGGTGCTTCAACCGCAAGGAAGCCAAGGATCACGGCGAGGGCGGCAGCCTGGTCGGTGCGCCTCTGGCAGGCGATGTGCTGATCATCGACGACGTGATCACTGCCGGTACCGCCATTCGCGAAGTCATGCAGATCATCAAGGCGCAGCAGGCCAACGCCGCTGGCGTGCTGATCGCGTTGAACCGCGAGGAGCGTGGCAATGGCGAGCTGTCGGCCATCCAGGAAGTGGAGCGCGACTTCGGCATACCGGTGGTCAGCATCGTCTCGCTGACCCAGGTGCTGGAGTTCCTGGCTGACGACCCGCAACTCAAGCAGCACCTGCCGGCGGTCGAGGCCTACCGGGCGCAGTACGGGATCTGACCCAGGGTCTGAAAGCGAAAAAGGCGACCTCGGTTTGAGGTCGCCTTTTTTGTGTCGCCAGTTCTGGCCTGTCGCCGGCTTGGCGGCGACAGGCCTGGCAGGTCAGGAAAGCGACTTGTGGTTGGTGATCAAGGTGCCCACGCCGCTGTCGGTGAAGATTTCCAGCAGCACCGCGTTCGGCACGCGGCCATCGATGATGTGCGAGCTGTTCACGCCGCCTTGCACCGCATCCAGGGCGCATTTGATCTTCGGAAGCATGCCACCGTAGATGGTGCCGTCGGCGATCAGTTCGTTGACCTGCTCTGTGGTCAGACCGGTCAAGACCTGGCCCTGCTTGTCCATCAGCCCGGCGATGTTGGTCAGCAGCATCAGCTTCTCGGCCTGCAGCGCTTCGGCCACCTTGCCTGCTACCAGGTCGGCATTGATGTTGTAGGACTCGCCATTGATGCCGACGCCGATGGGGGCGATCACCGGGATGAAATCACCCTTGACCAGCATGTTCAGCAGGTCGGTGTTCACGCTCACCACTTCACCCACATGGCCGATGTCGATGATCTCGGCGGTGGTCATTTCCGGCGTCTGGCGGCTGACGGTGAGCTTGCGTGCACGGATCAGTTCCGCGTCCTTGCCAGTCAGGCCGATGGCGCTGCCACCGTGCCGGTTGATAAGGTTGACGATGTCCTTGTTGACCTGGCCGCCCAGTACCATTTCCACAACGTCCATGGTCGCCGAATCGGTCACGCGCATGCCGTCGATGAAATGGCTTTCGATGGAAAGCCGCTTGAGCAGATCACCGATCTGCGGGCCACCCCCGTGCACGACCACCGGGTTGATGCCCACGGCCTTCATCAGCACGATGTCGCGGGCGAAGCCCGTCTTGAGCTCCTCGCTTTCCATCGCGTTGCCGCCGTACTTGATCACCAGCGTCTTGCCGACGAAGCGGCGAATGTAGGGCAAGGCTTCGGACAGAACTTCGGCTACGTGGGTGGCGGCATCGCGATCGAGGGTCATGCAGGGCTCCTGTGAGGCCAGATAGTCGGTCAGAACGGCAGTTGCAGGTCAGGTTCTACCCGCAGCAACTGAGTGCGGAAAACATCCTTGATACGCTGCAACTCGGCGTCGCTGTCGGCCTCGAAGCGCAGTACCAGAACCGGTGTGGTGTTGGAGGCACGCACCAGGCCCCAGCCCTGTGCATAGTCCACTCGCACACCGTCGATGGTGGTCAGGCGCGCGTCACCCCAATCGGCGTCGCGTTGCAGTGCATCAATGATGCTGAATTTACGTTCATCGGTCACATCAATATTGAGTTCCGGCGTGGAAATATCATCAGGAAAAGCGGCGAACACGGTTTCGGCACTCTGTTCGGTCTTGCTGAGGATTTCCAACAGGCGCGCAGCGCTGTAGATGCCGTCGTCGAAACCGTACCAACGTTCCTTGATGAAGAGATGACCGCTCATCTCGCCTGCGAGCAAGGCGCCGGTCTGATGCATCTTCTTCTTCATCAACGAATGACCGGTCTTCCACATCAGGGTACGACCGCCCAATCGTTCGATCAGGGGGATGAGGCGTCGGGTGCACTTGACGTCGAAGATGATTTCGGCGCCTGGGTTACGAGCCAGGACATCCTGGGCGAACAGCATCAGCAAGCGGTCGGCGTAGATGATGCTGCCGGCCTCGGTCACCACGCCGACGCGATCCGCGTCGCCGTCGAATGCCAGGCCGAGGTCCGCACCCGTGCGCTTGACCGTGTCGATCAGCACCTGAAGGTTCTGCGCCTTGCTGGGGTCGGGGTGATGGTTCGGGAAGTTGCCATCCACTTCGCTGAACAGCGCAATCACCTCGCAACCCAACGCTTCGATCAGTTGCGGGGCGATCACGCCAGCGACGCCGTTGCCACAGTCCACGACCACCTTGAGCCTTCTGGCCAGCTTCACGTCACTGACGATCCGCTGGAAATAGCGCTCCAGAATCGCTACCTGCTGCACGTGCCCTGTGCCCAGGGTCAGGTCATTGGCCTGCAAGCGGCCGAGCAGCGCCTGGATCTGCTCGTTGGCCAGGGTGTCGCCTGCAATGACGATCTTGAAGCCGTTGTAGTCCGGGGGGTTGTGACTACCGGTGAGCATCACGCCCGATTTGCCGCCCAGTTCGTGAGTGGCGTAGTACAGCGCCGGCGTGGGTACCAGACCAAGGTCGTTCACATGGCAGCCTGCTTCGACCAGGCCGCGGATCAGCGGCTCGACGAGCAGCGGGCCGGACAGGCGACCATCGCGGCCCACGCTGACCTGGGGTTCGCCCATGGCCAGGCTCTGTGCGCCGACGGCGCGGCCTATCCAGTAGGCGGTATCAGCGTGCAGCGTCTTGCCGACGATGCCGCGGATGTCGTAAGCGCGAAAAATACCAGGCGGCAAGTGGGCGCGGCCCGCCGGGGCCATGTCGTTCATCTGGAAAACCCCATCAGTCAGAAGCGCTCGGTTGCAGGCGCACGCAGAGCGCTTGGACGAAGGTTGCGGCCCGGAGTTCGCCATCCATGGCGAATGTGCTCATGTCCGGTTCAACGGGTGCCGGAGTGACCGAAGCCACCGGCGCCGCGCTGGCTTTGATCGAACGATTCGACGATCTCGAACTGCGCCTGTACCACGGGCACGAGCACCAGCTGGGCGATACGCTCACCGACAGCGATGGTGAAGGCGGTGGTGCCGCGGTTCCAGCACGACACCATCAGTTCGCCCTGGTAGTCCGAATCGATCAGCCCGACCAGGTTGCCCAGCACGATGCCATGCTTGTGGCCCAGGCCCGAGCGCGGCAGCACGAGTGCGGCAAGACCCGGGTCGCTGATATGGATGGACAGGCCCGTTGGAATCAGGACCGTCTGGCCGGGTTCGAGCACCGTGTCCTGCGTGAGCAGCGCGCGCAGGTCAAGGCCGGCGGAGCCCGGAGTGGCGTACTGCGGCAACGGGAATTCGGTACCCAGGCGTGGGTCGAGGATCTTGGCTTGTAATGCGTGCATGTAACTTACTGAACCTGATTGAGCCGTTCGGCGATGAAGGCAACCAGCTGACGGGCGATCTTGCCCTTGCTGGTCTGCGCGAAGAGGGTCTGGTGCTGCTGGCGATCGATCACGGTCAAGGCGTTCTCTTCACTGTTGAAGCCGATGCTGGGGTTGGCCACATCGTTGGCGACGATCAGGTCGAGGTTCTTGTCCTTGAGCTTGCGCGTGGCGTAATCGAGCAAGTGTTCGGTCTCGGCGGCGAAGCCGACACTGAAAGGGCGGTCGGTGCGACCGGCCAGGGTGGCAAGGATATCGGGATTGCGCACCATCTGCAGCAGCATGCCATCGCCAGTCGTAGGATCTTTCTTCAGCTTTTGTGGCGCTATGACCTCTGGGCGGTAGTCCGCCACCGCCGCCGAAGCGATGAACAGGTCGCATGGCATGGCCGCCTCACAGGCTGCCAGCATGTCCCGCGCGCTGACCACGTCGATACGGCTGACCCGGTCGGGGGTAGGCAGGTGGACGGGACCGGTCACGAGGGTCACCCGAGCCCCGGCTTCGGCGGCCGCCTCGGCCAGGGCGAAGCCCATCTTCCCGGAGCTATGATTGGTGATGTAGCGCACCGGGTCGATGTTCTCCTGAGTGGGGCCGGCGGTGATCAGCACGTGCTTGCCGGTCAATGCCTGGCGCTTGAAGCTTTCGGCGGCGCACCAGGCCAGGTCGGTGGCCTCGAGCATGCGGCCCAGGCCCACGTCGCCACAGGCCTGGCTACCCGAGGCAGGGCCGAACACCTGAATGCCTCGGCTCCTGAGCACTTGGAGGTTGGCCTGGGTGGCAGCGTCACGCCACATGGCCTGGTTCATGGCGGGGGCGACGGCGACGGTGGCGTCGGTGGCCAGCACCAGGGTCGTCAAGAGGTCATCGGCCATGCCCTGGGCCAGGCGTGCCATGAGGTCGGCGGTGGCCGGAGCGATCAGCACCAGATCAGCCCATTTGGCCAGCTCGATATGGCCCATGGCCGCCTCTGCTGCCGGGTCGAGGAGGTCCAGGTGCACCGGATGGCCGGACAACGCCTGCAAGGTCAGCGGCGTGATGAATTCGGCGCCACCGCGGGTCATGACGACACGCACTTGGGCGCCGTGCTCCAGGAGTCGGCGGATCAGTTCGGCGCTCTTGTAGGCGGCGATGCCACCACCGACGCCAAGAACGATGCGCTTGCGATACAGCCGCTGCATAGGGTTGCCTTTTTCCAGTGAAAGCGGGCGGCGACAGAAACTGCGTGCGGCAGAACGTCGCATGTACGAGGGCAAATAGATTAACACAGGGCCGAAATGGGCCGCAGCAAGGGCAGGGACGCGATGAACATCAGGGAATGGCCGGTTCAGGATCGGCCAAGGGAAAAGCTGCTGCAGCGTGGGGCGGCGGTGCTGTCTGACGCCGAGCTGCTGGCTGTGCTGCTGGGGTCAGGCGTTGCAGGGCACAACGTGCTCGACTTGGCGCGCGGCTTGTTGGTGCGTTTTGGCGGCTTACGGCCGTTTCTGGAGGCCGATCGGCGGGCCGTCTTGCGCGAGCCTGGCATAGGGGAGGTCAAATACGCACAGCTGCAGGCATTGCTGGAAATCGGTCGTCGCTACCTCGATGAGGGGATCACCCGCGCAGCGGCGTTGGAGGACCCCCAGGCCGTACGACGCTACCTCAAGGCCATGCTGCGCCATGAACCCAGCGAGGTGTTCGGCTGCCTGTTTCTGGACACCAAGCACCGGCCACTGGCGTTCGAGATTCTGTTCAGGGGTACCATCGACCGAGCCAGTGTCTATCCGCGGGAAGTCGTGCGACGGGCATTGATGCACAATGCCGCGGCGCTGATCCTGTGTCACAACCACCCTTCGGGGAACAGCGAACCGAGCAAGGAGGATGTGCACCTGACCTTGTCGCTCAAGCGTGGGCTGGCCTTGATCGATGTGCGTGTGCTGGATCACATCATCATTGGCGACGGGGAGCCGCTGTCCATGGCCGAGCAAGGGTGGGTCGTGGCTTAGGGCACGCCGCTGTGGTAGCGGCGCTGTCCAGGATGACCTGTCATGACCGGGGAAGGGGCGCCTTCCCCCGTTCATGACAAGGGCGAGGCGTGGCCAGGGCTTACTTGGTCACGCTCACCTTGCTGAAGTCCAGCCGGCCGAACGGGTTGACCTGATAACCCTCGACACCCTGGCGCAGCAGGGCCGCCGCATTCGGATGCGCCAATGGCACCCACAGCGCCTGCTGCTGGATCAGGGTCTGCGCCTGCTGGTACAGCCGGCTGCGCACGCTCTGATCATTGGTGGTGCGACCGGCACTGATCAGCTGGTCCAGGCGATTGTCACAGAACCGCGCGAAATTGGTCCCGGACTTGACCGCTGCACAGGAGAACTGCGGGGTGAGGAAGTTATCCGGGTCACCGTTGTCACCTGCCCAGCCCATGAACAGCAGGTCGTGCTCGCCGGCCTTGGCGCGGCGGATCAGCTCGCCCCATTCGATCACCCGAATGTCAGCCTTGATGCCCACCTTGGCGAGATCAGCCTGCAGCATCTGCGCGCCCAGGCTGGGGTTGGGGTTGAGCAGGCTACCCGAAGGACGTGTCCAGATCGTCGTGCTGAAGCCGTCCGCCAGGCCGGCCTTGGCCAGCAAGGCCTTGGCTTTCTTCACATCCAGTGGGTAACCGGGCAGGTCCTTGGCATAGCTCCAGGTATTGGGCGGGTACGGGCCATTGGCCGCGATGGCCGAGTCTTCGAAAACAGCCTTCACGTAGGCCTGTTTGTCGAAAGCCAGGTTGATGGCCTGACGCACCTCTGGCTTGTCGAGGGGTGGGTGCTGGCTGTTGAGCGCGATGAATGCCGTCATGAACGCTGGCGTGCTGGCCACCTTGAGGCTGCTGTCCTGGCTGGCTTCGGCAATGTCCAGTGGCTTGGGCGACAGGGCTACCTGGCACTCATTGCGTTTGAGCTTCTGCAGGCGCACGTTCGCATCGGTGGTGATGGCGAAGATCAGCGGGTCGACGGCCGGTTTGCCGGCAAAGTAGTCAGGGTTGGCGCGATAGCGCACCACCGCATCCTTCTGGAATCGCTGGAAGACGAATGGCCCGGTGCCGATGGGTTGGCTGTTGAGCTTCTCGGGAGTGCCTGCCTTGAGCAACGTGTCGGCGTATTCGGCGGAGTAGATCGAGGCAAAGCCCATGCTCAGGGTAGCCAGGAAGGTCGCATCCGGGTGGGTGAGGGTAAAGCGCACGGTATTGGGCGCTGGTGCGTCGATCGTTTTGATCAGGCTGCCCAGTTGCAGCGACTGGGCATGGGGGTAGCCGCCGGGTGCCGTCTTGTGCCAGGCGTGGGCGGGGTAGAGCATGCGCTGGAAGCTGAACAGCACGTCGTCGGCATTGAGCGTACGGCTGGGCTTGAAGTAGCCGGTGGTATGGAATTTCACGTTGTCGCGCAAGGTGAAATCGTACACCAGGCCATCGGCCGACACCGTCCAGCTGGCGGCCAGGCTCGGCACCACTTTGCCTTTGCCGGCATCGAACTCCACCAGGCGGTTCATCAGGACATCGGCCGTGGCATTGGTGGTAGTCAGCGAATTGTACTGCACCACGTCGAAGCCTTCGGGGCTGGCTTCGCTGCAAACGCTCAGTGGCGCTGCCTGGGCTGCACCCACGGCAAGCAGGGAAGTGAACAATAAGGAAAGAGCGGCGGCACGCATGGTGGCTCCTTGGCTGTCAGTGGCCCATCTGCCAGTGCAGTCTGGAAAAGGCCTACCCTAGTGTGACTGCCGGAAAATGACCACACTCTTTTTTACAATCTTGGCGACGAGCGGTCAGCGTACGATAGGGCCTGCGGCCGTGCCGCCCGCGGCGGTTCGCCCCGGCTCGAATGTTGATCAGGTATTGTTGCAATCGAGTCTTTCTGGTATAAAGCAGCGCTCTTTTCTAGGGGCTCGGCCTGTCGCATCAGCGAATCCGGTCGATAAGACCTCCAGAATCACGGCGCCTCGGCGCCAAAGACTGAGAGATTAAGCGGCCAACCCATGCCGGGTTGGGCATGTGGTTTTAGAGGGCTGAGTCATGTCGAGAGTCTGTCAAGTTACTGGTAAGGGTCCAGTAACCGGGAACAACATTTCCCACGCAAACAACAAAACCCGTCGTCGTTTCCTGCCAAACCTGCAGCACCACCGTTTCTGGGTTGAATCCGAGAAGCGTTTCGTGCGTCTGCGCGTTTCCGCCAAAGGCATGCGCATCATCGACAAGCGCGGCATCGATGCCGTTCTGGTTGACATCCGTAAAGCTGGCGCCAAGGTTTAAGGGAGAGCATCATGCGTGAATTGATCCGTCTGGTTTCGAGTGCCGGTACCGGCCACTTCTACACCACCGACAAGAACAAGCGCACCACCCCGGACAAAATCGAGATCAAGAAATACGATCCCGTTGTTCGCAAGCACGTGGTGTACAAGGAAGCCAAGATCAAGTAATTGATCGGCGACCTGAAAAAAACCCGCCTCTGAACAGAGGCGGGTTTTTTTATGCCTGGCCGAAAGGGTGGGCAGGCCATGGGTTACTTCTGCTCGAACAATGCATAGATCTTGCGGCAAGGCTCCAGCACTTCCCATGTCCCTTTGAACCCGGCGGGTATGACGAACCGATCACCCGCACGCAGTGTCTTGCTGGCGCCTTTTTCGTCACGCAGCACCGACACGCCCTGCACGATTTCGCAGTACTCATGCTCGGTGTAGTTGACCTTCCACTGGCCGACTTCCCCCTCCCAGACGCCAGCGGCAAACTGCCCGCAGGGGCTTGCATAGTGGTTGTACACGGCCTGGTCCGGCTCGCCCTTGAGAACCTTTTCGGCTGCGGGGCGATAGCGCTCGGCCTCGGTAATGGCCTGGGCGAAGTCGATGATGCTGTCGATGCTCATGAGGGGGCTCCTGTATGTTCAATAAAATTAACATCGCTGGGCGTTTGAGCCGATAGTGTCAAATATATTGATAGTTTGAAAGGGCTGGTTTAGGGTATTGCATGCCTGTGTGCGCCTGTCGCACGCCCGGACCCCGACAACGCCTGCAAGTCCTCAGTGCAGCGTTGCACCTAAACAAGAGGAGGAGTTTCGTATGACCACCCTGACTCGTGCAGACTGGGAACAACGTGCCCAGCAACTGAAGATCGAAGGCCGCGCCTTCATCAACGGCGAATACACCGATGCCGCATCCGGTGAAACCTTCGAATGCCTGAGCCCGGTCGACGGACGCTTCCTGGCCAAGGTTGCCAGCTGCGACCTGGCCGACGCCAACCGCGCGGTCGAAAACGCCCGCGCGACCTTCAATTCGGGCGTATGGTCACAGCTGGCTCCGGCCAAGCGCAAGGCCATTCTGATCCGCTTCGCCGACCTGCTGCGCAAGAACGTCGAAGAGCTGGCGCTGCTTGAAACGCTGGACATGGGCAAGCCAATCGGTGACGCCTCCAGCATCGATATCCCAGGCGCTGCCAATGCCATTCACTGGACAGCCGAAGCCATCGACAAGGTGTACGACGAAGTCGCTCCTACGCCTCACGATCAACTGGGCCTGGTCACCCGCGAGCCGGTAGGCGTGGTGGGTGCCATCGTCCCGTGGAACTTCCCGCTGCTGATGGCGAGCTGGAAGTTGGGCCCCGCATTGGCTACGGGCAACTCGGTTGTGCTCAAGCCTTCCGAGAAATCGCCGCTGACGGCCATTCGCATCGCTCAGCTGGCGGTGCAAGCCGGCATCCCGGCAGGTGTGCTGAACGTGCTGCCTGGCTATGGCCACACCGTGGGCAAGGCCCTGGCCCTGCACATGGACGTCGACACCCTGGTATTCACAGGTTCCACCAAGATCGCCAAGCAGCTGATGGTGTATGCAGGCGAATCGAACATGAAACGCATCTGGCTGGAAGCCGGTGGCAAGAGCCCGAACATCGTCTTTGCCGACGCGCCCGACCTTGAGGCCGCCGCCCAGGCTGCTGCCAGCGCCATCGCCTTCAACCAGGGAGAAGTGTGCACCGCAGGTTCTCGCTTGCTGGTGGAGCGCTCGATCAAGGACACCTTCCTGCCCATGGTGGTCGAGGCCCTCAAGGCCTGGAAGCCCGGCAACCCGCTGGACCCGCAGACCACCGTTGGTGCCCTGGTCGATACCCAGCAGATGAATACCGTGCTGTCGTACATCGAGGCCGGCCACAAGGACGGTGCCAAGCTGCTGACCGGTGGCAAGCGGACGCTGGAAGATACCGGCGGCACCTACGTCGAGCCGACCATCTTCGATGGCGTGACCAATGCCATGAAGATCGCCCAGGAAGAAATCTTCGGCCCCGTCCTGTCCGTGATTGCTTTCGACACGGCCGAAGAGGCGGTTGCCATCGCTAACGACACACCCTATGGGCTGGCGGCGGGCATCTGGACTTCGGACATTTCCAAGGCGCACAGGACGGCCCGCGCCGTGCGCGCCGGCAGTGTCTGGGTCAACCAATATGATGGCGGCGACATGACCGCGCCATTCGGTGGCTTCAAGCAGTCGGGCAACGGCCGTGACAAGTCGCTGCACGCGCTGGAGAAGTACACCGAGCTCAAGGCCACCTGGATCAAGCTGTAATTCCAGCAGCCTGTAGCAGGCAATTCGGCTTCCAAGGGCCTGGTATCGCTGTTGCGAGCTGAGCAGGGCCTGAGGCAGCTCGATTGCACGCGGGGCGGACACTCCACCACTGGCCGGGGCGGCTCATACCGTCCCGGCTTCGTTGTTTCTGTCATACAACAATGCTGCCTGGGAGGCCGTCATGCGTTGGGGAACCTATTTTGCCGTGCTGGCGTCGGTGCTGAGCGTCGGGCTCGCATTGGGTGTGAGCATGCCGTTGGTGTCCTTGCGTCTGGAGGCCTGGGGGTATGGCGGCTTCGCCATTGGCGTCATGGCCGCCATGCCTGCTCTGGGCGTGCTGGCCGGCGCCAGCCTAGCCAGCCGTCTTGCCGGGTGGGTAGGCGTGCCTGCGGCCATGCGCCTGTGCCTGTGGGGCGGGGCATTGTCCATCGGCCTGTTGGCCCTGCTGCCAAGCTACCCGCTTTGGTTGCTGCTGCGGCTGTTGATCGGCATGGCGTTGACCGTGGTGTTCGTGCTGGGTGAGAGCTGGATCAACCAACTGGTGGTCGAGCAGTGGCGCGGACGGCTGGTAGCCCTGTACGGGAGTAGCTATGCGCTGAGCCAACTGGCAGGGCCGTTGGTGCTGGGCATGCTGGGGTCGGACGACGACTTCGGCTTCTGGGCGGCGACCGGTCTGCTGCTGGTGTCGCCCTTGCTGTTGCTGGGCCGCGGTGGCGCGCCCTCTACGCAAGCATGCAATGTCACCTTTGCCGACCTGTTTGCCTTCTGCAGAAGGCTGCCCGTGATCGCCTGGGCCATCGCATTGTTCGCTTCGTTCGAAGCCATGATCCTGACCCTGCTGCCGATATACTGCCTGCAACAGGGCTTGAGCACGGAAATCGCGTTGTTCATGGTCAGTACGGTGGTGGTCGGCGATGCGGTGCTGCAGTTGCCCATTGGCGCACTGGCGGACCACATGTCGCGGCGCGCGCTGTTCACCGGTTGCGCCTCGGCATTGTTGGGGTCGAGCCTTGCCATCCCCCTGCTGTTGCACACCTGGGCGATCTGGCCTGTGTGGGTATTGTTCGGCGCAAGCGCCGGTGGGTTGTTCACCTTGTCGCTGGTGTTGATCGGTGAGCGCTACCGAGACGATGCCCTGGTGCGGGCCAATGCCCACGTGGCCCAGCTGTGGGGCATCGGTTGCCTGCTGGGGCCGTTGCTGGCCGGCGCAGGTAGCCAGTGGATCAGTGGGCACGCCTTGCCGCTGCTGATGGCAGCAGGCGCCGCTGGGCTTGTGGTGCTGACCCGGCGGCCCGGAGCGTTCGAGCCTGCGGCGGCGTGACTGCGCAGCGCTAGAGCATCTTTTCCAGCCCGACCGCCTTGCTGATCCAGGCATTGAACCGCCGCCACAGGCTACCAGGCTCTGACGTGAGCACCCGCCGCTGTCCGTCCTCCTCGGTCACCCAGACCAGCTTGCCGCCGACGAGCTCAGGCTGGTAGCTCAGGGCCGGTGCCATGCCCTGCACCGCCAGCGCACGGGTGTATTCGGCAAGTTCGGGGCTGTCGACCAACACGCCGACTTCGGTGTTCCACAACACCGAGCGCGGATCGAAATTGAACGAGCCAATGAACGTCTTGTGACGGTCGAACACGATCGCCTTGCTGTGCAGGCTGGAATTGGAGCTGCCATGAAAACTCAGCTTGCCCGCGCTGGGGTCCCCGGGTTGGCGGCGCATTTCGTATAGCTTCACCCCGTGCTCCAGCAATGCCTTGCGGTAAGGGGCATAACCGCCGTGTACGGCAGGCACATCGGTAGCCTCCAGCGAGTTGGTCAACAGCTTTACCGAAATGCCCGCGTCGGCGCTCTGAGTGAGGTAAAGCAGCCCTGGTTCGCCGGGCACGAAATAAGCCGAGACCAGAATCAGTTCGTGACGCACATCGCGCAGGTCAGGGCCAAGTTGCCGTGTCAGCAGCAGCTGTGGGTCAGGCTCGTCATCGGCCAGCACCTTGCTGGGTGCGTCCCACAGCGCCTGGGCATGGGCCCATATGAGTTCGTTGCGCCAGGTGTCCAACCGCGGCTGGGATTGATAGGCCATCAGGCGGTCATACAAGACCTTGCGCCGAGTTCTGGCTTCGGCCAGCGAGACCTCCAGCCGATGGCGGCTGGTGCGCAGGTCGCTGGCATTGGGCTGGTGCCAGAGGAAGTCGGTGATCTGGCGGCTCAGGGCGCTGTTCCAGTACTGATCGAAACTGTGTCCCAACTGCTCTGCTATAGGGCCCACACCCAGCAGATCGATGTCGGTGAAGTTCAGGTTGGGCTCGGCATCGAAGTACTCGTCGCCCAGGTTTCGTCCGCCGACGATGGCCATGCTGTTGTCCACCAGGAACAGCTTGTTGTGCATGCGCCGGTGCTGACGCGACAGGTTGAGCAACCGGCCCATGGCGCGCGTGACCCCGGTGGCGCGTCCCAGGTGCAGGGGGTTGAACACGCGGATCTGGATGTTCGGGTGGGCGGCGAGGGTGCCCATGATTGCATCCAGGCCGTCACTGGTGGTGTCGTCCAGCAGGATGCGTACCCGCACCCCCCGGTCTGCCGCCCGCAACAGTTCATGGACCAGGGCGCGGGTGCTGAGCCCGTCATGGACGATGTAGTACTGCACGTCGATGCTGGCCTGTGCATTGCGTATCAGCTCGGCGCGCGCCCGGAAAGCCTCGTTGCTGTTGGGGAGCAGGCGAAAGCCGGAACGGCCTTCATAAGGTGCTGCCTGGCGCAACACCGAGCGGCCGAACGCCGAGCCATCGGCCGGCAGGGCTTGGCTGGTTTGGCGCGGCGTATCGACGCTGGCGCAGCCGCCGACGCCGAGCAGCAGCGTCAGCAGCAAGGGTAGGGCTCGCTGGAGTTTCAACGGTGGACGTCCTGTGCAGCAGGGCTTTGGGGTTGGACAGTGGCAGGCAACGCAAAGTTACGTCGCGACGATGTCCTCGTCCAGCAAGCGTTGGGCGGTCTCACCCACCTTGCGCACCGCCGCCTCGATTTGCGCTGTAGGCCTGGCGGCGAAGTTCATGCGCAGGCAATGACGGAACTTGCCGGAAGCGGAAAAGATGCTGCCCACGGCCACTTGTACGCCCTGTTCCAGTAAGGCGTGATTGAGTTGCAAGGTATCGAAATGTTCCGGCAATTCCACCCACAGCATAAAGCCGCCTTGCGGACGGCTTACGCGGGTGCCGGGTGGGAAATACCGGGTCACCCAGTCGCTCATCAACTCACGGCTGCGTTGGTACTGGCTACGCATCCGTCGCACATGGGGCTGGTAGTGCCCGTTGGCGATGAAGTCCGCTACCGCCAATTGAGGCTGACTGGCGGTGCTGCCTGTGCTGATGTACTTCATGTGCAGGACCCGCTCCAGGTAGCGTCCGGGCGCTACCCAACCGACACGCAGGCCAGGGGCAAGGGTCTTTGAAAATGAACTGCACAACAGCACGCGGCCTTGCATATCGAATGACTTGACCGTCCGTGGCCGAGGGTAGGTGTAGGCCAGGTCACCGTAGACATCGTCCTCGAGAATGGCCACGTCGTAGCGCTGTGCAAGCTTCAACAGGGCCTTTTTACGAGCCTCGGGCATGATGTAGCCCAGCGGGTTGTTGCAACTTGGGGTGATCTGGATGAGCTTGATCGGCCACTGCTCAAGGGCCAGTTCGAGCGCCTCGAGGCTGATGCCCGTCACCGGGTCCGTGGGGATCTCCAGCGCCTTCATGCCCAGGCCCTTGAGCGTCTGCATGGCGCCATGGAAGCTGGGCGAGTCCACCGCAACGATATCGCCAGGCTCGCACACGGCGCGGATGCTGCACGACAGGGCTTCGTGACAGCCTGTCGTCACCACCAGCTCCGAGGGGGAGAGCCTGCAACCGGAGTCCAGGGCCAGGCGTGCCACCTGTTCACGCAAGGCCAGGTTGCCGTGGATATTGTCGTAATACAGCCCGGGCATGTCCTGCCGACGGCTGAGTCGGGCGAGGCTGCGCAACAGCGGCTTGAGGGTAGGGCTCTCGATGTCTGGCATGCCCCGTCCAAGCTGTATCACCCCTGGCTGCGGAGTACTGCGCACCAGTTCCAGTACCTGCTCCCACTGGGAGATGTCCACGGGGCGCTGGGCGGGTCGGCTGACCGCAGGCAAGGCCGGCAGGTGGCGGTGATCGCTCACGAAATAGCCGGATTTTGGCCGTGGCGAGACCATGCCACTGTCTTCGAGCATGCGGTAGGCCTGTTGCACGGTGCTCAGGCTTACCCCGTGCTCCACGCTTAGTGCGCGCACCGATGGCAGCCGCTGGCCGGGGCGATAGAGGCCCTGTTCGATGCGCGCGCCGAGTACCTCGGCAAGGTTCAGGTAGAGCGTCACGTCATACTCCTGGGCTGCGCCGGGTAACGCACCATACAGATTGATTGAAAAGGCTGCATTCAGTTACCTGGAAGCCCGATCTGTATCCAAATAATAACGCTTTTTTGGATCTGTATTGTCAGGCCATGCACCCTGCATGCTGTCCCCACATTGTCATCGAAAGGGAGACAGCAGCGATGGGAAGCTTGAGCGATGTGCGCATTGAACCGTCGGTAGGCGATAAAGAGGCCCTGCAGCGAAGCGAAACCCACGCTACGCCAAAGGCTTCGAGTCGCTTGCAGTTGATGCTGCGCCGCTGGCACACCCGCAGGGCGCTGCTCCAGTTGAGCGACCATGAATTGCGTGATGTGGGGCTCAGCTGGCAAGAGGCGCGCTCGGAAGGCCGCAAGCCGTTCTGGAGGCCTTGACCGCTTTCAGGCCAGCTCCTTGAGCCTGTGCCACAGCATGCCCAATGCCAGTAAAGGTGAGCGCAAGTGCTTGCCGCCTGGGAACGTCATGTGTGGCACCTTGGCGAACAGGTCGAAGCGCCCGCTTTGCTGGCCACTGATGGCCTCCCCGAGCAGCCGGGCGGCCAGATGGGTCGCGTTCAGCCCGTGGCCTGCGTAGGCCTGGGCGTAGTAGACGTTGGGCTGATCGGGCAGACGGCCTACCTGGGGCAGGCGGTTGGCGCCGATCCCGATCATGCCACCCCACTGGTAGTCGATGCGGACGTCCGCCAGTTGAGGGAACACCCGCAGCATCTTGGGCCGCATGTAGGCGGCGATATCCTTTGGGTCGCGCCCGGAATAATGGCAAGCGCCGCCGAACAGCAACCGGTGATCTGCGCTCAGGCGGTAGTAGTCCAGCGCCACCCGCTGGTCGCACACGGCCATGTTCTGTGGCAGCAGCGAACGTGCACGCGCTTCACCCAGCGGCTCGGTAGCGATGAGGTAACTGCCGGCGGGCAATACCTTGCCGCCCAGCTCACCGTGCAACCCATTGAGGTAGGCGTTGCAGCACAGGACCAGCGTTTGCGCCCGGACCCGGCCTTGGGCAGTGTGTACCTGCACCTGGGGGCCATAGTCGATGCGGGTCACCTCGGACTGCTCGTGGAGTTTCACGCCCAGGCGCGCGGCTGCCGCGGCTTCGCCCAAGGCCAGGTTGAGGGGGTGCAAGTGGCCAGAACCCATGTCCACCAGCCCGCCTGCATAGCGCTGCGAGCCCACCACGTCGTGAATGTCATCCTTTGCGACCAGCCGCAGTTCGTGGGCGTAACCCAGGCTGCGCAAGTGTTCGGCCTCTTCGGCCAGGCCCGCCATTTGCGCCGGCTTGTTGGCCAGGTCGCAATAGCCCCAGACCAGGTCACAGGCGATGGCGTGCTGCGCTACACGGTCGCGCACGATCTGCACGGCCTCCAATCCCATCCGTTGCATGTCGCGAACGCCCTGCTCGCCGATGACCGGCAGGAACTGCTCCAGGCCATGGCCGACCCCGCGGATCAACTGCCCACCGTTGCGCCCACTGGCGCCCCAGCCGATCTTGCGCGCTTCGAGCAGGATCACCGAGAAGCCACGCTCGGCCAACTCCAGGGCCGTGTTCAGACCAGAGTAGCCACCGCCGACGATGCACACATCGGCGGTGTGATCACCCTGCAGAAAGGCATGATCAGGGTGAGGCGCGCTGCTGGCGGCGTAATAAGAAGCGGCGTGCTGCGCGCTGTGGATCATTGGACGCGTCCTGGTGCATGGGCTGGAACGGGAGGATAAGCCGCAGGCCCAGGGCGGGCAACCGGCCTATAATGGGCGAACATTTTCAGCCTGTGCCTAGTCATGTCCTGCGATCGCCACAAAATCCACTTCCTGCGCGAACTCATCCCGTCGTTCGAATGCGAGCCCGGCTGCCATGACTGCTGCGGACCGGTCACTACCTCGGCGCAAGAGATGGCTCGGCTGCCGCGCAAATCCCAGGCCGAACAGGACGCTGCCCTGGAGCGCCTGGACTGCGTGCATTTGGGGCCCCAGGGCTGCACGGTATATGAAGAGCGGCCAATGATCTGCCGCCTGTTCGGCACCACCCCACGCCTGGCCTGCCCACGCGGTCGTGGGCCCGAACCCATGATCGACCCTGCGGCCGAGCAGCTGGTGCACCAGTTCATTGCTACCACCCGGCAAGTGCTGGTCTAGGCGTTCGTGGTAGAGCCCGGCGTCAGTCCGGGATTGGCAGGCAGAGGCTTTCCTTCACCTCCTCCATCACGATGTAGCTTTTGGACTCACGCACGTGGGGCAGCTTGAGCAGGATGTCGCCAAGCAGCTTGCGATACGAAGCCATTTCCGAAATGCGCGCCTTGACCAAGTAGTCGAAGTCGCCGGAAACCAGGTGGCATTCGAGCACGTGCGGCAGCTTGAGCACTGCCCGACGAAACTCCTCGAAGGTATCGCCAGACTTGTAGTCCAGGCTGATTTCCACGAACACCAGCAGGCTGCCCTTGAGGTGCTGTGGGTTCAGGCGCGCGTTGTAGCCCATGATGATGCCTTCACGTTCCAGCCGACGTACGCGCTCGGTGCACGGCGTGGTGGAGAGGCCGACCTTCTCGCCCAATTCGGTGAAGGAGATACGCCCGTCGTTCTGCAGGATGCGCAGGATGTTCCGGTCGATCTTGTCCAGCTCACGCTTACTTTGATGCTGGGTTCTCATAGGGGATGCCCCTCCGTGAAAGGCCATTGTGCCGAGAATTCTCGCCAATAATAGGCTTTTATATAGTGAATTGCACTGCTCACGAATTCCTATACTTCGCCCATCAATGGCAGTCCAACAACACACTGCGGCAGTGCGCGAGGGGAAAGAAACGATGCGAGTTCTGGTACTTGGTAGCGGCGTGATTGGAACCGCCAGTGCCTATTACCTGGCCCGGCAAGGGTTCGAAGTGACGGTGGTGGACCGCCAGCCAGCGGTGGCCATGGAAACCAGCTTCGCCAACGCCGGCCAGATCTCGCCCGGCTATGCCTCGCCGTGGGCGGCGCCAGGGGTGCCTCTAAAAGCCGTGAAGTGGTTGCTCGAGCGTCACGCTCCGCTTGCCATCAAGCTGGCCGGTGACGTGGACCAGTACCTGTGGATGGCGCAGATGCTGCGTAACTGCACGGCCAACCGCTATGCCGTGAACAAGGAGCGCATGGTGCGGTTGTCCGAGTACAGCCGCGACTGCCTCGACGAACTGCGCGCCGAAACCGGAATCGCGTACGAGAACCGTAGCCTGGGCACTACCCAGCTGTTCCGTACCCAGGCCCAGGTCGATGCAGCTGCCAAGGATATCGCCGTGCTCGAGCAATCAGGCGTGCCTTATGAATTGCTCGATCGCGATGGCATCGCCCGCGTCGAACCTGCCCTGGCCAGTGTGAAGGGCATCCTCGCCGGCGCCCTGCGCCTGCCTAACGACCAGACCGGCGATTGCCAGTTGTTCACCACCAAGCTGGCGGAAATGGCCCGGAACCTGGGCGTGGAGTTCCGCTTCGGGCAGGATATCCAGCGTCTGGATCATGCAGGTGACCGCATCAACGGTGTCTGGATCGATGGCAAGCTCGAAACCGCCGACCGCTATGTGCTGGCATTGGGCAGCTATTCGCCGCAGATGCTCAAGCCCTTGGGTATCAAGGCGCCGGTCTATCCGTTGAAGGGTTACTCCCTGACCGTGCCCATCACCAACGGCGACATGGCGCCTGCCTCGACCATCCTCGACGAGACCTACAAGGTTGCCATCACTCGTTTCGACAACCGTATCCGGGTTGGGGGCATGGCTGAAATCGCGGGCTTTGACCTGTCGCTCAACCCCCGTCGACGTGAAACGCTGGAGATGATCGTCAACGACCTTTATCCTCGCGGCGGTGATTTGAGCCAAGCCAGTTTCTGGACCGGGCTGCGTCCCGCGACGCCAGACGGTACCCCCATCGTGGGTGCAACCGCCTTCAGTAACCTGTTCCTCAACACAGGGCACGGCACGCTGGGCTGGACCATGGCCTGTGGCTCGGGTCGCCTGCTGGCTGACCTGATCGCGCGCAAGAAACCGCAGATCAGTGCACAAGGGCTGGACATCTCGCGCTATGGCAGCAGCCGCGAAGTGGCCCGTCACGGGCATGGTTCGCCTGCCCATCAGCAGTAAACCATCCATTGGGGTGCTCGCGAATGACCTGCGCGTGCCCCAGCTTCGATTTCAACCCGTATGACTTTTAAGGCAGCCGCATGCGCCCCGCCCGTGCCCTGATCGACCTCCAGGCCCTGCGCCATAATTACCGTCTCGCCCGTGAACTGACCGGCGCCAAGGCGCTTGCCGTGATCAAGGCCGACGCCTACGGTCACGGTGCCGTGCGCTGCGCGTTGGCGCTCGAGCCCGAGGCGGACGGGTTTGCCGTGGCCTGCATCGAAGAGGCACTGGAGCTGCGTGCGGCCGGCATCAGGAGCCCAGTACTGCTGTTGGAGGGCTTCTTCGAAGCCAGTGAGCTGCCATTGATCGTCGAACATGACCTGTGGTGCGTCGTGCATTCGGCCTGGCAGTTGGAGGCCATCGAGAAAAACCCGCTGCACAGCCCACTCACCGTCTGGCTCAAGCTCGATACCGGCATGCACCGTGTAGGGCTGCATCCCAAGGATTATCGCGATGCCTATGAACGCCTGCTGGCCAGCGGCAAGGTAGGGCGCATCGTGCTCATGAGCCATTTCGCCCGTGCCGATGAATTGGATGCTAAGGCCACAAGCGAGCAGATTGCCGTGTTCGAAACCGCGCGCCAGGGCTTGGCTGCAGAGTGCAGCCTGCGCAACTCCCCAGCCGTGCTGGGTTGGCCCCAGGCAGCCGGTGATTGGGTACGGCCAGGCCTGATGCTCTATGGCGCCACGCCGTTCGACATGCCTCAAGCACACGCCCAACGCCTGCAGCCGGTCATGACACTGCAGTCGCGGGTTATCAGTGTGCGGGAGCTGCCGGCCGGCGAGCCGGTGGGTTACGGCGCCACGTTCGTCAGCACGCGGCCCACCCGTGTAGGCGTGGTTGCCATGGGCTACGCCGACGGTTACCCGCGCCAGGCGCCCAACGGCACGCCGGTCATCGTTGCCGGCAGTCGAGCCCCGCTCATTGGTCGCGTGTCGATGGACATGCTGAGCATCGACCTGACCGACGTGCCCCAAGCGACGGTCGGCAGCCCAGTCGAACTGTGGGGCAAGCAGGTCCATGCCACTGAGGTGGCGAGCCAGGCCGGTACTATCCCTTACCAGATCTTCTGCAACCTCAAGCGGGTGCCCCGGGAATACGTTGGGGACTAAGGCGTCAGGGCGGGTGGTGTGTTGTAAATACTGAACGGCGTTGCCATGATATCGTTCACATCCACCCGCATACCCGTCTCAGGAGGCTCCAGCTTTGGACGTCGGCGAACGACTGCAAGCCATCCGCACGCTCAAGGGCCTGTCCCAGCGTGAACTCGCCAAGCGCGCGGGCGTTACCAACAGCACCATCTCGATGATCGAGAAGAACAGTGTGAGCCCATCGATCAGTTCGCTGCGCAAGGTACTGAGCGGCATTCCCATGTCCATGGTCGAGTTCTTTTCCGTCGAGCTCGAACCCGAGAGCCCTGCGCAAATCGTCTACAAGGCCCACGAACTGATCGACATCTCCGATGGTGCGGTGACCATGAAGCTGGTTGGCAAATCGCACCGTAACCGCGCCATCGCTTTTCTGACCGAGGTGTACCCGCCTGGCGCCGACACCGGCGCCGAAATGCTGACCCATGATGGCGAAGAGACCGGCATCCTGCTCGAAGGCCGCCTGGAGTTGGTGGTCGGTACCGAGCTGTTCATTCTCGAAGCAGGCGACAGCTACTACTTCGAAAGCACCCGCCCGCACCGTTTTCGCAACCCGTTCGAACAGCCAGCACGCTTGATCAGTGCCGCTACCCCCTCGAACTTTTGATCCAGCGCAGTGCATTGACGCGTCAATACCCCTTTCCTGCGTAGGGTCGTTTCCCGGCCTCGGGCTTGTCGTTATACTTTTCGGCGCTCGAGGATCCGTGGCCGCGAGCATGATTAGCCACCATGAGGGTGTTCGCGTGAATCAAGTCAAGAAGATGCTGGCCATCCCGGCCGCCGTACTGGCCCTGTGGGCAATCACCGCTACCGCTGCGACCAACGACGATATCGCCAAGCGCCTGGAGCCGGTCGGCAAGGTGTGTATCCAGGGCCAGGAATGCAAGGGCATGGCCGTGTCCGCTAGCACGGGTGCCGGGTCTGCCAGGACGCCGGATGACATCATCGCCAAGCATTGCACGGCCTGCCATGGCACGGGGCTGCTCGGCGCGCCGAAAGTGGGCGACAACGCAGCCTGGAAGGAGCGTGCCGACCACCAGGGTGGGTTGGATGGCATCCTGGCCAAGGCCATCACGGGCATCAACGCCATGCCGCCGAAGGGCACCTGCGCGGATTGCTCGGATGATGAGCTCAAGGCCGCTATTCAGAAGATGTCTGGCCTGTAAATACCGCAATGTGCCGCGTAGCAGTCCCAGTATTCTAGCTTCGCCTCTTGCCTTGCCGGGGCCGCTTCGCGGCCCATCGCGGCCGGTCCGGCGCCCCGGCGAGAGCGCTCAGGCACCGCGTACGCGTGGACCTACGCTGTGGCTGAAGACCACCGAGTTATCCAGACCCCAGGTGGCTGCGGCTTCCTCTTACCGTCCAGGCAACCAACCTGTCTACCTGCCTGTCGAACCTCCTGAACCCAAGCACGAACCAGGAGGCCTCGATGCACCTCAGCTCCATCGACCAGGCCGTCGAACAGATCCTGTCACGCCTGCCAACCCATATCCACATGGGCCTGCCGCTGGGCCTGGGCAAACCCAATGCTTTCGTCAACGCCCTCTATGCCCGCATCCGCGAATTGCCCGAACGCCGTCTGACGATCTATACGGCCCTTTCCCTGGGTCGACCGGCGCTCGGGGATGGCTTGCAGCGACGCTTGCTCGAGCCCTTCGTGGAGCGCGTGTTCGGCGACTACGAAGAGCTTCACTACCTGGCCGACCTGCGCAATGACAGCCTGCCGCCAAACATTCGCGTAGAACAGTTCTTCATGCAGCCCGGCAGCCTGCTTGCCAGTGAATCGGCCCAACAGGATTACGTCAGCAGCAACTACAGCCATGCCGCGCGAGACATCAATGCCAAGGGCCTGAACCTGATCGCCCAACTGGTGGCGGCTACGCCGGAGCGGCCCGTCCACCTGAGCCTGGCCTGCAACCCGGACATCACCCTGGACCTGTTACCCATGGTCGAACGCCGCCGCGCCGCTGGCGAGACCATTCTGATGCTGGGCCAGGTGCATGCGCAGTTGCCGTACATGCCCGGTGATGCCGAGCTGCCAATGGATGCCTTCGACCTGCTGTTGGACGAAGCCGAGCAGCGCCAATTGTTTTCAACGCCCAACATGCCGGTCACCACGCAGGACCACTGCATCGGCCTGCATGCCAGCAGCCTGGTGCGTGACGGGGGTACCTTGCAGATCGGGATTGGTGCCATGGGCGATGCGGTTGCCGCCGCGCTGCTCGCTCGCCAGAGCGATAACGTTGCTTACCGCGCAGCGCTCGACAGCCTTGGCGCGAGTACCGCGCAGGCCCTGATCGAGCGGGAAGGCGGGCTCGCGCCCTTCGAGCATGGGCTGTATGGCTGTAGCGAGATGTTCGTCAACGGGCTGCTGGCGCTGGCCGAAGCCGGCTTGCTGCGGCGTGCTGTCGATGAGCAGGGGGTAGTCCTGCACGGAGGGTTCTTCCTCGGCCCGCAAGCGTTCTACCAGCGCCTGCGCGACATGAGCCTGGAGCAGCGTGCGCGGTTTGCCATGACCGGTATCGGCTTCGTCAATGAGCTCTACGGTGATGAACAGCTCAAGCGTGCTCAGCGACAGGACGCACGCTTCATCAATACGGTGTTCGGCATGACCCTGCTCGGCGCGGGTGTGGCCGATCAGCTCGAAGACGGGCGCGTGCTGAGCGGGGTAGGTGGGCAGTACAACTTCGTTGCCCAGGGGCACGCGCTGGAAGGTGGCCGCTCGATACTGCTGCTGCGCAGTTGGCGCGAAGCGGGTGGCGAGGTTTCATCGAACATTTTCTGGAACTACGGCCATTGCACCATTCCCCGCCACCTGCGCGATATCGTGGTGACCGAATATGGCATCGCTGACCTCAGGGGGCAGACCGACAGTGAGGTCATTGCGCGATTGCTTGCGGTGTGTGACTCCCGGTTCCAGCAAAGCCTCATCGAGCAGGCCAGGGACGCTGGCAAGCTGGCGGAAGATTTTCAGCTCGACAGGCGTTTTGCCGATAACACGCCGCAGCGCCTGGCCGCGGTCCGGGCGCAGCATCCACAGCTGTTCCCGGAGTACCCCATGGGGACCGACTTCACGGCTGAAGAGCAGGACTTGTTACGGGCGCTGAACTGGTTGAAAAGCAAGTTCAAGCTCAGCGAGGCGCTTGAGCTGGGCAAAGCCGCGCTGGACGCGCCAGGGCCCCAAGGGTATGAGCGGCATCTGGCACGGATGCAGCTTGACCAGCCTCAGGGGCTCAAGGAAGAGCTGTACCAACGGTTGCTGTTGGCAGGCCTGGCGGCGACCTGAAGACGACAGGGGCTGCCGCGCAGCCCCTTGTGGCCCGGATGTAAGCGAGCCAGTGCCGCCTCACTCGATGAAGCTGACCACACCGCCTTCCAGCGATTTCACCCGCGCCAGCGACTCCACGCGATAGCCTTGGCGATCCAGCTCGGCGCGCCCGCCCTGGAACGATTTCTCGATCACGATCCCCAGCCCTACCACGGTCGCTCCGGCCTGCTTGATGATCGAGATCAGCGCCTGGGACGCCTTGCCGTTGGCAAGGAAGTCATCCATGACCAGCACCCGGTCGCTGCTGCTCAGGTGGCGCGGCGAAATGGCCACGGTGTTCTCGGTCTGCTTGGTGAACGAATACACAGAAGCCGTCAGCAGGTTCTCGGTGAGGGTCAGCGACTGGTGCTTGCGTGCGAAGATCACCGGCACACCCAGCTTCAGCCCGGTCATCACCGCAGGCGCGATACCCGACGCCTCGATGGTGACGATCTTGGTCACGCCGGCATCGGCGAACAGGCGGGCGAACTCGTCACCGATCAGCTGCATCAGCGCCGGGTCGATCTGATGGTTGAGAAACGCATCGACTTTGAGAACCTGGTCGGAAAGCACGATGCCTTCTTCGCGAATCTTCTGATGCAGTGCTTCCACTATGGTATTCCTCGGAACAAAAATGGCCGCAAACAGCGGCAGTGTTTAAGAGTAATGGTTGATCAGCGTTTGAGCATCGCCCGGATGTCGGCCAGGGCATTGTTGCCGCGTGCGGCCTTGACCTCGACCGGGGCATCGTCCAGTCCTTCCCAGGACAGGTCTTCGGGGGGCAGCTCGTCGAGGAAGCGACTAGGCGTGCAGTCGATGATTTCCCCGTATTGCTTGCGTTTGGCGGCGAAGGTGAACGCCAGCGTCTGGCGTGCGCGGGTGATGCCCACGTAAGCCAGGCGGCGCTCTTCCTCGATGGTGTCGGCCTCGATGCTGGAGCGGTGAGGCAGGATCTCCTCCTCCATGCCCATGATGAACACGTAGGGAAATTCCAGGCCCTTGGACGCGTGCAGGGTCATCATCTGCACACCGTCGGCGTTTTCTTCCTCTTCCTGCTGGCGTTCGAGCATATCGCGCAGCACTAACTTGCCGATGGCGTCCTCGATGGTCATGTCACCCTCTTCGTCCTTCTCGAGGGTATTCTTCAGCGCTTCGACCAGGAACCAGACGTTGCTGATGCGAAACTCCGCTGCCTTATCGCTGGCGGTCTGCTGGCGGATCCAGTTCTCGTAGTCGATGTCGCGGATCATTTCATGCAGGGCGGCGATGGGATCATCCAGCGCCACCTTGTGGCGCACGCCGTCCAGCCAATGCTTGAAACGCTGCAGGCGCTCGGTGTAGCGCGCATCCAGGTGCTCGCCCAGCCCCAGTTCCTCACTGGCGGCATACATCGAGACACCCCGGCCGGTGGCATAGTTGCCGAGCTTTTCCAGGGTGGTCGAGCCGATTTCCCGGCGCGGCACGTTGATGACCCGCAGGTAGGCGTTGTCGTCGTCAGGGTTTACCAGCAGGCGCAGATAGGCCATGAGGTCTTTGACTTCCTGACGGCCGAAGAAGCTGTTGCCGCCGGAAAGACGGTAAGGCACTTGGTGGTGCTGCAACTTCAGCTCGATCAGCTTGGCCTGGTAGTTACCGCGGTACAGGATGGCGAAATCGCTGTAGGGACGGTTGGTGCGCAGGTGCAGCGTGAGGATTTCCATCGCCACGCGTTCGGCCTCGGCGTCCTCGTTCTTGCAACGGATCACCCGGATCTCGTCACCAACGCCCATCTCGCTCCAGAGCTGTTTCTCGAATGCGTGCGGGTTGTTGGCGATCAACACGTTGGCGCAACGCAGGATGCGGCTGGTGGAGCGGTAGTTCTGCTCCAGCATGACCACTTTCAGGGAGGGGTAATCCTCCTTGAGCAGCATCAGGTTCTCAGGACGCGCGCCGCGCCAGGCGTAGATCGACTGGTCGTCGTCGCCCACGACGGTGAACTGGTTGCGCATGCCGATCAGCATCTTCACCAGCAGGTACTGACTGGCGTTGGTGTCCTGGTATTCGTCGACCAGCAGATAACGCACGCGGTTCTGCCAGCGCTCGAGCACCTCGGGGTTTTCCTGGAACAACTTGACCGGCTGCAGGATCAGGTCGTCGAAGTCCACGGCGTTGAACGCCTTGAGCGTGCGCTGATAGTGGGTGTAGACGACCGCAGCGGTCTGCTCGCGCGGGTTGCGTGCCTTCTCAAGGGCCTCGGGAGGCAGGATCAGGTCGTTCTTCCAGGCACCGATCATGTTCTTGATTTCGTCGATGCCGTCGTCGCCGGAGTACTCCTTCTGCATGATGTCCGACAGCAGGGCCTTGATATCCGATTCGTCGAAGATCGAGAACCCAGGCTTGTAGCCCAGGCGGTCGTGCTCCTTGCGGATGATGTTCAGGCCCAGGTTGTGGAACGTGCAGACCGTCAGCCCTCGGCCTTCGCCCGGACGCAGCAGGCTGGCAACCCGCTCCTTCATCTCGCGGGCGGCCTTGTTGGTGAAGGTCATGGCCACGATGTACTGGGCGCGAATACCGCAGTTCTGGATGAGGTGGGCAATTTTGCGCGTGATGACGCTGGTCTTGCCCGAACCTGCACCGGCGAGCACCAAAAGAGGGCCGCCGACATAGTCACGGGCTTCCTGCTGCCGGGGATTGAGTCGGGACATGCTAGAAACCGGGGGTCGCCAGAAAATAGCCGCGCATTCTAACAGGCATGCGTGTTCGTGGCGTGACCGTCTGACGTTCGAGTCAGACTTTCGAAACGATCATTAGCGTCACTAATACTTGCGCCTGAAAAAATCGTATTTGCCGGTTTGTCCGCTTTCGCGCAGGATGCACGACAAAATACGTCGGACCAGGCTGTCCAAAACCGCTTTTAAGAGTGAAAATCATTTCCATTAATTGCGTTGGGCTCATTATCGGTCAACGTTTGCATCGTCGAGCTTTAAGGAGCCGTCTTGTCCGCGCCTGTCGAACCTATGCGTTTGCTGCTGTTGGCCAGTGAGCCCGAGTGGGCGGCCTTGCTGCACGCGTGCATGCCGGCCTTGAAGGGCACGGCCGTACTGCTCACGGCACCCGACTGGGATGCCGTCGACAGTCTGTTCAGCCGCGACCGGCAGGCCGTGGTGCTGACCACGCCGGCCTTGCGGCCAGCACCCGGTCGCTGTGACCTGCCGACCATCCTGCTGCTGCACAGCGAACCCGAGGCGGCGCCAGGCGGCGTCAGTGACTGGCTGGTGAGCGACCAACTCAATGGCGACAGCCTGCGTCGCTGCCTGCGCCACGTGCGCGAGCGAGGTGCACTGGTGGCCACCCTGCAGCGCTTGGCCGAACAAGACCCTTTGACCGGCATCGCCAACCGCCAGGGCTTTCAGGCCTTGCTGGCCACGCGCCTGGCCGACCATGACGGGCGCGGCGTTGCCTTGGGGCATCTGGACCTGGACAACTTTCGCCACGTCAATGACGCCTTGGGGCACCAGAGTGGGGATCGCCTCATTCTGCAGGTGGTGCTACGTCTGAAGCATCAGCTCGAAGCAGGCGACCAGCTGGCACGCCTGGGCAGTGACGAGTTCGCCTTGCTGATCGACACCCGCCGTGACCCAGGGCGGGCCGAGTGGATGGCCGAGCGCATCGTGGAGGCATTGGCCGAGCCCTACTGGGTCGATGGCGAAAGCCTGCTGCTCGGCTGCAGCCTGGGGCTGGCCCACGCCCGCGCCCAGGGCGGCGCCGACCCGCTGATGTGGCATGCGCACATCGCCATGCGCCAGGCCAAGGCCATCCAGGGCTGTACCTTCCATGTCTTCAACGAGCGCATCAATCGCCACGCACGCAGCCTGGCCGATCTCGAAAGCGAGCTGCGCCGGGCCTTGCGCCGTGACGAGCTGGAACTTCACTATCAGCCGCGCCTGAACCTGGCGGATGGGCGGGTCGTCGGTCTCGAAGCGCTGGTGCGCTGGCGCCACGCCGAACGGGGCTTGCTGCCGCCCAGTGAGTTCGTGCCGCTGGCCGAGCAGAGCGGGCTGATCGTGCCGCTGGGTTACTGGGTCATCGCCCGTGCCCTGCGCGACATGCAGGCCCTGAACACCCAAGGGCTTGCGCCATTGCACATGGCGGTCAACCTCAGTTTCCGGCAGTTCCAGGACAGCCAGCTGCTGGCGACCTTGAGCCGGCTGATCGCCGAGTACGGTGTCGATGCTCACTGGCTGGAATTCGAGCTGACCGAAACGGCCGTGATGCGGCGCAATGAGCGGGTGCGTCAGACCATGGATGCACTGGGGCGCCTGGGCGTGCGCTTCTCGCTGGACGACTTTGGCACAGGGTTTTCTTCGTTCGTGCACCTCAACAGCCTGCCGATCACCTTGCTCAAGGTGGACCGCAGTTTCGTTGCGCAGATGGAAATGCGCGAAGAGAACCGCAAGCTGGTGCATGCCATGATCAACCTGGCCCACAACCTCAACCTCGAAGTGGTGGCCGAGGGCGTCGAAAGCGAAGCGCAATTAGCGTTGCTGCGCGGGTTTGGCTGCAACCAGGTACAGGGTTACCTGGTCAGCAAGCCCCTGCCGGTAGACGCGCTGATCCCGTTCCTGCGCCAGGCGTCCCATCGCCAGGTGGGGTTTGCAGGCTAGCCAGCCGCGCCCCCTTGGCCAATGCGCAAATCCACATCAAGTCGTTGACATCAGGCAGGTGTGGCCGTTGCGGCGCTTGTCCCGGCGTGGCGTAGCAACCGCCGCATCCGCCACTCGAAGCCGAAGGTCAGTGCCACCGAGGCGCACGCCAGCCCTAATGCCAGCCCCCACCAGACGCCCACCGCGCCCCCGCCGAAGACGAAGGTGAACAACCAGGCGCTGGGTGCCCCGATGAGCCAATAGCACACCAGCCCGATCAGGAACGTGGTCTTGGCGTCCTTCAGCCCGCGAATAGAGCCCATGGCGATGGTCTGCACGCCATCGAAGAGCTCGAACCAGGCGGCGACCATCAGCAGCTGGACCGCCAGTTGGAAGATGGCGGCAAACGCCGGGTCGGCCCGGTCGATGAACAGCCCTACCAGTGCGTCTGGCAGCAACCAGAACAGGGCAGCGAAGGCGAACATCAGCATGGCTCCGAAGCCGATACCCACCCGGCCTGCGCTGCGCGCTGCGAGCAAGTTGCCCGCGCCGTAGTAATGGCCCACGCGCATGGTCACGGCATAGGACAGGCCAGTGGGCACCATGAAGGCGGTCGACACGATCTGCAGGGCGATCTGGTGCGCGCCCAACTCGGTACTGCCCAGCACGCCCATGCACAGCGCCGCGAAGGCGAACAGCCCTACCTCCACCATGTAGGTGCCGCCGATCGGCAGGCCCAGCCGCCACAGCTCGCCCAACGCTGGCAGCGATGGCCGTGACAGGCCTTTGCGCAGTGGGTAGGCCGCATAGGCCGGGTGCCAGCGGATATACAGCGCCAGGGCAATGGCCATGCCCATCGAGACCACCGCAGTGACCAGGCCGATGCCCATCAGGCCAAGCTTGGGCAGGCCGAACATGCCCTCGATCAGTGCAACGTTCAGCAAGTAGTTGAGTACGGTACCCACCAGGCTGATGACCATCACCGGCGTAGAGCGGCCCAGGGCGCTGGTGAAGCCGCGCAAGGCCATGAAGGTCAGGTAGCCCGGCAAAGCCAGCGGCAGCAGGGTGAGAAACTCGGCCGCCGAGGCCACGTTGTCAGGCTGTTGCCCGAAGAGCAGCAGGACAGGTTCGAGGTTCCACAGCACCAGCGCCGCGAACAGGGCCAGGCCCCAGGCCAGCCACAGACCGCTTTGCGCCAGCCGTGTGGCGCCCTCGATGTCATTGGCGCCCCTGCGGAAGGCTACCAGGGTGCCAACCGCCGCGATGACGCCCAGGCAGAAGATGGACACGAACGAATAGCCCGCCGCGCCCAATCCGCCCCCGGCCAGGGCCTGCGGGCTGATGCGTGCCATCATCAGGGTGTCGGTCAGTACCATGAGCATGTGCGCCAGCTGCGAGGCGATCAGTGGGCCTGCCAAGCGCAGTAATGCCTTGAGCTCGAGCGTAGGTGCGACGTGCATGGATGTGATCCTTGGCAAAGACAATGGCGGACGAAGGGCGATTCTGAGGCTTGGGTCAGCTTTTAACAAAAGGATAAATGCGATCATTGGCATGAGTTTTAATCATGGCGATATGATGCGCAGGTCGCCGCTTCTCCACCGAACAAGGAATCTCATGACCCGCAAGCTGCCGCCCCTGTATGCGCTGCGTGCATTCGAAGCCGCGGCGAGGTTGAACTCATTCACCCGTGCTGGCGAAGCGTTGTCCATTACCCAAAGCGCGGTCAGCCGGCACATTCGCACGCTGGAGGATCACTTTGCCTGCCGCCTGTTCACGCGCAGTGGCCGCAGCCTGCAACTGACCGAAGCGGCGCGGGTGCTGCTACCGGGTGTGCGCGAAGGCTTTGCCGCGCTTGAGCGTGCCTGTGACACGTTGCGCGGTGAAGACGACATGCTGCGCATGAAGGCGCCGTCCACCCTGACCATGCGTTGGTTGCTGGCCCGGCTGAGCCGCTTCCGTCGGCTGCAGCCTGGCAATGAAGTGCAACTGACCAGTGCCTGGATGGACGTCGACCATGTGGACTTCAACCAGGAACCTTTCGATTGCGCGGTGCTGCTGGGCGATGGGGTGTTCCCGGCGGAGTGGGAGGTGCGCAAGCTGTTCCCCGAACTGCTGGTGCCGGTGGGCGCACCAGGGCTGCTGGATGACGGGCCTTGGTGCGCGGCGCGCCTTGCGAGCAGCGAACTGCTGCACCCCACAATGGACAAGCGCGACTGGCGAGTGTGGCTGGAACGCCTGGGCCTGGGTAGCAGGGTTTCGCTCAAGGGCGGCCAGGTGTTCGACACGCTGGAACTGGGCATGATTGCAGCGGCCCGTGGCTACGGTGTTTCGATTGGCGACCTGATTATGGTGGCCGAAGATGTGGCGCAGGGGCGCATGAGCCTGCCATGGCCCACGGCGGTCCCCAGCGGCTTGGACTACTACCTGGTATGGCCGCGGACCCGACCGGGCGGCGAGCGGCTGCGCCGCCTCAGTGCCTTCCTGCAAGCAGAGGTGGCTGCCATGGCGCTACCCGAGGTGGTGATCCTGCCAGCCCTTTGATTGCGAGCGCTATATCCCGGTCCGACACCGGGCACGCCATCACCACACTGGAGCAGAGTAACCAGCTGATGCAGGACGGCCTTGAGCGTAACGACAAGGTCGCGCAAGCACTTGCCCGCATCGACGAACAAAGCCGTGCGGCGGGTGAGCAGTTTGCCGTGATCAGTACGGCGACCCAGGAGCAGAGCAGCACAGCGACCGTGCTGAGCCGCAATTTGCAGAGCATCGCCCAGGCCAACGGTGAGCAGCGCGAGGTGGCCAACGAGCTGGCACTCACAGCGCGGGAGCTGGAAGGATTGGCTGCGCAGTTGCGTCAGGAAGTGGACCGCTTCCGCTGACACGCTGGGGCACCCACGTGCCCCTTCACTCTGTCGCCTTACACCGATACCAGGTTCAATGCCTGGGCGCAGGCCTGCAGCGAGCGGCGCTCGCTTTGCGCATACAGCGCCAGTTCATCCTGCACCTGCAGCCCCAGCGCCGCTTCGAAGGCCGCGCGGTTGGCGTTGCTGCCGTACTCGGCCTGGGCATCGTCGCCCAGGTTGGACTGGAAGATCCCTGCGGCGCTTACCGGCAAGAAATCCTCGTACACCAGCGCCTCGAAATGCACGTGGTCTGCGTCGATCAGCCCTTGCAGGGTAGTTGGCCTGCCTTGCTTATCGCGCGCGGCCAGGCCTTTCTCGGTGGCGAAGTAGCGAAAATACGCCAGGCCCTGTTCACGCATCTGCGCCAGGTCGTCCGGGAAGGCGGCGAAGGTGTCGGTGAGTATCGCCATGTACCGTGCGGCATTGGCCTCGACGGGCGCACCCCCCAATGCGACACGCGTCGTGTCGAGCAGCTTGTCATAGAGCTGGCGCCCCTTCGGTGTCAACGCCGCGCCACGTTGCTCGATTTCCCCAAAGCGCGCGGTGTGGCTGCCTTCGCTACCGTGCTGACCGCAGAATGCGACCTTTTCCTGCAGGGCCTTGAAGCTGGTCTGGCGCAGCAGGATTGGGTGGCGGCGGGGAGGGGGGCCTTCGACCACGGCCTTGGGCGTGATGCCCTTGGCTGGCATGCCGAGCTGGATGGCATCGATGTCCAGGGTGCGCGGAGTCAGGTGGTTGATGTGCGGACCCCTGAACGCGACCACATCGGCAAGCAGGCGGTGCTGGTCGTGCAGCTGCTGGTATTGCTCGGCGGTGACGGTGGCGTCGTGGTGCCAGCGGAAGGTCTGCAGGGCTTGCTGTACGAAAGCCTGAGCATCTGCGGCATTCAAGCCGCCATCGCGTTCGTGCTGCTCGATCAGATGGAGTACGCGAGGGGTGAAGATCTGGCGTTTGGCCAGGATATCCTTGGCCATTTCCCGCAACTGCAGGTTGTCGATCAGCTCCAAGCGCAACAGCGAGGTGAAGACGCGGAACGGGCTGACGTGCAGCGACTGCTCGTGCACGGCACGGAACGCGGTGGAGTGCACCGGCACCCCAGCACTGCTGAGGTCGTAGTAGCCCACCGGCTGCATGCCCATGACCGCAAAAAGTCGCGCGATGGTCGCCAGCTCCTGGGCCGTACCTACTCGGATGGCCCCGTGGCGTTCATGGCCCAGCCGTTCGAGCTCCCCGGTCCAGCGCAGCGCCTGCGTCACTTCTGGCTGCTCGGCCATCACCTGCTGGTTGATTTCGCTCACCAGCGCAAGCAGCGTGCCGTACAACGGCACTTCCTGTTTGTACATGAGCGACATGGCGGCAGAAAACTGCGCACGGATGCTGTCGGGGCTGACGAAATCATGGGCGGGCATCGCTGGATTCCTGGTTGATGGCTGACCTTTACATGAAAGCGGGGAATGCACCCGGTCTACAAGCGAAAAAAAGTAGGTGTGTCATTCCTTTTTTGATCGACGTAGGCGGTCTAGGGCGCTACGCCTGTCTAGAGCATCAGGCCTGCAACTGCTCACCGATCCAATCCACCAGCGCCCGCACCTTGGGCACTTCTGCGGCATGTTCGGCGTACGCCAGGTAGTGCGCGCCGGCACTGCGCATCGCATGGTTCCAAGGCATGACCAGGCTGCCTTCGGCCAACTCCTTTGCGACCAGGTAGCGCGGCACCAGCGCTACCCCGCAGCCGGCCTGGGCAGCGCTCAGTGCCATGTAGAAGGTGTCAAAGCGTGGGCCGTGGTAGGCGCTGACGCTTTGCAGGTCCTGCTCCAGGAACCATTCGTGCCAGGCTTCCGGCCGTGAAGTGCTTTGCAGCAACACCAGGTCGGTCAATGCCTCGGCACTGGCCAGGTCACGGCCGGCCAGTAACTCTGGCGAGCACACCGGCACCACTTCTTCACCGAACAGCTCGATGCAGCTGGCCCCCGGCCAGGTGCCCTGGCCGTAGAAGAACACGACGTCGGCCGAGCCCTGCAACAGCGAGAAGGGCTCCATTTCGTTGCGGATGTCCAAGTGAATGTTGCTGTGCCGCCGGCCGAAGCCCTTGAGGTGGGGGATCAGCCACCGCACACCAAAGCTCGGCTGCGTCGCGACCTTCAGGATCTCGGTCTGCTCCCCGTAGGTCAGCACATAGCGGCTGGACATATCGACCTGCGTGAGGATCTTGTTCACCTCGGCCAGATAGAGGCTGCCGGCTGGCGTGAGTTGTAAACGTCGGCGAATGCGCAGGAAAAGATGGTGACGCAACAGGTCTTCAAGCTGCGCGACCTGCTTGCTGACCGCACTCTGGGTCAAGTGCAGCTCTTCGGCGGCTCGGGTGAAGCTCAAGTGACGGGCTGCAGCTTCGAAGCACTGCAGGGCGGTCATGGAAGGCACCAGACGTTTTGACATAGCGTTCTCAAAGGCTCGAGTCATTACCTGACGGAATGATATGCGGAATAAAGGTCGTTTGTTGCGCTTAACTGATCGGATTAATACTGATCCACATCATATCCAACCTGTCCACCGATGTAGGAGAACACCAATGGTTGCTGGATTGCTCGAGCGCCTGGGGGTTGCTGCCCAGGCTTACACGCAAGGCGATTACGCTGTACACACGCCCATCGACGGCAGCCAGATCGCTTCGGTGACACTGCTCGGTCAAGCCGAGACTACCGCGCGCATCGAGCAGGCTCAGCAGGCCTTCGAGGCATGGCGCAGCGTGCCAGCCCCTCGCCGGGGTGAGCTGGTGCGCCTGTTCGGCGAAGTGCTGCGCGAGCACAAGGCAGACCTGGGTGAACTGGTTTCGATCGAGGCAGGCAAGATCACCCAGGAAGGTCTGGGCGAAGTGCAGGAAATGATCGACATCTGTGACTTTGCAGTGGGGCTGTCACGCCAGTTGTACGGCCTGACCATCGCCTCCGAACGCCCGGGTCACCACATGCGCGAAAGCTGGCACCCGCTGGGTGTGGTCGGTGTGATCAGCGCATTCAACTTCCCGGTGGCGGTCTGGTCCTGGAACACCGCCCTGGCCCTGGTGGCCGGCAACTCGGTGGTGTGGAAGCCCTCCGAGAAAACGCCATTGACCGCCCTGGCGTGCCAGGCGTTGTTCGACAAGGCGTTGAAAGCCTTCGGCGATGCGCCGGCAGGTCTCGCGCAGCTGGTCATCGGTGGCCGTGAAGCAGGCGAAGCCCTGGTCGATGACCCCCGCGTGGCCCTGGTGAGTGCCACCGGCAGCACGCGCATGGGCCGTGAAGTCGGGCCGCGTGTAGCCGCACGTTTCGGGCGCAGCATCCTGGAACTTGGCGGCAACAATGCCATGATCCTTGCACCCAGCGCCGACCTGGACCTGGCCGTGCGGGGCATTCTCTTCTCGGCAGTCGGCACTGCCGGGCAACGCTGTACCACGCTGCGCCGCCTCATCGTGCACCGTTCGATCAAGGACGAAGTGGTGGCTCGGGTCAAGGCCGCCTACGGCAAGGTGCGCATTGGCGACCCGCGCAAGGACAACCTGGTTGGGCCCCTGATCGACAAGGCCTCATTCGATGCCATGCAAGGCGCCCTGGCCAAGGCTCGCGACGAAGGGGGCCAAGTGTTCGGGGGCGAGCGTCAGTTGGCCGACCAGTATCCCAATGCCTATTACGTGTCGCCTGCCATTGCCGAAATGCCTGGGCAAAGCGAGGTGGTGCGCCATGAAACGTTCGCGCCGATTCTCTATGTACTGGCTTACGATGACTTCGACGAAGCCTTGCGGCTGAACAACGAAGTCCCGCAGGGCTTGTCGTCCTGCATCTTCACCACCGATCTACGCGAGGCTGAGCGTTTCCAGAGCGCGGCTGGTAGCGATTGCGGTATCGCCAACGTCAACATCGGCACCAGCGGTGCCGAAATCGGCGGGGCGTTCGGGGGTGAGAAGGAGACCGGTGGTGGCCGTGAGTCCGGTTCAGATGCCTGGAAAGGCTATATGCGCCGTCAGACCAACACCGTGAACTACTCCCGTGAGTTGCCACTGGCGCAAGGCATCGTGTTCGACTGATCAGCGTAATGGTGTAGAACCAGGGGCACGGCCCCTGGTGGGCGACCAAGCCCGCGGCCATCAGGATCGGTGTGCTTGCACCGCTATCTGAGCATGCGGGCTTGGCTGCGAAAGGCCGCACGGCGGTCTCGAACAAGAATAAATTGCGGGAGCCGGGCCATGTCCGAACTGCGTCAAGAATGCTTGTGGGAATGCGTCACCGTGCCGAGCGTGACTGTCCAGGCCGTGGCGGGGGAGCACCACGCCGATGTCTGCGTGATCGGCGGCGGCATTACCGGATTGTCAGCAGCCATTCACCTGCTCGAGCAGGGCAAGTCGGTGATCGTACTGGAGGCCTGGAAAGTGGGCCACGGCGGCTCCGGCCGTAATGTCGGTCTGGTCAATGCCGGTACCTGGATTCGCCCGGATGATGTCGAGGCCACCCTGGGTCAGAAACAAGGCAGCCGGTTGAACACGGTGCTGGGTCAGGCCCCGGCCGATGTGTTCGCCATGATCGAACGCCTGGGCATCGACTGTCAGGCGCGGCACCAGGGCACCCTGCACATGGCACATAACACGACCGGCATCGCCGATCTGCAGGCCCGTCACGAGCAATGGCGACGGCGCGGTGCCGATGTCGAACTGCTGACCGGCGCACAGTGCCAGGAATATTGCGGCACCGACAAGATCTCCGCCGCCCTGCTGGACCGGCGCGCCGGCACCATCAACCCGATGGGCTACACCCAGGGCCTGGCAGCTGCCGTGGTGCGCCTGGGTGGCAAGCTGTTCCAGCAGTCCGCAGTCCAGGGCCTGACGCGCGAAGGTGACAGCTGGCGTGTGCAGACTGCACGCGGTTCGGTTCGCGCCGAGAAGGTGGTGATTTCCACAGGCGCCTACACCGAAGGGGACTGGAGCAACCTGCAAAAGCAATTCTTCAAAGGCTATTACTACCAGGTCGCCTCCAAGCCATTGCAGGGCGCGCAGGCCGACAAGGTACTCCCTCACGGCCAAGGCTCCTGGGATACCCGCACCGTGCTCAGCAGTATTCGTCGCGATGATCAGGGCCGTTTGCTGCTCGGTAGCCTGGGCCGGGTCGACAATAAACCCGCGTGGTTCGTGCGCAGCTGGGCCGACCGTATCCAGCGTCACTACTACCCGACGCTTGGCAAGGTCGAATGGGACATGCACTGGACCGGCTGCATCGACTTTACGCCCGACCACCTGATGCGTTTGTTCGAACCCGCCCCAGGGTTGGTGGCGGTCACCGGCTACAACGGGCGCGGCAATACCACTGGCACCGTCATTGGCCGAGCGTTCGCCGAGTTTCTGTCCAAAGGGGAAGCCGCCAGCCTGCCGATACCGTTCTCGACCATGAAAGGCGTGAGCGCGACCTCACTGCGCACCGCGTTCTACGAGTCCGGGTTCTCGCTGTACCACGCCGGCCAGTGCCTGCGCGTGGTGCTGTAAGGCAACGCTCCACAACGGCAGGTGACGCGTCATTTGTGCAGCCAGCTCAGGAAACCGCCTTTCTTGATGGAGGCAGGCTTGTGCAAGAGCAGCGAATCGCGACCCTGACGTCGGACGCGTTGCAGTTTGCCCAAGGCGGTCTGCACATCGCCGTGCTGCTGCAGATACGCTTTGACTCGTTGCTTGTCGATGCGATACAGCAGGCAACTGGTCAAGGTTCTGAACTCCACCAGCGAGTCGTCTTCATCGACGAGCCCGTCGATACCCAGTACTTCACCTGGGCCCATGCGTCCGGCCTCCAGGCGCTTGCCATCTTCCAGCACCGCCGCTGATACGACACCTCGACCTATGACCAGCACATGCTCGGACTGCTTGCCCACCTCCAGGATCGTTGTGTCAGCCAGGTACTCAACGGCGGTCATGTGCTGGCTCAGTGCGTCGCGCTCTTCATCACTCAGCGCGCGGAACACTCGCACTTCGTCCAGCACCTCCCGTTGACGGCTACGCGGCGCCGTCGCCAGGTCCTGGTTCCAGATGACCCCGTTCGCTTCCAGGTGCCGATGGGCCAGGTCGAACAACTGGTTGCGCGTAGCGTTCTTGGCGCTCATATCGGCGATGAAACCGCTGGCTTCGTATTCCACCGAATCGAGCGTCGCGGTTTTCACGGCCACCTTGGGGGCAGGTGAAGGGAGGAGCGCACGGGTACCGCGCAGCGCCTTTTCCAGCGCATCGAACACTTTGCCAGGGCGCACGCTTGCAGGCACGACCACGCTGATCGACACGCCATGCACATCAGTTGGACGGCTATGGTTGAGCAAGCGGACCTTTGCAGCCACGGAGTTCGGGATGACCGCCAGGCTACCGCTGCTGGTGAGCAGCCGCGTGGCGCGCCAGTCGATGTCCAGCACCTTGCCCTCCGTGCCATCGATGGAAACGGCGTCACCGATCTGATAGGGCCGCGTGGTGTTGAGCACGATGCCGCTGAACACGTCCGCCAGGGTGCTCTGCAAGGCCAGGCCGATGACGATGGCCATCACTCCCGATGTGGCCAGCAGCCCTTTGACGGGCAATTGCAGTACATAGCCGGCTGCCGCTACCACCGCGGCGATGAAGATCAACGCCCCGAGCACATCCTGCAGCAACCGGCCGCCGTGGCTGCCGCGCGCCACCAACAGCAGGCCGAAAACCACCGTGACGGTGCGCGCGCCAAACAGCCACCAGGCGATGGCAAGCACCGTGGCCAACAAGTTACGGGCAACGTCGTCGGCCCAGGGCGCGGGCTGTAGCGGGCTCATCCCTGCCGCCACCAGCACCAGGCTGAAGAGCAGGAACAGGGTCAGCCGCGCGGCTATTCGCCAGGCATGGCGCTGTGCCGGGATCAGCTGCCAAACGATCAAGTCGAGCAACAACAAGGTGGTGCCGAGCAGCAGTGGGGAGGACTGGATGAACGCCAGCATGATGGTCTCGGGACAGGGAAGGGCTGCCGGTAGTAATAGAGCAGGTTCACGCAGGAGGCAATGGGCATGGCGTTGCATAGAACCGGCCCTACAGGGCGCTGAACCATCGTTCATAAAATAGAACGCTAAAGCCAAAAAACGCTATCTACCGCCGAAAACTGGATGGTTTTAATCTTCTCCCATCAACGCGAAACACCCCACCTACTGCAAATCACGACTACTGGAGCTACCGCCATGACTCAATTCAAATACAACCGCCTGAACAAAGACGACGCTGCCGTTCTGCTGGTCGATCACCAGGCTGGGTTGCTGTCGCTGGTGCGCGATATTGAGCCCGACACCTTCAAGAACAATGTGCTGGCCCTGGCGGACCTGGCCAAGTTCTTCAACCTGCCGACCATCCTGACCACCAGCTTCGAGCAAGGCCCCAACGGCCCATTGGTGCCAGAGCTCAAGGCCCTGTTCCCGGACGCGCCTTACATTGCGCGTCCTGGCCAGATCAACGCCTGGGACAACGAAGACTTCGTCAAGGCGGTGAAAGCCACTGGCAAGAAGCAGCTGATCATCGCGGGTGTCGTCACCGAAGTGTGCGTGGCCTTCCCGGCCCTGGCCGCCCTGGAGGAAGAATTCGAGGTGTTCGTGGTGACCGACGCGTCCGGCACCTTCAATGCCATGACCCGCGATGCCGCCCACGACCGCATGAGCCGTGCTGGCGCGCAGTTGATGACCTGGTTCGGCGTAGCCTGCGAACTGCATCGTGACTGGCGCAACGACGTCGAGGGCCTGGCCGCGCTGTGCTCCAACCATATCCCTGACTACCGCAACCTGATGACCAGCTACAACGCCTTCAACGCCAGCAAGTAACCCCATCGCCGCGGGCACCCCGGCCGGTGCCCGCCGGGCCGCACACCTCGATAACGTTCAGCCCATCCACTGTTGCCCAGCGCAAGCGGGCAGGCTCAGCCCAAGGAATGCAGATGAACACCGCCGCCCAAGACAACCGCGACGTGGTTACCCTGGTGATCCAGCACAAGGTCCGCGCCGCGTCACTGAACGACTACGAAGTGTGGCTCAAGCATGCGGTAGGCACCGCCCGCCGCCAGGCGGGGCACCTGGACGTCAATGTCATTCGACCCGATGAGGGCGGTCTACACTTCACCACCGTGGTCCGGTTCGCCAACGCCGACCTGTTGCAGGCGTGGGTCAACTCAGCAGAACGCCAGGCGATGGTCCGGGACGTGCTGCCGCTGCTCGACGGTGGTGACAGCCCTCAGGTCCATGAGGACCCGGAATTCTGGTTCACACCACCCGGCACCCGCGCCGTACCACCACCGCGTTGGAAACAGGCGGTGCTGACGTACCTGGTGATCTGCCCGATGACGTTGGTGGTGCCGCACCTGCTGGCCCCGTTATTCGAACGTTTGCCACAACTGGCTGGCCCGGTCAGAGGCACCCTGATCGGTAACCTGTTCGTCATCTTGCCTGTGGTGTTCTACATCATGCCCTGGGTCACCCGCCGTTGCGCCCATTGGCTGCGCGGCTGAACAAGCCTTTTTCCACGTACCACTAGGAGATACCGATATGAGCACGTTCCAAACGCGTGATGGCACTTCGATCTATTTCAAGGACTGGGGTACTGGCAAGCCGGTACTGTTCAGCCATGGTTGGCCGCTGGATGCCGACATGTGGGACACGCAGATGGAGTACCTGGCCAGCCGCGGCTACCGGACCATCGCCTTTGACCGCCGTGGCTTTGGGCGGTCGAGCCAGCCGTGGACCGGCTACGACTATGACACCTTCGCCGATGACATCGCGCAATTGATCGAGCACCTAGACCTGCGTGAGGTCACCCTGGTGGGCTTTTCGATGGGGGGCGGTGATGTCAGCCGCTATATCGGTCGCCACGGTACCGGGCGGGTGGCCGGGCTGGTGCTGCTGGGGGCCGTCACGCCTGTGTTCGGCAAGCGCGCAGACAATCCGGACGGGGTGGACCTGTCGGTGTTCGAAGGGATCGAGGCCGGGCTGCGGGCCGACCGCGCCCAGTTCATCGCCGACTTCGCGGCCCCGTTTTACGGGCTGAACCAGGGGCAGCAGGTGTCCCAGGGCGTGCAGACGCAGACCTTGAACATCGCGCTGCTGGCCTCGCTCAAGGCCACGCTGGACTGCGTGACGGCGTTCTCGCAGACCGATTTCCGGCAGGACCTGGCCAAGGTCGACGTGCCCACCTTGGTGATTCACGGCGACGCCGACCAGGTCGTGCCCTTCGAAACCACCGGCAAGCGCGCCGCGCAGTTGATCGCCGGCGCCGAGTTGAAAGTGTATGCCGGTGCGCCGCATGGGTTCGCAGTGACCCATGCGCAACAACTGAACGAAGATCTGCTGGCGTTTCTCCAGCGCTGAGCCAGACAGGCAAGCGGCGTCGCGACGACGCCGCTGCGCCTGACCTATGAACTCCATTCCAAGGAGGCCCTATGGACGCCGATCTGATTCTGTTCAACGGCAAGCTGCACACCGTCGACCGCGAGAACCCCAACGCCACCGCCGTGGCCATCAAGGATGGCCGTTTTATCGCCGTGGGCAGCGATGCCGAGGCCATGGCCCACAAAGGAACGGCCACTCAGATTGTCGACCTGCGCCGGCGCACCGTCATTCCCGGGCTCAACGACTCGCACCTGCACCTGATCCGCGGGGGCCTCAACTACAACTTGGAGCTGCGCTGGGAAGGGGTGCCGTCGGTGGCCGATGCCCTGCGCATGCTCAAGGACCAAGCCGCACGTACGCCGACCCCGCAATGGGTCAGGGTGGTGGGTGGCTGGAACGAGTTCCAGTTCGCCGAAAAGCGCATGCCCACCCTCGAGGAAATCAACCAGGCTGCCCCGGATACCCCGGTGTTCCTGCTGCACCTGTACGACCGGGCGTTGCTCAATCGTGCAGCGCTCAAGGCTGTGGGCTATGACAAGACCACGCCCAATCCGCCTGGCGGGGAAATCCAGCGTGACACGTTCGGCAACCCCACGGGCATGCTGATCGCGCGGCCGAACGCCATGATTCTCTACGCCACGCTGGCAAAAGGCCCCAAGCTGCCACTCGAATACCAGGTCAACTCCACGCGCCAGTTCATGCGCGAACTGAACCGATTGGGGCTGACCAGCGCCATCGATGCCGGTGGCGGCTACCAGAATTTCCCGGACGATTATTCGGTGATCCAGGAGCTGGCCGACAAGGGTCAACTGACGGTGCGCATCGCCTACAACCTGTTTACCCAGAAGCCCAAGGAAGAGCTGGACGATTTCCGCAAGTGGACTGCCAGCGTCAAGCTGCACAGTGGCACCGATTTCCTGCGTCACAACGGTGCGGGCGAAATGCTGGTGTTCTCGGCGGCTGACTTCGAAGACTTTCTGGAACCGCGCCCGGACCTGCCGCAGACCATGGAGCAAGAACTGGAGCCGGTGGTGCGGCACTTGGTCGAGCAACGCTGGCCGTTCCGTCTGCATGCGACCTATGACGAGTCGATCACACGCATGCTCGACGTGTTCGAGAAGGTCAACCGCGACGTACCGTTCAACGGCTTGCCGTGGTTCTTCGATCATGCCGAAACCATCACGCCCCGTAACATCGAGCGGGTACGCGCCCTGGGTGGCGGCATTGCCATTCAGGACCGCATGGCCTTCCAGGGCGAGTATTTCGTCGACCGCTATGGCGCCCAAGCGGCGCAGCAGACACCACCGATCAAGCGCATGCTGGAGATGGGGGTGCCGGTAGGGGCGGGCACCGATGCGACCCGCGTGTCCAGCTACAACCCGTGGACTTCGCTGTACTGGCTGGTCAGCGGCAAGACCGTTGGCGGCATGGCACTGTATCCCGAAGGGTTGAGCCGGGACACGGCCTTGCAGCTGTTCACCCAAGGCAGTGCCTGGTTTTCCAGTGAGCAGGGCAAGAAGGGGCAGATCAAGGTCGGTCAGCTCGCCGACCTGGCGGCGCTGTCGCAGGATTTCTTCTCGGTGGAGGAAGAGGCGATCAAGGGTATCGAGTCGGTGCTCACCCTGGTAGACGGCAAGGTCGTATACGGCGCCGCCGAGTTCGACAAGCTGGGGCCACCGCAGGTGCCTGTGTTGCCTGAGTGGTCACCGGTCGCCAAGGTGCCCGGCCACTGGCGCGTGGGCACCCCCTCGCTGGCAGCCATGGCACACCAGTGCTCGGGCCCGTGCGGTGTCCATGCCCACAGCCATGAAAAGGCCCGGCATTCCAGCGTGCCGGTCAATGACTTCCAGGGGTTCTGGGGCGCGTTGGGTTGCTCGTGCTTTGCCTTCTAGGCCGAGATGCTGAGGGCTGTGCAGCAACCCGTCGCAGCCAGCCTGCAAGTACAGCGCAGGCCTCAACCCGCTTAACTCTGTGAAAGCGGCCTTGCCGGGGCGACGAACCGACCGCAATGGGCCGCACAGCGGCACCAAGATTTCAGCTTGGCAGCTCATCTTGCCGGGGCCGCTTTGCGGCCCATCGCGATCAGTGAGCGCCCCCATCACCAGCCGCCCACTCCCCCTGAAACTGTAGCGGCGGGACATTTTGGGCGCTCGCCATGGGCGTTGCAGGCTCGAACCTCAAGCCATGTCGCAAAGCGCAAATTCGTCCGCCAGGTGATCGATCAATGCCCGCACCGAAGGCAGCAAGCCGCGTCGTGAGGGGAAGATCGCGTGCACGATGCCACTGCGCGGGTACCAGCCTGGCAGCAACTCCACCAGGCGGCCCGCTGCCAGGTCGTCACGCACGGCCACCCGTGGCAGGTGCGCAATGCCGATACCCGCCACTACGAAATGGCGCAGGGCGAACAGGTCGTCGGTGACCATGCGCGGCATGTGCGGTATGACGATGCTCTGGTTGTTGTCACCGTCTCGGGACAGCTCCCAGTGATACTCCCGCTGGGCACTGCCCCAATGCAGGCTGGGCAGCGTGCCCAGTAGCTGAGGATCGAAACCGTCGGGCAATTGCGCCAGGTGGTGGGGATGGCCTACCAGGCACTGGGTGCTGTCGCTCAGCGCCTTCATCACCATGTCCGTGTTTTCCAGCGGCGGAAAACGAACACGCAGGGCAATGTCGAAGCCTTCATCCAAGAGATCGACGCGCCGGTTGGTGCTTTCGATGAACAGCTCCACCTGCGGGTACTTGAGCATGTAGCGCGTCAACATCGGCCCGACCCAAGCGTTGAGCAGGGTGGTCGGGCAACTGATGCGCACCAGCCCTCGTGGTTCGCTGCGGTTGCGCTCGATGATCTCGGCCGCACCCTCGGCTTCGACGCGCATGGCCAGGCAGCGGTTGTAATAAGCCTGGCCGATCTCGGTCAGTGCGAAGCGGCGGCTGGTGCGCTGCAGCAAGCGCACGCCCAGACGCTCTTCGAGCTCGGCAATGCGTCGGCTGAGTTTCGACTTGGGCATGTTCAGCGCCCGACCCGCCGGGGCGAAGCCACCGTGCTCGACCACCTGCGTGAAGTAGTAGAGCGAGTTGAGGTCTTCCAAGAATGCGTCTCCACAGAACCCGCCAAGGGCGGCCTGCGCAGTTTAACGTTCCTGGAAGCTGGATGCCGCATCTGGCGCTTGGGCCGCAGCGCGTGCGTGCTTGCCCTGGCCCGAGCGCCAGTGCAGGTTCAGTTCTGGACGCTTTGCACCGAGCCGCCATCGACCCGCAGGTTGCTGCCATTGATGAACGAAGCCCGCTCCGAAACCAGCAGCGCGATCGCGGCCGCGACCTCTTCTGGCTTGCCTCGGCGCTTCTGTACGATGCCGGGTCGTTCCTCTTCCAGGAAGCTTTCGATGGCCTCCTCGAAGCTCACGCCTTTCTCTTCGGCGCGCTGCTTCATCATGCCATCGGTCATGTTGGTTTCAATAAATGCCGGCGATACCGTGTTGCACAGCACCCCATGCGCCGCTTCCTTGTAGGACAGGTTCTTGATGAACGCGGCCAGTGCGGCCTTGGCGACGTTGTACACCGCCTCTTCCCAGTAAGGCTGCACGGCATTCTCGGAGGTGATGCACACCAACCGCCCCCAGCCCCGTTTGCGCATCGCCGGAACGGTGGCCCGCGCCACGCGCACGGCGGTGAAGAAGTCGGTATCCCAGGCTTCCTGGTAATCCTCGTCCTTCATTTCCAGCGGGTCGCCTTTGGCGCCTGTTACCCCCGTGGTATGCACCACGATATCCACCTGGCCATAACGCTCTTCGGCTTGCCGGACCAAGTTATCCACCTCGTCCTGACTGGTCATGTCCGCCGCGATGAGCAAGGGCGCGCCACCCAGCGCCTTGACGGCATCTTCGAGCTTGTCCTGGTCGATGTCAGTCAACACCAGCTTCACACCTTCCTCGGCGAGGAGGTGGGCAGTGGCCAGGCCAATGCCGCCAGCTGCACCGCTGATCAGGGCCACACGGTTTTTCAAACCTAAATCCATCAACGATCTCCCAGGGAAAGTTCAGCAGCGATTGGTCTTGCGAAATCAAGCATCGGCTCGGCCAATGCCTGAGGGGTCTGGTAAGGCATCAGGTGGCCCGCACCGGGCAGGGTAAGCAAGGTGCCGTTGGGGAAGTGCGACAAGGTGGTGCGCCGCTGCTCTTGGGCGTCGGGCACCTGCTGGTCATCGGCGCCGCAGATCAGCAGGGCCGGATAGGGCAGCAGGCCGATGCGATCGCTCCAGTCCTCGCGACTGCCGTGATCGACCCAGGCACGCCAGGCGTCAAGGTTGACGGCCTGGGCGTCGGCGATGGCGACTTCGCGCAGCGCATCGGGCAGCCTGTGGTAGCTCGAGTCGTCGACGAAGGCTTCGGCTTGCTCCCGGCTGGCGGTGTAGGCCCGTTGCTGGTCGCGGTCTTCATCGCTCATCGGCTGGGGGCCGGGAGGCGATGGGGCCACCAGGATCAGGCCCCGAAGGTAGTCCGGGCGACGAGCGGCCAGCACGACCGCGACTTTGCCGGTCATCGAGTGGCCAACGAGGATGCAGTGCTTGAGCCCAAGCTCACGGATGCTCGCATCGACCTGATCGGCCATTTCTTCAACGGTATAGCCGGTGACGGCATTGGCATCGCCGTACCCGGGTGTGTTCAGGGCGATGCAGGCATGCGCTCGGTCTAGGTAAGGGACCGTGGCGGACCATGTTCGGTGCGAACCACCCAGAAAATGCATCAACACGAAGGTAACGGGACCGCGGCCTTGCTGGCTGTGTGGGAGCATCGAGCACCTGAAATCGTTCGCTTTGTAGATGGAAAGCGAAGCGGCTGGGGAAGTTCATTCAGGCATTGAGGGCGCTGGACAGCCTTGTTTCTGCCGGGGGGCGGGCACCAGGGTTCGCCCCTCAACCACTCCCGGGACGGTACTGCAGGGCCTCAGCCAGGTGCGTCCGGTCAAGATGGTTAGATCAGCAGCTCGTAGTTCGAGAGGTGCTTGACGGTCTCTGGGAGCCGCTGCTTGAGGAGGATGTCCAGCAGCTCGCGGGGTGAGTAAACCGGATTGTTAAGGGCTGCGCGCTGCTTCTGGACGGCCTTGAGCACAGCTGCCTGATCAAGGTCCCAGATGTCGGAGAGGAATACATCGGGATGCAACGCCTCGATCTCAAAACGTTTCAGAATCTCGGCCGGAAAATCTTTGAGGTTGTACGTGACAATCACCGAGGCGCCACATTTGATCGCTGCTGCCAAGACGTGTCTATCGTCTTCGTCTGGAAGGTCAAGCCCCTGCACAAGTGGCTCGTAGTCATTTACCAGAGAGTCAGGAATCGCCCGATTCATGAGTCCGACTGTGCGATAAAGTTGTGTTTCTGACACGTCGGGACGGTTTCTTAACACGTTTCGTGTCCATTCATCGTGGATTTGCTCGGACCAGCGCGCGCGATACGCGCCAGTCAGAGCCAGATGCATCAATAGGTCACGCAATGGTGCTGGATAAAGCACGCAGGCGTCGTAGATAACTGTAAAAGGTGAGTGCCTCATTGATAGCCCATATTAAGTTCTTGGGCTTGTGCAGCCAGTTCATCCATGGCGGCCTGGCTTGCTTTATCACGATCGGCCTTGTAGGCCATTAGGTCAGTAAATTTTACACGGCGGTGGCTGCCGGTTTTGGTGTGTGGGATTAGCCCCTCATCCAGCAGCTTGACCAAGTGAGGACGCGAGACGTTGAGCATATCGGCGCCCTCCTGGGTGGTCAGTTCCGCATGGATAGGCACCACCTTTACGGTGTTGCCCAAGGCCAGCTCGTTGAGTATGTCGCCAAGCAATCTGAGCGCGAACGTTGGCAGTTCAACAGTCTGCCGTTGCTGGGCTTCATCTACCAACTCAATGCGCTGAGTATCCAACTTGGTTGAGACGAACGCGGCAATCTGGCGGCTTGACTCAATAGCCGCGGTGATCGCTTTTTCATCTGGAAGGATGGCTTGAGCGAGATCGGCGGTAGTCATGGGTTGTCTCCAGTCGTTAAAAAGAATTCCGGCGCCTAGTACGACAGATAGCCAATTTATATTCGAAACAAACGAAATGCACAATATTCGAAACAAACGAAACGGCGAGTAGTGCTTGGGGAGGAGCGTCTACCCACCTGGAGGTTGATGCGATGTACAGGAGGTGAGGTGCTCCGGCCTGGTCAAGTGCTTCCAGCTACCGCGTTCGCCTCTCAACCACTCCCGGGACGGTACTGCAGGGCCTCAGCCAGGTGCGCCCGGCCAATTGCCGTGCATCCCTCGAGGTCTGCCAGTGTTCTGGCGACCTTGAGCAATCGGTGTGCTGCTCGCAGCGACAGCGTCAATCGTTCACAGGCGCCTTCCAACCAAGCTTGATCAGGTGCTGCCAAGCTACAGTGCTGGCGCAGGCCATCGAGGTTGAGGAATGCATTGGCGCACCCTTGCCGACGTTGTTGCACCTCCCGGGCGTGCGCGACCTGAAGGGCGACGTCGGCGCTGCTTTGCCCGCAAGGCTGGTTGTTGAGCGTGGTGCTCTCGCGCGCCACGGTCAGGTGCAAGTCGATCCGGTCCAGTAGCGGGCCTGACAGTTTGTTGCGATAACGGGATATCTGCTCGGTACTGCAGCGGCATCGCCCTGTAGGGTCGCCCAGGTAGCCGCAAGGGCAGGGGTTCATGGCAGCGACGAGCTGAAAGCGGGCGGGAAAGCGCACTTTATCCCGCGCCCTGGCGATTACGATCTCGCCAGATTCCAGGGGTTCACGCAGCACTTCCAGTACCCGGCGCTCGAATTCGGGCAACTCGTCCAGAAACAGCACCCCGTGGTGGGCCAAGGTGATTTCCCCGGGCTGCGGCCGGCTTCCGCTGTAAGATACATCGATAAATGTCAAAATATAACCTACTAAACACCGGTATTTGACAATGATCAATAAAACACCAGCTCCTTTGACCATGCCGGCTCGTAAGATCGGCATCAAGAGCCGCAGTGTGACCGGCATCGTCCCCAAGCTAGGTCACTATGAGTCAACGCTGGAGCGAGATTTCATGGAAATTATTCGATTCGAGGGGGGATTCACATCCTTTACGCCGCAACCGCTCAAGATCGAGTTCCGTGGTAAAAGCCGGGAAGTTGAAGGATACACCCCTGATGGGCTTATTCATTTCAGTGAAGGCAGCGATGCGCGCAAGCCGCTTCTGTTCGAGATCAAGCACCGCGAAGACTTTCGGAAGGATTGGCGCAAGCTAATACCGAAGTTTAGGGCCGCTAAGAAATACTGCGCAAGCGTGGGTTGGGAGTTTATGGTATTGACAGAGAAGGAAATTAGAACTCCATATCTGACAAATATAAAGTTTCTTTGGCCGTATAAAAATGCTGCTCTTGATCAGGCCGTGGCTGAAGTAATAATAAATAAACTAGATCAGTTGCGCAGAACGACAGTTTCATCTCTTTTGGAGTCGATGGCTGTTGACCAAAATAAGCGTGCCCACTTGATAGCGCCAATGTGGACTTTGGTAGCGATAGGCAAGATAAGATGCAACCTTAATGCCCCGCTTACCATGAAGTCTGAAATATGGCTTGATGGAGAGTGACTGTGAAGACCATTAAGGTTGGTGAGCGCGCATTTAACTCTGGGCGAGAATTGATTGTTCTCGAGATCATAGGTCTGGATAGCGCAATTGTTAAATATCTGGATACGAAAGAAACCAAATCGGTACTTCTGGTTGATTTATCGATAAATCCACCTGGCACAAATCAAAAACTGATCTCTCTTGGAGCGATTCACAAGCACCAATGGGAGAATCTACGAGCGAAATTCAGGCTGCTCAAACCACTGCTCAATTCGGGTGACAAAAGCGACGCTGACTATGAGGCTGTAGCAAAAGCTGCAGGGAAAAGTGTACGGACCATTTACAGGTGGATTGAGCGCTATCGAGAAACTGAACTTCTAACCGGGCTAATGCGGTCCGCGAGGTCGGACAAGGGAAGTTACAACTTGTCGACAGAGCTGGAAGAGGTTATTACTGAGCAAATCGATAGTGTTTACCAAGTCCTAGAGCGTCCAAGTGTTAAAGCCCTTTACGATGCAATATGTGCTGAGTGTAGAAAAAGAAACTTACAGCCACCTCATAAAAATACTATTGGCAAACGAGTCGCCAATCTGCCACCTCGCGAAAATGACAAGAAACGACTAGGCGTCAAAAGGGCGAGAGAGATCTATTCGCCATTACGCGGTAGCTTTCCTGGTGCAGACTATCCTAACGCTGTAGTCCAGATCGACCATACACCTGTAGATATAATATTGGTGGATGAAGAGCATCGCTTACCAATAGGGCGTCCTCATTTGACCTTAGCTATCGACGTCGCAACGAAGCTTGTTACTGGGTACTACCTCTCGTTGGACCCTCCAGGTGCTCTGTCGGCTGGATTGTGTATTGCGCATGCAGTAATGCGAAAGGACGTTTGGTTGGCCAAAAGAAACATAGATGTTGAATGGCCGATCCACGGAAAAATGGTGAAGATTCACGTAGATAACGCAAAAGAGTTTCGCGGTCAGATGCTAACGCGTGCCTGCGATGAGCACGATATAATTCTTGAGTGGCGGCCAAGAGGTCAGCCGAATTATGGCCCGCAGATCGAGCGAGCGTTCAGAACATTCATGTCGCAAGTGCATACTATTCCAGGAACTACGTTTTCCAATGTGGTAAAGAAGCTTGACTACGATTCTGATGGAAAAGCTTGCATGACCCTTGGAGAATTCGATCACTGGTTTGCGGCTTTTATTTCATCAAAATATCATCACTCGCCGCATAAAGGAATTGATGGCATTGCGCCGATTAGCATGTATTACCGTTACGTGCATGGTACAGATACTCAATTGGGCGTAGGATTTCCGGCTCCAATCGAAGATGAGGATAAGTTTCGCTTGGACTTCATGCCTTTTGAAAATCGATCTATTCAGAAAAGCGGCGTGACAATCAATCACATCCATTACTACGCTCCAGTACTGCGTTCCTATATCGGTATCAAGGATGGGGCGTCCAAAAAAAGTAAGAAATATATTTTTGCATACGATCCACGTAATTTAAGTGTTATCTATTTCTATGATGACGAGGGCATGGCTTATCATCCCATCCCATACGCCAATGGGAGTCGCCCAGCCATAAGCTTGTGGGAATTGAACGCTTGCCGGAACCGACTCAAAGATGATCCATCTTTAGAAATAGACGAAGATATGATTTTTGCTGGCTATGAGATGATGCGTGAAATTGAGGCGAGAGCTATCGAAAAAACAGGTTTAGCAAAGCAGCAACGCGCTGCTGACAAACGAAAGCGTCGTATGTCAGAACGCAGGAGATCTTGGGCTGAAGCACACGGAGCTTCAAAAACTGTTGTCGAAGTTGCCGATAATCACGAGGCAGCTGCGAGCGAAGATGATGAAGTCATCCTACCGTTTGATGAAATTCACTAGGAGCGCGCAATGAGCTATCCACATCTTCAACCCAAAACTGCTTCGATTGTAGATCGCTCTCAAGATGCGCGTATCAAGTGGATGAGAGAGCGGCGCTGGTTCGGATACCCGCGTGCTCAGGAAATCATTGACGAACTCGAAGAGCTATTAGTTTACCCGCGCGTTGATCGTATGCCTAACCTTTCAATTGTCGGGCGGACTAATAACGGTAAGTCAAGTATTTGTCGAGAGTTCTATTTACGCCACCCTGTGGATGAAAACCCAGAGGGCGAGCACATTATTGTCCCAGTGCTTTATGTCGAGTGTCCTGGTACTCCTTCAGAGGGAGGACTTTACGCCGAGATACTGAGAGCGCTTTATGAGAAGTCCATACCAGGTTCAGTTGAGGCCCAAAAAAGTCGTGTAATCTCAGTAATGCGCAGCATTCAGGTCAAAGTGTTAATTATTGATGAGCTGCATAATCTTGCAGTCGTGGGGTCTATCAAGCAGCATCAGGTGCTCACATCGTTGAAATATCTCAGTAATACACTAAGGATCTCAATTGTTGCCTGTGGTGATGCACGGCTTCCGCGCATTATGCGAATCGATGAGCAGATAGAAAATAGATTTCGAACTGCAGTGATTCCCAAGTGGAAATGCGATAAGGCATTCAGGCAGCTTTTGATGTCTTTTGAGCGTACTCTCCCATTGCGAGAAGCATCGAATCTCCATGATAAGGAGTTGGCGACAATTCTTTATGCTAAGTGTGAGGGCACGATTGGCGAACTGGCAGAGCTGTTGAAGCAATTGGCGCAGCGGGCCATCATGAACGGCGAAGAAAAAATTACTATTCAAGCCGTTATTGATTGCAAGTATGTCTCGCCAAGTGACCGAAAAAATAGTCTGTCGGAAATTTAATGTTGCCGCTTCATACGCATCCCAGGCCAGGCGAAATTCTCTCGTCTTGGCTTGTCCGTCTTGCACTTGAAAATGGGCTCCCCGTACACACTTTTTACTACTCTCTTTTGCAATATCATGGGCAAATATGGACCCGCGACATTGATCGGCACCCGCCCCAAGGCCTGCTCAATACTGTTGCTAAAGCAACCGGGCAGACTTTGAAACGGGTGACGAGTCTGTGCTTGACTTCATACGAAGGTCGCCTATACGAGCATCTACCGATTAATGGAGATGCACCATGGTTGATGCCTGCGGGAATCTATCATCGAACTCGGAAGCGTCCGGGTATGCAATTCTGTCCAGCATGCCTCAGCTGTGATGATTTCCCTTATTATCGAAAGTTATGGCGTACATCTCTTGCCGCTATGTGTGAGTTGCACCGTTGCAGTCTTTATGAGTATTGTCCTAACTGCCAAGCACCGATAGTCTTTCATCAGCATGGGATGGGACGCTTCAAGAATGTGAAGCGGGAGGCTGGAAGATTCTGCCATCATTGCCATTTTGATTTTTCTATGATTACCGTTCCTGTAGTGGATGCAAGTTCATCATTGGTAGATGGCTATGCCGACCTATTACTAACCCTTTCTTGTGATCAAAAACACTACCTTGACCTGGCAGGTGGAAACGAGTTTCTCCTATTCAAGGGTGTCCGCGCAATTGTAGGCGCTTTAGGTGGTCGCAATGGCGGACGGCTTCGACACGAACTTGGTATCTTGCTCCATCTGCCACTGTCGCCCGATAAGGGCAAGGACTTTGAGTATCAAAGCGCTCAATTTCGCCTAAATTTGATGTTGACAGTGGTCTGGTTGCTGAAGAAATGGCCAGAGCGCTTTTGCGAGGTATGTTCTGAGGCTGGATTCACGCGTTCTAGGTTTTCAGAAACTTATAGTGAGGTGCCCTTCTGGGTGATGTCTGTGATAGACGAGCATTTGAACACCGCCGCGGTTAGTCATTCTTACGAAGAAGTTGAATCTGCTGTGAAGTGGTTGCAAGCCAATGGCGAATTAGTTTGCTGGAAGTCACTTGGAAACCTGCTTGGGCTCAAGCGTGATAGTGCTAAGTCAGCTCTAAAAATGTGGATGGTTCAGGCTGGATTGCCTCAAGGCGCTAAGCCTTGAGGCAATTGTCCTATCCTTTGATATTACGCGGATCGTTACCTGGGGCAATTGTATCTTTTGCACGAATCTTTCCATCTCGGCCTTTGGTGGTAAGCTCTCCACCACCCTGATTTTTTAACATGTCTCTTGCGGCCTCCTGTGCTTGCGCTTGAGTATCATGGACACTTGATGCTCTTTCGGCATCATTGCGCTTATTTTCCCATGTCCCGTCTGGTCTCTGAGAAATCGTCCTGTCCTGCGGTTTACTCATTTCCGCCATCTCCATAGATAATAATGTCAGCAAGCTGGACGTGATCTTGTCCAACATTTGATAATAGCTCATCGATGAAAAGGAGTAGCAAATGTCCCGCCTAGCAGAATTTCGTGCGTTGGAACAGCAACTGGCCGCTCAATTGGCTGAGCTGGAGTCGCTCAAGAACGACCAAGGGTTGAAGCGTGAAATCGAGTTTGAACAAAAGCTTCGCGAACTCTTGGCAGGGTATGGCTTCAGCTTGCATCACATCGTAGCCATCTTGGATCCACAGGCCATGACGCGACGTGCGCCCGCACCAATCGGGGAGAAGCCAAAGCGCAAAGCACGAGAGGTCAAGCGATACACGAATCCCCACACCGGCGAGGTTATTGAAACTAAAGGCGGAAATCATAGGCTGCTGAAAGCCTGGAAAGCAGAATACGGTACCGAAATAGTCGATAGCTGGCTTGCTGATTAAATACTTCAGATGGCTGCGCGGTGACGCTGCGTCTACCGCTACGCTGCCTCGACAAGGCTAAGAAGCCTCTGGCATGAATGGCCTCACGCCAGCGCATGAGAGTCTGCTTATCGACAGCTCGCCAGTCTCTGCGGCCGCTGCTTTGCACTGGCGGCCGTGTCCAAATCAGTTGGGAAAACTCGCAGCTTGGGTACGGATTGAGCTGCGATCGAAGCCACCTCTGTTTAGATAGGGCTCTACTGTTCTCATCGTGCGTGTCCCATTGCCCGAACGGGTTTCAGCACGATCAAACCTTCAATGAGCTCAATGCTGAGTTCGTCTCCGACAGTGAGGCCGATTTCCTCCAAGATTTCTGTAGGAAGCTCGACGATGACATCACCGGTATCGTCTCCAGGGTCTTGGCACTTCACGATAACTGGCATTGGCTTGCTCATCTGTAACGCCTCCGCTTCGGTTCCGAAGAGCTGCATTTTACTACGCCGGCCAAGGACGACGCGTGGGCCCATCGGTAGAGTGGATGATTCAGAGCGCATTAGATCCGCTGGAGCTCCGTCACAATCGCATCATCCTCGCTTACTCAGGGCGTGGTGATCAGCTTGTCCAGCCGGTACCAGGAGCCTACTGATGACCCGTAGCGCCTATGCTAATGGGCCTCCAATTCACTTGGCTCCTAGGAAAGGCCCAGACCGGAATACCTCCGAATCGCAAGCTGTACGATTTTCTGTATTCGAATGTGCCAATTCTAGTTCGGGCTGTGGGCCAGCAACCGCATGTGCCGCATCAACGGCAGGTTGCAGCAATTGGCACCATTCGTCGATTGAACTCGAAAACTCTTATGTCTCTGCTGGCAGTACTGGACAAATAGCCACCATAAGCGATACTCTACATAGACGTTAGTGTAAGAGTTTTTGCACTTAATAACCAAATTTTTGGAAGGGAGTCCAAATATGTTAGCTCTTATTGATTCAGCCTGTTAGTTGTACTGCTTAGGGCAAGAATTAGTTTCATGAGTTGACCGCTCTGAGAAACAACCTAAATGCAGGACATGTTAAATGGCTAATGGCAAGATTCTTCGGCAACTATTTAAAGCAGGTACTCTCGGAGACCCTGCGGCGTTTCGTCGTGCCTCCGAAGCGATAATTGAAGAAGAGCGGCAAAAGCAGCATCACTTGCTGGCAAATGACTTAGAACAGATCCTCTATGGTGGTGATATGCATGTTAAATCTGCTCGCAAGCCGCAATTTTCTGCCGAAATCCCTGTCGACAAAGAACGGGGCTTGCCCTTACTCGATATCAGCACGCCAAAACGGTCGCTAGAAGAGATAATACTTCCAGAAAGCAGTTCGATTATGATCGAGGAGATGCTGGAAGAGCATCGCCGAGCCGATGTCCTTCGTAGTTATGGGATGAAGCCTTCTGGTAAGGTGATCTTCTTCGGACCACCAGGTTGCGGTAAAACTCTTGCAGCCGAAGTCATAGCTTTCGAACTCGATCGTCCGTTGGCAATTGTACGACTGGACGCATTAGTTTCGTCTTTTCTGGGCGAGACAGCTGCTAACTTAAGAAAGGTCTTTGAGTTTATTTCAAAGCATCAAATGGTTGTTCTTTTTGATGAGTTTGACGCCATTGGTAAAGAGCGCAGCGATGGTTCAGAGCATGGTGAACTTCGTCGAGTTGTGAATGCGGTTTTGCAAATGATGGATGCCTACGATGGTCAAAGCTTGATCCTCGCCGCGACAAATCATGAAAATATCCTGGATTCAGCAATTTGGCGCCGGTTTGATGACGCTATTGAGTTCCCGTTGCCAGACCGAAAACAGCTTGAATCATTATTGAAACTCAAGTTGCGAGGTATTCGCCGCCAGTTCGAGCTAGATGACGTTGAAATGCTTGCAGAGTTTGATGGCAAAAGTGGCGCAGACGTTGAGCGTGTTGTAAGGCGTGCCGTAAAGCGTATGATATTGCGGAATCAAGAGTTCCTCACCATCAAAGAGTTGCGTAACGCCTTGGTGCGTGAGGGGCTGCGAAAACACTAATCCGTAGCTTTCAAGGATGATCAATTGGCGACCTATAAGCACCTGAGCTTCGCTCGTGAGAACCGGGATAATCAACGACGGACGAAGCCGCCACCCCAGTTCAAAAAACGCGAGGACTTGCAAGGTCACGGTCAGAAGCTAAACGGCTACTTTGCGACTGCGGAAGGCATTGCACGTAAGCAACTGCGGTCTGCGGAGAACTCTCCCTTTGTTCTCAAGCTCCGCTATGACGGTGCGATGACGTTCGACAGCCTCCAAAAGCACGGCTTGGAATTCATCAGCCAAGAGGGTAAGCAGATCTGCGTGGTCTTCGCAACCGAGGCAGGCCTGGCTATATTTCAGGATCACCTGAACAAGCTTGGTATGGCGGGTGAAGAGCTTACTTACAAACAGATCCTGGAGGCGATTGAGGGCATTGATGCTTGGTCTGCCGATGATCGTAAGAGCTGGGCATTGCGGAACGTCGGGTTGCCTGATGGCGATACCTTCAAACTCGACGTTGAGCTATGGCCGCACCAGATTAGCAACAGCCCTATGCGCCTTCGCCTCTGCGCTGCCTTTGAAAAATGGCTCGAAGAGTCGAAAATTGCGACCATCCACAAGCTCAACTTTGACAGCCTGGTGATGTACCGAGTCGAAGTGAATGCAGCTCAAGCAGCAATGCTTTTGGATCATAGCGATGTGCGAATGGTAGACCTCATTCCACAGACCGGCATCACCTATCCCCAACTTAACCGTGATATTGCGGAGCTTCCGTTGGATATCCCACGACCACATAAAGATGCGGCACGTGTCTGCATTCTGGACAGTGGTATCAACACAGGTCACCCGCTGCTCAAAATGGCCATTGGCGAGAGCGCGTCCTTTGTGGCAGATCAGGACGAGTTCGACGAGGTAGGCCATGGCACAGCTGTAGCGGGCATCGCTCTGTATGGGGATGTGGAAGCCTGTGACCGAGGTAATTACTGGCGACCCGAATTTTGGCTCTACAACGGTAAGGTCATGCGCAAGTGTCCGGATAGAAATCACGCTGTGTATGACGAGCAAACCGTCGAAGCAACGCTGACGGAGGCCGTGGAGCACTTCGTCGGACTGGGCTGCAGGATTTTCAATCTATCGTTGGGTAACACCAATGCTCCCTACGATGGCTCTCATGTCAGAGGGTTGGCGTACATCCTCGATGTGCTTGCTCGCAAACACAACGTGCTGTTCGTAGTGTCCACCGGTAATTTTTCCGGTTCCGAAGACCCAGCCGTTCCCCTGAACAGCTGGCGTGACGAGTACCCTGACTACCTTCTGCACGAACGTAGCGTGATCATCGATCCGGCCCCTGCGTTGAATGTGCTGACGGTGGGAAGTGTTGCCCGACATGATGCGACTTTTGACAGTCAACGTTACCCAGAAATCTCTCAGCTAAGCCCTGCTTGCGAAAACCAACCTTCGCCATTCACGCGGCACGGCCCGTCTGTCAAAGGTGCGTTCAAGCCTGATCTAGTCGCTCCGGGTGGTAATTTGGCCTGCCCGGTGCACCTACGTGATTATCAGTGGCGAGCGGACATGAAAGGATTAGGTGTCCTGACCATGAATCACGAGTTCCAGGGCCGTACCCTGTTCAAGGAAACCAGTGGAACCAGTTTCTCGGCACCCTACATCACGCACCTGGGTGGCCGCCTGCTAAACGAATATCCGGACGCCTCCGCTAATCTGCTGAGGGCCATGCTGGTGAATCATGCAGCGCTGCCCAGAGAAGTTGAGAGCACCTTCCCGGAGGAGATGGCACAGAGTTACAAGGATAATAAGGCAACTCTCCATCGAGAGATCGCTCGCGAAGTGAGCGGTTACGGGTTGGTGAACGAAGGTGATCTGTTCCGCTCTTCGGACAACTGCGTGGTTCTCATGTGCGAGGAGACCATTGAAAAGGACTCATGTCAGTTTTACGAGTTACCTCTGCCTGCCTCCTATCTTCGAAGCGCCCGAGGCACTCGAGAGCTCACCGTAACGCTCGCTTACTCCCCTGCCGTGCGGACGACCCGCCTCGAGTATCTCGCCACGCAGATCAGCTATCGCTTGGTCAAAGGGACTTCGCTTGATGAGGTTCAAGCCTTCTTCAACAAGGACACGCAGAAGGAAGCGGAGTCTCGGCAGGACGACGCCACAGGTAACCGCGACATCAGCTCTCAGCAAAGAAGCCGGGGTACTGTTCAGTCGTCGAAATGGACCTTCAGGCAGCGTAATCCCAAAGAGAAGTGGTTCGTCGTAGTGACTCGCCAAGACCGCGATTGGAATCACCAGGATGTGTTGGATAAAGAACCATACGCGCTGGTTGTGACTGTAGCTGACCGTGATAACGAACAGGCTCAGTTGTATACCGAGATCCAAGCGACGCTTGAGATTCAGCTACGCGCACGCGAAGAGGCTCGTCAGCGGGTCGGGTTTTAACAGTCACCTCATTCGGTCGTGACCGCTTCAGTTTCTGGGGCGCGCGCGACCATTGTCCGGGTAGCCGGCGGAGCGATGCCCGGACAGTGAGGAGCATCAGGGCGATAGCTATCGCAATAGTCTAGTGCCTTACGACACGCTTCAGGTCTTTCTGTTGGGGGCTGCGCTACCAGCATAGATACTCTAACCAAGCCCTTTGGATCTATCACACACAGGAGAGTGGCCCGCGATGCGCGAGCATGATGATGAATGCAATCAGGTCTGCGCATCGTGCGTGGCAGAAGGTTTTCTGCACCAAGTGATTGATAGCAAAAAAGAGAAGGTCTGCAGCTATTGTCATGAAGCTGCCGTTCCCTGCATCTCCATTTTTGAGCTTGCGGATCTCGTCGAGGAGGCGTTCGAGAACCATTTCGAGCGTACCCCATCTGACCCAAGCGATTATGAGTTTGCACTCATTAAAGATCGCGAGATTGACTATTTCTGGACCCGAAATGGCCAACCTGTCCTTGATGTCATCATCGAGATCACATGCTGCGAAACTGAAGTGGGTGAGGACCTACTCTCAATTTTGAGTGAGCGACACGGGTCATACTCCCCTGGCGATCCTTGGGAAGGTGAGGATGAGTTCGATCCTGGCTCCTACTACGAAAGGGCTGGTGCCAGTAGCATGCATTGGCATTTCCAGTGGCGTCGACTGGAATCCGCGCTGAAATACGAAAGCAGGCTTTGCAACCGAGATGTGCTTAAGCTATTCCAAAGTGTCTTCGCCGGGCTAGACCAAGCTAGGACTTATCACGGCGGTGTCGCGATCATCGACGCAGGCCCAGAAAGTGAGCTTCAGGGGGTATATCGGGCGAGAGAGTTTCAAAGTCAGAGCGCCCTAAAAAAAGCCTTAGAGAACCCGGTGCAAGAGCTTGGCCCACCTGACGGCTCTATCGCTCGCGCCAACCGCATGAATGCCTCTGGCATCTCAGTTTTCTATGGTGCCAAGGATGCGGGTTCTGCTCTTGCAGAGATCCGGCCTGCGGTTGGTAGCAATGTCGTTGTTGCTCATTTTCTTTTCACTCGCCCACTTCGGTTGCTGGATCTGCGAACTCTGGAGTCGATCACCTGCAAAGGTAGTCTTTTCGATCCAGAGTATGCGCAAGAAGTAGAGCGCGTCGCTTTTCTGAGAACGCTGACCAAGCTGCTGACTATGCCTGTCATGCCAAACGAGCAAGACCGCGAGTATTTGATGACCCAGGCGGTTGCCGACTATCTCGCATCGCTCGATGAGCCATCGCTGGACGGTATCGTTTTTCCTTCAGTCCAAGACGGTGTGGGTGAAAATGTCGTTCTTTTCCACAAGGCCTCCCTTGTCGAACCGTTGCAATACCCGAGTGGCACCCGTGTCAGGGCAGATCTGATTGACTTTGATCCAGAGACGGAGGATAGCTACCCGTCTTACTCCATCCACGTCAGTCAGCCGGAAAAACCAATCGAGAGGAAGGAAGCGGAATTCACTGGCTTCGAACCTAACTGGTTGTATAAACGTGAAAGGGAGACCTCACTGAGGCTCGTGATGGATTCGATCATCGTGCACGCCGTGAAAGCGGTGCGGGTAGAGACCTCTCAAGACCGAGTTTTTGTGAGCCATGGCACTCACTCCGATAATCCGGAGATCGATTCGCTGCCAGGAGATTTTTAGCCTGTGGCCTCGACGCAGCGCTGATGGAACTTTGGCCATGACGACAAACACTTGCAGCATCTCTCAGGTCCTGAACTAGATGAGCAGCTCAACAAGGGTGAGGTGGGCCTTCGGTAGGTTGAGGTTCGACTAGCTGTTGCGGACTACGTCATTCTCTGGGGGCAGGTACACCGGCACGCCAAGAAATTTTCAGTGGCTTGATCAGGCGCTTTGAGAGACAGATTAACATAGCCCAAGCTGCTGCCCCTTCTTTTGACCAGCCCTAAACACCTGGAAGAAAAAGCTGAAGACCATATCGATTGATTTTGGCGCAGAGGCCACCTGACGCAGAGCCTTCGGCTGAGAATGATCTCAGAGCGCTCAGCGGAGTAGACTGTCGATACAGATCGATAAGGTTATGGTGAGCAGTATGCGTCTGTCCCCAGAGCAATCCTCGGTCGGCTTGAGGGTGGCATTGCGAATTATCAGCGCTTGGGAGGCAACGCCCGCGCAAGCGTGCAAGATCCTTCGCATTTCCCTTTCGACATACCGGCGCGTGATAGCAGATGGTCACCAGTGTCGCCGACTGGATCGAGATCAGCAACAGCGCATAGGTTTGGTGTTGGGCATCCATGCCACATTGCGAACGATTTTTACCAACCAGGCAAACGTGCGCAGCTTTCCGCGACTCAAGAACGAAAATGATTTCTTTGCAGGGGGCTCTCCGCTTGAGTTCATGTCGCAAGGAAGCATGATTTCACTCTACGAAACCTTCAGGCATGTCGAGCAACTAAAACTACCTTGCCATCAAGCAGCAATGAGTTTCCAGTTCCTGAACAGCGGTGGGCTAACCGACGCGACTCACTGAATGGGGAATACTGCATTACCCCGGATTTCTTAGACACAACTGGCGGGCAGCAGTGGGGGGCTCCGCCCGCTCAGATACGCCGCAGTCGATCCTGTGGTGGGAAAGTGATGTTATGGCACTCACGGTCGTGCGGATGCAAGTCAGGAGACTAGTGTCATAAAAATCACCTCAAGTGATGGCAAATTGCCAATACCCTGTGACATGATTGTGCCAATAAGCAGGCTTTGACAGTCAGGTAAACACCATCTGATCAGGGCTCGGCATTCGCCAATAATCAGATTCGTCAGGAAGTCTGAGCGTCAAAGGGAGATTGAAGTACATGTCCGATGTCATCGCTGAAGCTTTGAAAAAATTCTTTCAAAAGGCTACTGATCCGATCCTATTCACAGGGGCAGGTGTATCGGTCAAAGCGGGTTTACCTACGTGGCGGGGACTTATTCGTGACCTCGCCGCGGGCGTCAGGCCTTTCGATTCCGCCACAGCTGACATGATGACAAAGCGCGCTGAAAAAGGCGATCTCACCACCGCAGTAGACTATTTCATGTTGAGCGATGACATGAATACAGGCGACAAGTACAATTTGATATCCAGTCTATTGTCAGAATACGATGCGAACGCAATCTCTGACGTAGCAAGCATTCCATTTAAAGGGTGTCTCACGACAAACTTTGATGAGAGTATTCTTCAAGCCATCGGGACCGCCAAAGGTAAACGTCCAAGAGACTACAAGTACGGGGACGCATCTTTTAAACAGGCTCAGTGGGAAGAAAAGCAATTCGTTGCGAGAATCCATGGCGCTGTCGAGCACCCGGAATGCATAGTATTATCCAAGCAGCACTTTGAGAACTTGTTAAAGGATGAGACGTATCTGGAATTGCTGCGCACATGTTTTTCGCACAGAAACGTCCTGTTTCTTGGCTTTTCCTTCTACGATCCAGCCATCCGCCACGTATTTGGTGAGCTTGATAAAAAATTCGGAAGCTCCTCAGCTGGCCGACATTTGGCTTTGCTCCCCTCCGACATAGACTCAGAATTCGTCCAAAAGGCCCACCACTTGAATATTGAGGTTGTGAGGTATGACGCCAAAGATAATCACGCGGCCTTATGGTCTGGATTGGCGCAGTTTAATAGCGCCAAGGATGGCCTTACAGCCGAAGCAGCCAAGAACTCTCCGTTCAGCTTCACCAAGCAATTTTTGGCCACATGCTATGCTAGGGCACACGCAGGATCTTCTAAGGCTCTGAGAGTTGCGGTGGCAGAAGGAGTCGTATCCGCCCTTCTTCAAGAATGCGCTCCACAGTCTATCAGTATCGCTGAGCTAACCGAGAAAATGCGGCTCACGCTCGGCGTCAACAGTGGGGAGGTAATCTACCTACTGGAATCCGCATTGAGTTCATTAATGGACTCTGGTCTTTGTGCCTATCAAGCTGACGACACATATGTGTGGGTTGGGGATCAAGAAGAGTCAGATCTCTTGGGTACTGTGATGGCCCGATTGGTTGAAAGTACTGTCAGCCGAGCTTACGTGTCGGAAGGCTGGGATGTGCCTGAGAACGTACGCACCGTAATCGGTCGATTCTTTGACGGTATTATTAATCGCCGTGGGTGGGACTTAGGCGTAGCATTTTCCGCAGGGCGAGTGCCTGAGGCCATATCGGTGGCATCGCTAATGAACGAGTGTGCCCATGACATCTTCACGTTTGACAAAGAACGGCTGCTGCGAGTGCTTCAGAATCAGTTTGCCCATCCGACCGTTGAGGAGGCCGAAATCCTTTCCGAGTTGGGACGATTGAGCTTTGCGATCGAACTGGCATTCAAGTCCCCTCATTCGATCCTGCTGAGCAAGGCTATCCTGCCGAGGAAGATTTACTTCGACGCCAGCGTTGTGCTCCCGATTATTGCGGAAGGGCATGCCTACACCACACTCTATAAACAGGCTATTGCGAAGCTCAAGGAAGCCTCCAGCTCCGCAGCAGTTAGTCTAAAGCTCCTAGTGGCAGACGTTTATCTCAATGAAATAATTAATCATAAGGCCAAAGCGGAAGCTTATTTCAGAGAGGCTGGCGATGACTTCAAAGCCATCGCCATGAGCGATGCAATGTACAGCGGTTCTACAAACACGAACGTATTCATTGCTGGCTACGCTAATTGGATCGCCAATAACCCGGAGATCACGTTCCCGGACTATCTAGCTCGGTATGCTCCGTTCAGCAATGAGTCCAAGCTTAGGACCTGGTTGATCAAACAAGGTTTTGAGGTCGTTTCAATACCTAAAAACACTGTATTTTCAGAGCTCTACAGCATCATGGAACGGGCGTATGCAAATTCCCTGTCACATGGTAAAACGCCTTTGCTGATTGAGCATGATGCTATTCAGGTCTCAGTGCTCAGTAGCGAATTTGAAAAGGGCGAAAAAGCTATTTTCGTGACAGCAGATCGGCGGCTAAAAAATGTGTTGGTTAACACAAAATATCATGATTCTGCTGAGCTCATGATTAGCCACGTCGGCCTGATACAGTTTATTGAAGTAATGCTTGGAGGAATTCAGCAAGGCGTCGGTCTCGCGCAGCTGATATGGAGCTCAAAAGTTTCGGAGCGGGCGCATGCTGTGAGATCTTATTTCACGTCCAAAGCGTTGCAGCAATACGACGCAAGTATGTTAATGACGATGCCCGAAATCATCGATAAATTTGCTGACTTTGCGCATGCTGAGTTGGATAAGGCTGGCGAAAACTTAGACATTGACGATCCGACTAAGCGGGTCAAGGCGTTTAAGGCTCTGGGTATACTCGAAAAGCGATATTTTGAGAGTATGAAAGCCGCCATGAAAAATGTGGATCAAGCTGAATGAAATCCCTTTGTAATCGGCCTGAATGACTGCTATTGGCAGATTGTTGCCCTTCGTGAAGGGCAGCTTCGGGTCGAAGGCGGTCATTCCCGACTGGTCGCTTTCGACCCATAGCTGCCGTTCGTGGAGGACAGCAAACGGCTTGTATCAGACACTCATCAGGTCTAGCGATGCACCACCTAGTCCATAGAGAAGTGAACGGACACATTCCCCTTCCCCAGAGTCTCGATAAGCTGATCGGGGCTATCAACTCGTCCCAGGTGGGAGTAGGCGTAGATTGACTCAAACGTTTGGTAGAAGATCACCAGCGTATCGTTGCCGTATAGCATCAGATCTCCATTGCGGATGGTGCCAGGCCTCGCCGCACGGGTAGGAAGCCGCTGCGGCAAGGTCGCGTACTTCTCATTGGCGTTGAGTTCGGTCATGTCCAGAGTCAAGGGCAATAACTGAGCGAGTGCCCGTGCGCTTTCATTATCGTCCAAGGTAATAGCGAAGCGCTTGTCACCAATGGTCATCCACATAAGTTTCTCCTTCGGCTTAGGCGCCGCAATTACGTAGCCACTGAGCATCAGCAGCAGGCAGAGCCAGATGCCCGCACGGCACAAATGCAGGCTGATCATGGAGAATCCTGACTTCGGCCTGGTTGTACACGCATGGCCATGAGTGTCATAGCCGCACCAATCAATAGAATGGCCGCACTGGTAGTAAAGGTGCTCTGGTAGCCGCTGTGGTCAAACAGCCAGCCCCCCAACATCGAACCCGAGGCGATGGCAAATTGCACCACTGCCACCATCAACCCACCACCGGCCTCGGCGTCGTTGGGCATCGCCTGAGCGACCCAGCTCCACCAGCCCACAGGCGCTGCCGTGGCCATCAGTCCCCACAGGCCCAGCAGGATCGCCACCGGCACTACTGCGCTGCCAACTGGGATCAGCGAGAGGGCAATCACCGCCATCAGCAGCGGAATAGCTATCAACGTGCGGTACAGTCCCTTCTTCAGCAGGGCGCCGATCAACAACGTCCCCCCCAAGCCGGCAACGCCAATCACCAGCAAGAGCAGCGACAGCATTGTGGCGTCAACCTTCGTCACCGTTTCCAGGAACGGCCTGAGGTAGGTGAACAGCGCGAACTGCCCCATGAAGAAGGCGCCGCAAGCCGCGATGCCGAAGGACACCGAACGAGTCCCAAGCAGCCTGAAAACGTTGGCCGCACCTCGCTTGCGCACCTGGGCCGGCATGCTGGGCAGGCTGAACCATTGCCAGACCAGTGCGATGACCGCTACCGGCACCAGGCAGAGAAACGCGCCGCGCCAGCCGACCACCGACCCCAGATAGCTGCCTAGTGGCGCCGCGATCACCGTGGCCAGCGCATTACCGCCGTTGAAAACAGCCAGCGCCTTGGGCACCTGATCATCTGGCACCAGGCGCATCGCCGTTGCCGCTGACATAGACCAGAATCCGCCGATGACAACACCAATCAACGCTCGTCCGACCATGTAGAGGGTGAAGCTCGGTGCGAGCGCTACAACAGCGCCGGATATCGCCATAAGGCTCGTAAGGATAAGAAGGAGCGTTTTGCGATCCATGCTTCTGGCTAGCCAGGTGATCGACAGGCTGGTCAGCACGGCAAAGGCACCGGAGATCGCGATGCCTTGCCCTGCCGCTCCTTCGCTGACATGCAGATCGACTGCCAACGGTGTCAGCAGACTGACAGGCATGAACTCCGAGGCGATCAGGGCAAAGACGCAGAGCGTCATCGCCAACACCCCGCCCCAGTGACTAGGGCGGGACAGTGGCTGGTCAGCGTGAACAGTAAATGAGGTATTCATGGTGCCCACCGGATCACTTCAGGCCGTTTTGGAAGAACTGGGTGAGCTTTTCGAAAGGAATGAGTTTCACCCGGTCATACAGGTCGACGTGTCCGGCGCTGGGGACGATGTAGAGTTCCTTGGGCTCACCAGCCAGGCGGAATGCCTCCTCACTGAATTCGCGCGAATGGGCGTTCTCGCCAGCGATGAACAGCATCGGGCGAGGGGAGATGGTCTCGATATCCGCGAACGGATAGAAGTTCATGAACTTGATGTTGCTCGTCAGCGTTGGGTGGGTGGTCAGCTCGGAGCTGGAACCTGCCGGCGTGTACTCACCACGAGGCGTGCGGTAGAAGTCGAAGAACTCGCGCTGGATCGGATTGGTATCGTCCCTCAGCTCGTGCACGGTGCCGCTGGTGTACTGAGTCTTGCCGCCGGCGAACTCCACATAGCGCTGCTCGGCTGCTGCTGAGATTGCTTGCTTGCGTTGCTCCAGAGTTTGCGAATGCTTGAGGCCGTTGCGATTGGCGGCGCCCATGTCATACATGCTGACCGTTGCGATAGCCTTCATTCGCGGATCGATCTTGGCCGCACTTATCGCGAAGCTGCCGCTGCCACAGATGCCCAGCACGCCGATGCGCTGCCGATCTACGAACGCCCGAGTTCCGAGATAATCGACAGCCGCACTGAAGTCTTCTGCGTAGAGGTCTGGGAGAACGGCGTTACGTGGGCTGCCCTCGCTCTCGCCCCAGAACGACAGATCTAACGCCAGGGTCACGAAGCCTCGCTCCGCCAGTTTCTGGGCGTACAGGTTGGAACTCTGCTCCTTAACCGCGCCCATGGGATGGCCAACAATGATTGCCGGGCTTCGGGCGGTCATACCTACTCCTTTAGGGATGAAGAGGTTGCCCACGACCTTCATTTGGTACTGGTTCTTGAAGGCGACCTTCTCCATGGTCACCTTGTCGCTCTTGAAAAAATTGTCTGCACCGTTGGACATATCGGCTCCGAGGGCTGTGACCGAGCTGAGCAGAAGGCCCAGGGCTACAAGGAGTTTCTTCATTGGGTCATCTCTCACGGGTTGAAGATCGATCGTCGAGTGTTCTGACGATTGCTTGGGCCGCTCGCGTGCAAAACACACGAGGGCCTAGAGCATTGTCGTGAAAGATTGAGACTTTGATTAGCTAATTAATGCTAAAAGCCGCTATAACCTCTGCTACTGAATAAGAGGATTGACGCATGCCTCGGCACAATTTCAACGACCTACAAGCCTTCGTGACGGTGGCTCGCGAAGGCAGTTTCACCCGCGCGGCAGCACACCTGGGTGTAACCCAATCTGCGGTAAGTCAGGTTGTGTCAGCGTTGGAGGCCCGGTTGCAGATTCGCCTGCTTACACGCACCACTCGCAGTGTTTCGCTGACGGCGGCGGGTGAACGCCTCATGCATACCATCGGCCACCGTTTCGATGAGATCGAAGCCGAGCTAGATGCGCTGACCGAATTGCGGGACAAGCCGGCGGGCAAGATTCGTATTACCTGTGGCGACAACATCATCAAGACGACCTTGCTGCCCAAGCTGATACCCCTTCTGGCGACCTATCCAGACATCAAGCTCGAATTCGATATCAACTACGGCTTCCGAGATATCGTGGCTGACCGCTTCGATGCCGGGGTGCGGTTTGGCGGTACCGTAGCGCAAGACATGATCGCCATGCCGATCGGCGGCGATCTGCGTATGGCCGTGGTTGCCGCCCCCAGCTATTTCACTGAACATCCCACACCCAAGCATCCTAACGACCTTGCTTCGCATAGGTGTATCGACATCCGTTTTCCCACCTACGGGGGAGTGGAGGCATGGGAGTTCGAGCGCAAAGGCAAGAAATTGAGGGTGAGGGTTGACGGGCAACTGGTGTTCAACACCACCACCCATATCGCTGACGCAGCAGTCGGAGGCCTGGGCATCGCCTACCTGCCCGAAGACGAGTTTTTCCCTTACCTTGAAGAGGGCCGATTGATCCGGGTACTGGAGGACTGGTGCGAGCCTTATTCTGGCTATCACCTCTACTACCCCAGCCGCAGACAACCTTCCCCGGCCTTCGCTCTTGTACTTGAGGCGTTGCGTTTGACGAAGTAGATGCGTAAGTGACGGGAGCAGCTCCACATCATTGTCCGATATGTCCGCTTATGGCCGACATATTCCCTCAAACGAACGGCAGCTTTGGGTCGATTGCGGTCAGTCACGATCAGCCGCTTTCGACCCATAGCGGACGTTAGACAACCTTGGGGTGCGTGCGCTCGCGCATAGAAACTGGGTTTACACGCCATTTGCTTCTTGTCCCGGTCAGCAAAACTCTGTTCGTCGAGAACTATTGTAGGGTCTTGAAGCATCCGATTGTGTGATGTTCAATGGAGCAATCATTTTCATTGAGTACAGCCATGACCTTCACTGAACCGTGCGCTGACCTGCGGGGGCGACTCACCCACACGGCAAATAATTCCGCTCTTTACGCTTCTCTTGTTGCGGCCCAGGGGTGGCGTGATATCAGTGAGCAGGTGGGGTACAGCGCGGATCCTGGATACCGATTGATTCGCGTTGACGATCGGTTGAGTGCAGTTGGCAGCAATGAATTCGAGATCGCGTTGGTAGACGATGTCCGATCAGCAGTGGCGTATTACGACAAAGTCACACTCGTGAGCATCCCGGAAGCTGGTAATCGGCTGGCTGCGCGTAATCAGATCTGGCGATCGGCCGACGTTAATCACATCTTGCCCCTCCGCGAAATTACCCAAAAAGTGCTTTTTGGCTACATAGCCCAGCTTTACAACCTCATCCTTGCGGAAGGCGACATGCCTAGCGGCGGCAGATTCTATTGGCATCGCCAGGTTTCCCGGGCGATTGAGGCAGGTTTTTATGTGTACGTCTACGAAAGCACGACGGGAGGCTTTCGATCGATTTCAACGCAGCACGCGCTGAATGACTTATTGGATCAAATATGGTCGGCGGACAAACCGGAGCCGTTTTTAGCACTCGTTTCGACTTTTGCTCTCATCAGTCAGTAAGCGTTTATAAGGGCGGTGTTGTGGGGCGATCAGAGATTTAACCACTTCCCCCCCCCCCCCTCC